>CAYTMR010000005.1:8941-53518 GCA_964438855.1 uncultured Micromonosporaceae bacterium
AAGATCGGGTCGACGTCCCGGTAGTCGGCGACGTCGTAACCACCGTCGGCCATCGGGGAGGTGAAGAACGGGCTGAGCCACATGGCGTCCACCCCGATATCGGCGAGGTAGTCGAGGCGGGAGGTGACTCCGGCCAGGTCGCCGATACCGTCTCCGTTGGAGTCGGCGAAGCTGCGTGGGTAGATCTGGTAGATGACGGCGTGCCGGGCCCAAGAGTCCGGTGCGGGCAAAGGGTGTCACCTCTTCCCATGGGCGGGCAGAAAGCCCGCGCAAGATCTTGCAGAGTTTGCAACAGCTAGGTCAGCGCGAGTGCGTCGGCTCCCTCCGCGGTGACCGAGCGAGGCGCGGTCGTGGTGGAGGCCCGCACGACCAGCTCGGGTGGGAACACGAACTCGGAGCGAGGCGCCGGTTGACCCCGGATCTCGTCCAACAGCGCCCGCACGGCAGCGGACGCCATCGCCTGCACCGGCTGGCGGACAGTCGTCAGAGGAGGGTCGGTGAAGGCGATCAGCGGTGAGTCGTCGTAGCCGACCACGGAGACGTCGCGCGGCACGACCAAACCGCGCTGCCTTGCCGCGCGGATGGCACCGAGAGCCATCAGGTCACTGCCGCACACGATGCCGGTGACGCCACGGTCGAGCAGGCGTCCGGCGGCCGCCGCGCCGCCCTCCACTCCGAACAGTGACAGCGACACCAGCGAGTCCAGCTCGGTCGGATCGGCGCCGAGAAGCTCGGTCATGGCGCGACGCCAACCCATCAACTTCCGCTGCACTAGCAGGTACCGCTCGGGGCCGGAGATCAGACCGATGCGCCGGTGTCCCAGCGACGCCAGATGCGCCACGGCGAGCTCGGCGGCTACCGCCTCGTCCGGCGAGATGAAGGGCGCCTCGATGCCCTCCACATAGCCGTTGACCAGCACGATCGGCAGTCGTCGGGCGACCAGTCGCCGGTAGCGCTCGGGGTCGGCGGTGGTGTCGGCGTGTAGACCGTTGACGAAGATGATGCCGGCGACCGAGCGCTCGAGCAGCATCTCCACGTACTCGTCTTCGGTGACCCCACCCGGAGTCTGGGTGCACAGCACCGGCGTGTATCCGTGCTGCGCGAGCATCGACTCGATGGCTTGGGCGAACATCGGGAAGATCGGATTTTCGAGCTCCGGAGTGATCAGTCCGACCAGTCCCGCGCTCGGCTTGCGTCGCAACCGGGCAGGCCGTTCGTAGCCGAGCACGTCGAGGGCGGTGAGTACCGCCTGTCGGGTCTCCGCGGCTACACCCGGCTTGTCGTTGAGGACCCGGGACACCGTTGCCTCGCTCACCCCGGCCTGGGCGGCGATATCGGCCAGTCGCGCACGCATGGACCAGACGATAACGCATCTGCAAACTCCTTGCGAGTTTGCGTCAGGCTCTTCCAGAGTCTGAAAGTTCTTGCTAAGGTCCGGGCCCAACAGTGTGAGAGGAGTTCCCGATGCGCACTCGCCTCACGGGCATGGTGGCCGGAGTCGCCTTGGCGCTCGCGGCGTGCGGTGGTGACGATCCCGCCACCGAGTCGCCCGAGGATTCCGCCGCCGCGGGCGGGGAACTGGTGATCTGGGCCGATCCCAACCGCGCCGCTGTGCTCGGCCAGTTCAAGGAGCAAATCGAAACTGACCTGGGTGTCACACTCGCCATCGAGGAGATCGCCGAGGATCAGCAGGCCACCTTCGTCACCGCCTCCTAGCAGGGCGCGGGTCCGGACGTCATGGTGGGAGCGCACGACTGGATCGGCAACCTGGTGCAGAACGGGGCCGTCGACCCGATCCAGTTGACCGAAGCGCAGCTCGCAGGTTTTCCGCAGATCGCCATCGACGCCGTCACCTTCGGTGGTCAAATCTACGGGGTGCCGTACGCGCTGGAGAACGTGGCCCTGTTCCGCAACACCGACCTGGCGCCGGAGGCGCCGGCGACCATCGAGGAGCTGGTGGAGACGGGCCGCAGCCTGCAAGCGGACGGCAAGACCAGCGAAATCCTCTGCCTACAGGTGGGTGACCAAGGCGACGTCTACCACATGTATCCCCTCTACACCTCGGGTGGCGGCTACCTGTTCGGGACTGCGGCCGACGGCACGCTCGATCCCAGTGACCTCGGGGTGGGTACGGAGGGCTCCAAGGCCGCGTTCCGCAAGATCCGGGAGCTCGGAGAGGCCGGAATCGGTGCGCTCAAGCGTTCGATCAGCGGTGACAACGCCATCCCGCTCTTCACCGACGGCGAGTGCGCCTTCTTGGTCTCTGGGCCGTGGGCCGTCAACGACATCAAGACCGCCGGCATCGCGTACGACATCAGCCCGGTGCCCGGCTTCGCCGACGGTGAGGTGGCGCAGCCATTCGTCGGTGCCCAGGTCTTCTACGTGGCCTCCCGCGGCGAGAACAAGGCGGTGGCGCAGGAGTTCGTCGCCAACTACCTCACCAGCCCGGAGCTGGCGGTAGCCCTCTACGAGGCGGAGCCGCGCCCGCCCGCGCTGACCGCCGCCCTCGAGCAGGTCCGGGAGTCGGACCCAGACCTGACCAAGTTCATCGAAGCGGCAGAGTTCGGCGTGCCGATGCCGGCGATCCCCGAGATGGCCGCGATCTGGGGTCCGCTAGGCACCGCAAAGGCCGCCATCGTCGGTGGCGCGGACGTCGACGAGGCGGTTGAGGCCGCGGCTGAGGCGATCGCCGAGCAGATCCAGTGATTTCGAAGGGCCGGTCCGGGATGGTGTCGACGACACCATCCCGGACCCCGAGGCGAGCGGAGCGGCCACTGACCGTCACCGGCCTGGCGGTCAAGGCGTTGCTGCTCGGCGTGGTCGGCGCGATCGCGGTCTGGGCGGCTTTTCCGCTGGTCGAGGCGCGGGCCTGGCTCGGGCTGGGACTCCTGATCGCCACCACCGGCGCGATCTTCTACCTCTACCTGAGCCGCCGCCATGTGCCGGCCAAGTATCTGGTGCCAGGCACCCTGTTCCTCCTCGTGTTCCAGCTCTTTCCGGTGCTCTACACCGCCAGCACGGCGTTCACCAACTTCGGCGACGGGCACCGGGGGAGCAAGCAGGAAGCGATCGTCGCGATCCAGACCACGTCGGTCACCCAGGTACCAGGCTCCGCCGAGTACGCCCTGAGCGTGGCCACCACCGGCGACCCGGCCAGCGGGCCACTGGTGTTCCTGCTGACCGACACCGACACCGGCGAGGTCTTCGCTGGCGACGAGGACGGGTTGAGGCCGCTGCCCGCTCATGAGGTTACCGTGGACGCCTCCGGGCGGGTCACTGCCGCAGCGGGCTACACCGTCCTCACCGTGGGGCAGGCCGGCGCCCGTAGCCGGGAGATCACCGAGTTCACGGTGCCGACCGAACGGGGGGCGATTCGGGCCGCCGGCCTGTCTCGCGGGTACGAGGGCCAGGCGCTGCGGGTGTACGAGGAGGACTGCGACTGCATCGTCGACACCCACACGGGGAAGCGGTGGATCGCCGACGGTGACGTGGGGTCGTTCGTCGCCGCGGACGGAGAGGCGCTCGTTCCCGGGTGGAAGGTGAACGTGGGGTTCGCCAACTTCACCAGGGTGATCACCGACCCTCGCATCTCCGGGCCGTTCTTCGGCACCCTGCTGTGGAACGTCGGGTTCGCCCTCGGCTCGGTGGTCTTCAGCTTCGCCCTCGGGGTGACGTGTGCGCTGGCGCTGAACTCTTCCCGGATGCGTGGCCGGCGACTCTACCGGAGCCTGCTCGTGCTGCCGTACGCCATGCCGTCGTTCGCGATGCTTCTGGTCTGGCGGGACATGTTCAACACCGACTTCGGTCTGATCAACCGTCTGCTCGGGCTGGGCGTGGACTGGTTGGGTGGCGAGTGGACAGCCCGCGCCTCGGTGCTGCTGGTCAACACCTGGCTGGGCTACCCGTACATGTTCCTGATCTCCTTGGGAGCGTTGCAGGCGATCCCCCGCGAGTTGACCGAAGCGGCCCACATCGACGGGGCTGGTCCCTGGCAGGCGTTCCGTAGGGTGACGTTGCCGTTGTTGATGGTGGCGTTGACTCCGTTGCTGATCGCCTCGTTCGCGTACAACTTCAACAACTTCAACGCGATCGAGCTGACCAGCGGCGGCGGGCCCTTCGCCGCAGACAGTCCGTTGGTCGGCGCCACGGACCTACTCATCACCTACACCTACCGCCTGGCCTTCGGCGGCAGCGGTGCCCAGTACGGCTTCGCCGCGGCCGTCTCCGTCTACATCTTCCTCATCGTCGCGGTGATCTCGGCGATCACCTTCCGACGTACCCGTGCCCAAGAGGAGGTCTTCCGATGAGTGCGGCCCTGCTCTGGATGCGGCGAGCCGGTTGGCGTCACGGGGTGGCCCTGCTGGCGGTCGCCTTCTCACTGTTCCCGATCATGTTCGTGGTCTCTGCGGCGTTGAATCCCTTGGGCACGCTCTCCTCGTCCACGCTGCTGTCGACCGGGGCGTCGATGGACAACGTCGTCACCCTGCTGCGGGACACGTCCTATCCCCGGTGGTTACTCAACTCGTTCCTGATCGCTGGTACCGCCTCGGCCGTCTCGGTGTTCATCTCGGTGCTCGCCGCGTACGCCTTCAGCCGGATGCGATTCCGAGGCCGCCGGGTGGGGTTGTTGGCTCTTCTATTGATTCAGATGTTCCCGCAGTTCTTGGCCATCGTGACCATCTTCTTGATGTTCACCACGATCACCGAGTACTGGCCGGCGATCGGGTTCAACACCTCGTGGGGGTTGATGCTCCTCTATCTTGGGGGAGCGCTGGGCGTCAACACCTGGCTCACCAAGGGCTTCCTGGACACGGTGCCCCGGGAGCTGGACGAGGCCGCGACCGTGGACGGCGCCAGCCACGTGCAGATCTTCTTCCACGTGATGCTGCCGCTGATCGCACCGATCCTCGCGGTCACCGCGCTGTTGGCGTTCATCTCCACCATCAACGAGTTCTTGATCGCCAATGTGTTTCTCACCCGGGACAGCGCCAAGACGCTCACAGTGGGGATGTACGGCATGATCTCCGGGCAACGCAACGCCAACTTCGGGGTGTTCGCCGCGGCCACCCTGCTCACCGCGATCCCCACGGTCGCGGTGTTCCAGTTCCTCCAGCGCTACATCGTGCACGGCCTGACCGCCGGTGCCGTGAAGGGGTGACCTGTGGTACCGCATCACGATGGCTCGGCCACCTACGTGTCCACCCTCAGCCCCACGCTCGGTGAACGGGTGAGCGTGTTCGTCCGGGTACCTGCCGGTGCCCGGGTGCGGCGTGTGCACGTGCGGACCACCCCCGACGGGGAACCACGGTTCACCGAGGCGGTGCAGGACCGGTGCACCGCCGACGGTGAGACCTGGTGGCGGGCGGAGGTGGAGGTTCGTAACCCCGTCACGCGCTACCGCTTCTTGGTGGAGCAGGCCGACGGCCCACGATGGCTCAACCAGCTCGGGGTGCTCGGTCACGACGTACCAGACGCGGCCGACTTCCGCCTGGTGGCGTACCCGCCACCGCCGGCTTGGGCGGCCGACGCGGTCGTCTACCAGGTGTTCCCAGATCGGTTCGCTCGTTCCGCCGCGGCCGAGCACCGGCCGGTGCCGGACTGGGCCATCCGGTGCGACTGGGACACGCCGGTCATCGGTCGTGGGCCGGAGACGCCGTACCAGTTCTACGGCGGCGACTTGGACGGGATCACCGAGCGGCTCGACCACCTGGCGCAGCTCGGCGTGAACACTCTCTATCTGACGCCGATCTTTCCGGCCCGCTCCAATCACCGCTACGACGCGGCGGCCTTCGACCGGGTGGATCCCCTGCTGGGCGGGGATGAGGCGCTGGCTCGGCTCGCCGCCGCGGTGCGAGGGCGGGGTTGGCGGCTGCTGGGCGACCTCACCACCAACCATTGCGGCGACGCCCACCCGTGGTTCACCGCCGCGTACGCTGATCCTGAGGCTCCCGAGCGAGAACTGTTCTACTTCGACGGCGACGACTACGAGTCGTGGTGGGGCGTCAAGAGTCTGCCCAAGCTGAACTGGGGCAGCCCATTGCTGCGGCGGCGGTTCCTCACCGGCCCGGACGCGGTGGCGGTGCGGTGGCTGCGTCCGCCCTATCAGCTGGATGGCTGGCGGGTCGACGTGGCGAACATGACCGGTCGCCGCGGCGCCGACGACTACGCCCACGACGTGGCGTCTCTGCTGGCCGCAACCGTCCGGCAGGCCCGGGCGGACGCGTTGCTGGTCGCCGAGCACGCCCACGACGCGACCGGTGACCTCGACCGTGGCGGCTGGCACGGCACGATGAACTACAGCGGGTTCTTGCGACCGGTGTGGAGTTGGCTGCGCGCCCCCGACCTGGACCTGCCCGACTTCCTCGGCGTACCCGGTGGTGTGCCGGCGCGGCCAGGGCCCGAGGTGCTCGCCACCATGCGCGCCTTCGCCGCCCTCATGTCATGGCGCTCGCTCACCACGTCCTGGACCCTGCTCGGTTCTCACGACACGGCCCGCATCCGCACCGTGGTCGGCACGCCGCAGCGCGGGGAGGTGGCTGCCGGCCTGCTTCTCACCCTGCCCGGCACGCCGATGATCTTCGCTGGTGACGAGCTCGGCCTGCACGGCGTCAACGGGGAGGACTCACGTACGCCCATGCCCTGGCACCGGCCGGAGACCTGGGACCGGCGGACCTTCGGCTACTACCGGGAGCTGGTGGCGTTGCGGCACCGTACGCCATCGCTGCGTCACGGCGGTCTGCGCTGGCTGCACGCCGAGGCTGACGCGTTGGTGTTCGCGCGGGAAACGCCCACGGAGACGGTGTTGGTGCTGGCACGACGGGCCTCCGGCGAGCCGCTGCGGCTGCGCTGGCCGGCCGCGGCGAACGTCTACGGCGGCGCGGCCGATCTCGAACCGGACGCTGACGGCCTGGTCGCCCTGCCGGGGGACGGACCCGGATTCCAGGTGTGGCGCTCGCTGGCCGAGTAGCTCGCCGCCTGCGCGATGTCGCGGAAACGGCGCGGGGATATGGTGACAGCCGTGGAGATTCTCAGACTGGTTCTCGTCTACGGGCACCTGATCGGGTTCGCGCTTCTGCTCGGTGGCGCCATCGCCCAGTACCTCGCCGGGCCGATCCGGATCAACCGGAGCATCCTGTGGGGGGCCATCATCCAGTTGATCACTGGTATCGCGTTGTCGGCCCCGCTGCGCGGAGACGATCCGGAGCCAGCTCCGGCGAAGCTGGTGGTCAAGCTGGTCATCGCCATCATGATTGCGATCATGGTGTGGGTGCCGCGGAAACGGGAACGGGTGTCGACCGGCCACTTCGGTGCGATCATCGGGCTCACCCTGCTCAACGCCGCGGTGGCGGTCTTCTGGACCTGAGCGGTCGCTCCCCGTCGGCGGAGTGACCGCTCACGCACCCCCGGTCAGCCCTCGACGGACCAGCAGCGGTTCGATGCTCGGTTCCCGACCACGGAGTTCACGGAACGCCGCCATCGGGTCGGTGCTGTAGCCACGCGAGAGGACCGTCCGGCGGAACCGCTCGCCGTTTGCGCGCGTCAGGCCACCGTGTTCACGGAACCACTCCACCGTATCCGCGTCGAGCACCTCACTCCAGATGTAGGAGTAGTAGCCGGCGCTGTAGCCCTCCGTTGCGAACACGTGGGCGAAGTAGCTGCTGCGGTAGCGCGGCGGCACCTCCGGCACCGCCACGCCGGCGGCGGCCAGCGCCTCGGCCTCGAACGCCAGCACGTCGGTGATCTCCCGTGCCTGCTGTGGTGACAGCCGGTGCCAGGCCAGGTCGAGCAGGGTGGCGGCGAGGTACTCCGTGGTGGCGAATCCGGAGTTGAAGGTCTCGGCCTGTCGCAGTCGCTCGATCGTGTCCTCCGGCAGCGGTTCACCGGTCTCGTAGTGTCGGGCGTAGTTGGCCACCACCTCCGGCCACAGCATCCACACCTCGTTCACCTGGGACGGGTACTCCACGAAGTCGCGCGGCACGCTGGTGCCTGCGAATCGCGGGTAACGCACGTCGGAGAAGAGCGAGTGCAGCGCGTGCCCGAACTCGTGGAAGAGCGTGCGGACTTCGTCCAGCGTCAGCAGCGCCGGCTCACCGTCCGGTGGGCGATTGAGGTTGAGATTGACCACCACCACCGGGCGTGTGCCCCGAAGGTGCGATTGCGCCACGAAGGTGCTCTGCCAGGCGCCGCCGCGCTTGGACTCGCGGGTGAAGAAGTCGGCCAGGAACAGCCCGAGCGCTGATCCGTCCGCGTCGAAGACCTCGTAGACCCGCACCTGCGGGTGGTAAGTGGGCAGGTCGGTCCGCTCGGCGAAGCTCACTCCGTAGAGCCGTTCGGCGGCGAAGAACACGCCGTCGGTGAGCACTCGGTCCAGCCAGAAGTAGGGCCGCAGGGCAGCCGAGTCCACGTCGTAGCGCCGTCGGCGTACCCGCTCGGCGTAGTAGGACCAGTCCCACGGCTGGAACGCCACGTCGCCGCCGTCCTCGGCGGCGACCTCACGCAGCGCGGCGAGTTCGGTGCGCACGTTGGCCACCGCGGGCGGGACCAGCTGGGCGAGCATCTGCTCCACCGCCTCCAGGCTGCCTGCGGTGCCGTCGGCGATCTGGTACGCGGCGTGGTGCGGATACCCGAGCAGGGCGGCGCGCTCCGCCCGCAGCGCCACGATCTGGCGGACCAGTTCCCGGGTGTCGTGCGCGTTGCCGCGGGCGCCCCGGCTGATGGCGGCGCGGTGGATCTCCTCCCGTAGCCGCCGGTCGTCGAGGTTCGCCAGCGCCGGCTGATCGGTGGGCAGGATGAGGGTCAGGACATGCCCGTCCAGCCCGCGTTCCTTGGCCGCCTCGGCTGCGGCGGCGACCGCATCGCTCGACAGGCCCGCCAACCGGGATGCGTCTCGCACCGTGATCGCGAGGTCGTTGGTGTCGCTGCGCAGTCGGTTGTCGAACATGGCGAGCAGCCCTGACAACTGTTGGTTGATCTCACGCAACCGTTGTTGGCCGGGCGGGTCCAGCCGGGCGCCGGCGCGGACGAAGTCGGTGTGGTAGCGCTCCAACAACCAGGCCGACTCCGGGTCCAGATCCAGTTGGTCGCGACGCTCGTACAACTGGTGGATCCGCTGGAAAAGCCGACTGTCGAGGTAGATCGCGTCGCGGTGGGCCGCCAGGCGCGGCGCCATCTCCTCCTCCAGGCGGCGCAGTACCGGGTTGGTGTGCGACGCGGTCAGGTTGTGGAAGACCTGGCTCACCCGCCGCAACGTCTCGCCGGAACACTCCAACGCCACGAGGGTGTTGTCGAACGTGGGAGGTGCCGGGTCGGTAGCGATCCGCTCGATCTCGGCCAGATGTTCGGTCAGCGCTGCGTCGAAGGCGGGCGCGAAGTGCTCGTCACGGATCTGGTCGAACGGCGGCAGCTGGTACGGCAGCGTGCTGCGCCGCAGCAGCGGGTTGTCCTCGATCGGTGGCATGGTGCGGGCTCCTCGGCATCGGTGGGCGTGGCCGGCCCGGTGCGACCCGGCGCGCGCGGCCTGACGACACACCGTAGGCCGTGCGTGTCAGGCTGGCCACGTGGAGGTGGATTGGGAGCGGCTGCGGGCGGCGGCGACCGGAGCGATGCGGCGGGCGTACGCGCCCTATTCGGGTTTCGCGGTGGGAGCCGCCGGCCTGGTGGAGGACGGGCGCGTCGTCACTGGTTGCAACGTGGAGAACGCCTCGTACGGGCTCACCCTGTGCGCCGAGTGCGGGGTGGTCTCGGCCCTGCACACGACCGGGGGTGGGCGGCTGCGAGCCGTGGCGTGTGTGGACCGGCGAGGTGCGCCGCTGTTGCCATGCGGTCGGTGTCGGCAGTTGCTGTGGGAGCACGCGGCGCCGGGCTGTCTGGTGGACGCCTCTCCCCAGCCGATGCCGTTGGCCGACCTGCTGCCGCACCCCTTCGACGTTAACGATCTGGAGCAGCGATGACGGAACCGACGGCTGTCGACGTGATCCGGGCCAAGCGTGACGGCGCCGAACTGACCCGCGACCAGATCGACTGGGTGGTCGCCGCCTACACCGCTGGGCGCGTAGCCGAGGAGCAGATGGCGGCGCTGGCGATGGCGATCCTGCTGCGGGGTATGACGCCGACCGAGACGGCGCACTGGACTCGCGCGATGATCGCCTCCGGCGAACGGCTGGATCTTTCGGCGGTGGCGCGCCCCACCGTGGACACGCACTCCACCGGCGGGGTCGGCGACACGATCACTCTGCCGGTGGCGCCCCTGGTGGCGGCGTGCGGCGCTGCGGTGCCACAACTGTCCGGCCGCGGCCTCGGCCACACCGGCGGCACACTGGACAAGCTAGAGGCGATCAGCGGATTTCGGGTGCACCTGTCGGCTGCGGAGCTGCGGGCGCAGCTGCGTGACGTCGGGGTGGCGATCTGTGCTGCGGGGGAGTCGCTCGCCCCCGCCGACCGCAAGCTGTACGCCCTGCGTGACGTCACGGGCACGGTGGAGTCGCTTCCTCTGATCGCCAGCTCGATCATGAGTAAGAAGATCGCCGAGGGCACCGGCGCGCTGGTGCTCGACGTCAAGGTCGGCTCCGGTGCCTTCATGAAGACCTTCGATGCTGCCCGGGAGCTCGCCAGCACCATGGTGGAGCTGGGCCAGGCGCACGGGGTCCGTACGGTGGCGCTGCTGACCGACATGTCCACACCGCTCGGGCGTGCGGTGGGTAATGGCGTCGAAGTGGCCGAGGCGGTGGAGGTGCTCGCCGGTGGTGGTCCGCCAGACGTAGTGGAGCTGACCCTGACCCTGGCCCACGAGATGCTGACTGTCGCTGGGCTGGCCGACGTGGACCCGGCCGAGGCACTACGCAACGGCCGGGCGATGGACACCTGGCGCGCGATGGTCAGGGCGCAGGGCGGTGACCCGGACGCGCCGTTGCCGGTTCCGCGCGAGACCGAGGTGGTCCGCGCCGAGCGGGACGGCTACGTCGCCGCCATCGACGCGTACGGCATAGGAGTGGCCGCCTGGCGGTTGGGCGCGGGGCGCGCGAGACGGGAGGACCCGGTGAGTCCAGCGGCTGGGGTGGTGCTGCGACGCCGGCTGGGTGAGGCGGTGCGCGCCGGTGAGCCCATCGTGGAGCTCCACGCCGACGCCGCGGAGAGGATCCCACCGGCGTTGGCCGTGGCCCGGGAAGCGGTGACCCTCTCCGATGCGCCACCAGCGCCCCGCGAGCTCGTGCTAGGACGAATCCGCTGATGGTGCAGGTGCGCCGAGAGCGATAGGCTGCCGCACCAGGGGGTGGATGTCACCAATCGTAGTCGATTGCTGGGGGGAGCGATCGGCGCGCTGAGGAGGTGCACACCGTTGGCCGTACCGGCTCCCGATCCACACGAGGTGCGGGCGGCGAGCCTGGCAGAGTTGCGCAGGTTGCGGCTCCCCCTGCCACCGGCGCGCTATCCGCTCGTGTGGGAACCCGGTGACACGGTCGCGTTGCGACCCACCGCGGAGTTGGAGGCGCGGCTCGCCGTGCTCAACGTGGTGCTCGCCTGCTGCTATGGGATGCCGCAGCAGGCGGCGATGGAGTGGCTGCTGGGCGCACACCTGGTCGATTGCGTGACCAAACCGGAGTGGCAGTTCGTGATGACCGGGCGCGGCGACCGTCACGCCCTCGTGCTGCACTTCGAGGCGATCTACGGTCTGACCTGGCTGCTGGGAGTGACCCATCACCTCGACCCAAGTCTGCCGGCGCAGGAGAACCTGGTGGAGTTGCTGCCACGGTTGCCTCGGGCGGAGACCATGGCCGGGTGGCGCTCGCGCACGCTCGTCGCGCCGCAGGATCCGACCCGGGCCGCCGCCATGCTGGACCTCTACTACTGCCTCGACTGGGCATACCTGGAGGCGGAACGGCGTCATCTGCCGCTGCCCGGTGTCATCGACTCGCACACGATCGGTCAGCGGCGGTGGGCTTTGGAGTGGGCGGTGATCTTCTATGGTCCCTACCACGGGCCACCGCGCGGATGGGAGGAGATCGACCTGTCTACCTAGGGGTCGTCACCCGGTAGGGCGGTATCGCGTCACGCGTACCGAGGCGGTGACGGGGAACGGCTCGGGCAGGCCATCGACGAGATTCGCCACCTCGACGTGGTGTGCGCTGGGGCCCATCCCGATCAGCAGCCGCGCCGTGTGTCGTGTGAGCAGCAGCGTCCGGGTGAGGATGCGCTCGGTCTCGGCGTGGAACCAAGGGTGGAGAGTGGCCGCGATCCGTTCCGGTTTCTCCGGGTCCACGCGCACCAACGCCAGTCGCGACACTAGTTCGGCCAGATGGTCGACGGTCGGAGTGGCCACGACGAGCTGCCCGTCCGGGCGTAGCACCCGCCGAAATTCAGCCCCGTTGCGGGGAGCGAACACGTTCAGCACCACCGCCGCGCCGGCGTCGGCCACGGGCAGTCGACGCCAGACGTCGGCGAGCACCGCACCGATGCGGGGATGAGCTCGGGCAGCGCGCCGCAACGCCGCTTTCGAGGTGTCGATCGCGAGCCCCACCGTGCCCGGCTGGGTGTCCAGCACGGCGGCGAGGTGGTGTCCGGTACCGGCGCCAACGTCGATCACCAGGCCGCTGGCCGTGTCGACGGCCTCGACGAGCGCTTCGGTGAGGAAGTCGAAACCACCTGTGGTCAGCCACGCCTGTCGGGCCGCCACCATCTCGGCGCTGTCACCGACCGGAAGGCGGCGACCGGTCACGAGCGGGACATACCCGTGGCGGGCTACGTCGAAAGAGTGGTGGCGCGGGCACCGCAGGCTCCCAACCGGCCGAGCAGGTGCCGGGACGGCCGTCAACGCACCGCCACAGACCGGGCACCGAAGGTACGGCAGGACGTCGCTGAGCACGCCGGGTTGCTCCTCATCGTCGCCGACGCGCCGGGCGCGTCGACACCTGTCAAGTGATCAGCCACCGACTCCGCTAGGGTCGTCCCATGGTGGCATCGCCGTCGTATGACGAGATTGTCCGGGCACCGAAGGTCCTGTTGCACGACCACCTCGACGGTGGCCTACGCCCGGCTACGGTGCTGGAGCTCGCCGACGCGGCCGGTCATCATCTCCCCGCCACCGACGTCGACCAGTTGGCCACGTGGTTTGTGGAGGCGGCGAGCTCCGGCTCGTTGGAGCGTTATCTGACCACCTTCGAGCACACCGTGGCGGTGATGCAGACCGAAGCGGCGCTGCACCGGGTCGCCGTCGAGTGCGCCCTCGACCTCGCCGCCGATGGCGTCGTCTATGCGGAGGTCCGATTCGCGCCCGAGCAGCACCTGACCCGTGGGTTGCGGCTGGAGCAGGTGGTGGAGGCGGTGCTCGCCGGGTGTGCCGACGGGGCAGCGCGCGCGGCGGCGCAGGGGCGCCCGATTCGCATCGGCGTGTTGCTCACCGCGATGCGTCACGCCGCGCGGTCCATGGAGATCGCCGAGCTGGCGGTCCGCTATCGGGATGCCGGCGTGGTCGGCTTCGATATCGCAGGAGCTGAGGCCGGCTACCCACCGACCCGACACCTGGACGCATTCGAATACCTGAAGCGAGAAAACTTCCATTTCACCATTCACGCCGGGGAGGCGTTCGGCCTGCCCTCTATCTGGCAGGCGATCCAGTGGTGTGGTGCCGATCGGTTGGGGCATGGCGTCCGGTTGATTGATGACATCACCCTCGGTGAGGATGGGACGGCAGAAGGGGCGCGACTGGGCCGGTTAGCGGCTTACGTGCGCGACAAGCGCATCCCGCTGGAATTGTGCCCATCCTCGAACGTGCAGACCGGCGTAGTCGCGTCTATCGCCGAGCATCCGATCGGGCTCTTGCATGATCTTCGGTTCCGGATAACAGTCAACACCGACAATCGGTTGATGGGTGCTACCAGCATGTCACGGGAGATGGCCCTCTTGGTGGAGGCATTCGGCTATGGACTTGCTCAGCTACAGTGGTTCACCGTGAACGCGATGAAGAGTGCTTTCATCCCGTTCGATGAGCGGCTTGCCCTCATCAACGAAGTGATCAAGCCGGGTTACGCCAAACTCGCCGGGTGATTGCCGGAAGACGTGACATGCCGTACCCTGTTAACCCGCTATTTCGGTCCTTTTCCGGCACATGGCATGGTTGGTGCTTATCTCAACAGTTCAGACGGCCCTTCGGCTGGACTTTCTCTTTGTCGTCGGCCGTGGTGGAATCTCGGGGTCTGATCCGCACCGGATCGGACAAGACCACGGTGCCGATGGGACGGGTGCCGGTAGGAGAGGGGCGGTGACGTGACCGAGCGACCGATGACGGTGGGCGCTGCCGAGCAGAGCCGCCGCCGGCTATGGAACCGGTTGCGCGACATGTCCATCTGGTCCAAGCTCGGCGTGATCATGATAGTCCCGACAATGGCGACGGTCATCGTCGGGACCAACGGCTTGATCGGCCACTTCGACACCGCTAACAGCGCTGGTCGAGCGCGGACCCTCGCGCAGTTGTCCACGGCCGCTGGTGAGCTCGTCCACCACTTGCAGGACGAGCGTGCCGCGGCAGTGATGTTGCTCGGCGCCGCCAAAGCCGACCAGGAGGACGCTGCGAGCTTCTACGCTGACGCGCAGGGCCGGGTCGACGATGCGGCGGTTCCCTACCAGGAGCGGCGCAGCTCGCTGTCCGAGATGCCGGGGAGCTTCCGACTGCTACTGGACGATGTCGGCTCACGCCTGTCCGAGCTTCCGCAACTGCGGACCGAAGTGGTCTCCGAGACGCTGGGGCTCACCGACGCCATCGCGAGCTACACCGAGTTGATCAACAGCCTGGTAAACATTCGGGACTCGGTCGCTCAGTTCTCAGGCGACGTCGAGCTCGGCGACCGGATGCGGGCGGCCGCCGGGATCTCGCGCGCCAAGGAGTTCCTCTCCCAGCAACGGGTCGTCGGCCACGAGGTCCTCATCCGTGGCAACTTCGCCCCACAGCTGCGGACCGCGTTCATCGGCACGCTGACCGGTCAGGAGCAGGCGCTGGAGACGTTCGACGCCGTCGCCAACGACCGCGAGCGGGCGCTGCTGGACGAGTTGCTGGCCGGCCCCGACGTGCGCCAGTCGACGCTGTACCGCGACGATCTGGAGAGCTTGGAGGGCGAGAACATCCGCTCGCTGCCGTGGGACGCGGGCGAGTGGGACGCCGTGATGTCCACCCACGCGGGTCTCCTGCGTGCGCTGGAGCAGGAGCTCGACGAGGCCGTCATCGGCCAAGCGGCCGATCTGCGGGACGCCGCCGTCCAGCGGCTGTTCATCGAGACCGGCGTGCTGCTGGTGATGCTCCTGCTCGCTGTCCTGTTGGCGTGGTTGGTCGCCCGCTCCATGGCGCGGTCGCTGCGCGAACTGCGCCAGGGCGCACTCCACGTCGCCCAAGAGGGCCTCCCACAGGCGGTCGCCAAGCTGCGTGACCCCTCGATCTCTTCCCACCTGTCTCCGGAGGAGCTCGCCAGGCGCATCGCCGAGCCGTTGCCGGTCCGGAGCCGGGACGAGTTCGGGCAGTTGGCCGAGGCGTTCAACGCGGTGCACCTGGAGGCGGTCCGCACCGCGGCCGAGCAGGCCCAGCTGCGCTCTTCGGTCTCCACCATGTTCGTCAACCTGGCCCGGCGTTCGCAGATCCTGGTCGACCGCCTCATCAGCCACCTCGACCACTTGGAGCGCGGGGAAGAGGACCCCGACCGGTTGGCAGAACTCTTCCAGCTCGACCACTTGGCGACCCGGATGCGCCGCAACGACGAGAACCTCCTGGTCCTCGCCGGCGCCGACTCCAGCCGGGTGCAGCGCGATCCAGCCGGCCTGATGGACGTCCTGCGAGCGGCGCAGTCCGAGGTGGAGCACTACACCCGGATCGAGTTCGGCGTGATCGACCGCGACATCGAGGTCGCTGCACACGCGGTCAACGACCTGGTCCACCTGATCGCCGAGCTGCTCGACAACGCCACGGTCTTCTCGCCGCCGGACTCACAGGTCCTGGTGGAGGCGCGCCGGGTCGGGGACCGGGCCGTCGTCTACGTGGAAGACCGGGGCCTGGGGATGTCTCCGGAGCAACTGGCGGAGGCGAACGAGCGGCTCGCCACTCCGCCCGAGGTGGACGTGACCGTCTCCCGGATGATGGGTCTGGTCGTGGTGTCTCGACTGGCGGCCCGACACGGGGTGAAGGTGGAGCTGCGTCCGGCCGCCCAGCGCGGCACGATCGCCGACATCACCCTGCCCACGTCGGTTCTGGTGCCCCGCGCGCTCTCGGGCCGACTCGGCACCTCAGCGCCAGCGCCTCGTCCGGGTTACTCGCCGCCGAGCGAGCCGCAGCGGCCGACACCCTTGGCGTTGGAGAGCCGGCCCTCTGCGCCACCAGAGCGCCCGCATCCTTCGCCAGCGCTGTTCGACGCCGGACCGCTCGCCACCTCACCACAGGGCGAGTCGCCGGCAGCGCGCGGTGAAGGGCGCTCCCTGCCGGCCTGGTCCGATTTGACGGGCGCGGCCCCCTCCGGTCGCAACGGCACCGACCGGTCGCCGAGTAGCCCGCCGTGGCCTTCGCCGCCGTCGTGGCTGACGACTGCCGGCTCGGCTCCGTCGGGTACGACGCCGCCGAGCCAGCAGCCGCCTGCAAGCCCACCCCCACCCGCGCCGACGCCGCCGTCGCCTCCGGCGACCGTGCCGCCTTTGCCGCAGCGTCGCCCCGGGGAATCCCGGATCGCTGCCGGCGCCAGCGGGCAGGACCAGTCGGCCATCCCGCGGCAGCGACCAGAGGGCACCGCCGGATTCGGTGCGGACGCCGTCACCGCCGCGCACCCACAGGTGCCGGCGCCCTCGGCCCGTCCGACCGCGCCGCCACCGGCGTCGGCAGAGGTGCCCAAGCCAGCGGCACCGCCGACCTGGCCTCCGGTGGCACCCAGCTCCTCGACCCCACCACCTGGGGACGGGGTGCGTCCCACACCGGCTGCGCCGGCCACCCCACCCGCGCCGCAGCCGTACACACCGCCGCAGCAGCCGACGGTGCCGGTCGCCGACCAGACCATGGAGCTGCCGATCTTCAACGAGCTGGAGTCGGTCTGGTTCCGCACCCGCCGCCGCGCGTCCGGTTCATCGGCAGCGTCGACGGTGTCCACACCAGGTACCAGTGGGCCTGCCGACGACAGCGAGAAGGACCGGTCCACGCCGGTGAACGCGGCCAGCACGACGACAGGAAACACAACGATGGGAGACAACGCCCCGGCCACCTCCTCGGACACCCCCTCGGTCGCTGGGCAGGTCGACGAAGACTCGCGCGACGCTGGCTGGCGGACCGCTGCCGATGAGGGTTGGCGGGCGGCGTCGTCCCTGAACGAGGTGCAGGTGACTGAGGTGACCCCAGCCGGATTGCCGAAGCGGCGCCCCATGGCGCAGCTCGTCCCGGGCGGGGTAGCAGAGAAGAGCGCTGCGGCTACCACCGCGCAGCGGCGAACCCCGGAGGCGGTGCGAGGCCTGCTCTCCGCCTACCACCGGGGGGTCCAGCGAGGCCGAAAGCAACACACGGAGGGCGGTGGGGCTAACCCACCGTCAGCCACGCAGGCGGGCAAGGAGCGTGAGGCATGACAACAATGCAGGATCTGGGTTGGCTACTCGCCAACTTCGCAGATCGAGTTCCCGGAGTGGCGCACGCGGTCGCGGTCTCCGCCGACGGCCTGCTCTTGGCGGCGTCGCGCGATCTGCCGCGTGACCGGGCGGACCAGCTCGCCGCCATCGCCTCCGGACTGGTGAGCCTGACCCAGGGGGCCTCCCGGTGCTTCGAGGGCGGTGCGGTGTTGCAGACCGTGGTGGAGATGGACAACGGCTTCCTGTTCCTGATGTCCATCTCGGACGGATCGTCGTTCGCCGTCCTCGCCGCACGTAACTGCGACGTGGGTCAGGTCGGTTATGAGATGGCGCTGTTGGTGGACCGGGTCGGTGAGGCGTTGACGCCGCCGCCACGGACCGCCGCCGGCATGATGCACTGAGCGGCGAGCGTTGAACGAGCGGTGCAGGTCGAGAGGGGGGTGAGCGGCGGTGGCTGAGTTTCGGGACGAGCCGACGGGCGCGTTGGTCCGACCCTACGCCGTGACCCGCGGTCGGACTCGGCCGAAGTTGGATATCGCGCTCGAGGCGCTGGTCGAGACTACAGTGCGTGGTCGCTCCGTGGGGGCGATTCGGGGAGGCCAGGAACAGCAACACATCGCGGCGTTATGTGACGGCCAGCTCCAGTCGCTCGCTGAGATCGCGGCGCGGATGCGGCTGCCACTGGGGGTCACGCGGGTCCTGATCGCCGACATGGCCGCGGAAGGTCTCGTCGCGGTGTATGAGCCCGCTTCGCTGGACGACGAGGGTAACGAAGCGGTGGGCACGGAACTGCTTGAGAGGGTGCTGAGTGGACTTCGACGGCTCTAACAGGATGCCTCGCCCACCATCGGTGGGCCGGGTGACGTCGGCGAAGATCGTCATCGCGGGCGGCTTCGGCGCGGGTAAGACCACGCTGGTGGGTTCAGTGTCGGAGATTACGCCTCTGACCACTGAAGCGATCATGACGTCGGCCGGCGTGGGGGTGGACGACACCGCGGATGTGCCTGGAAAGACCACCACCACGGTGGCGATGGACTTCGGTCGCATCACCATCGACCGAGATCTCATCCTCTACCTGTTCGGTACTCCCGGCCAGACACGGTTCTGGTTCATGTGGGACGAACTGGTCCGCGGTGCGATTGGGGCGGTCGTCCTGGTGGATACCCGCCGACTGGCAGACTGCTTCGCCGCGATCGACTTCTTCGAAAACCGGGGTCTGCCGTACCTGGTGGCGATCAACTGCTTCAACAACGTGCAGTACCACCACCCTCAAGACGTCCGGGAAGCGCTGGCCATCGGCCCTGAGGTGCCGGTGATCACCTGTGACGCGCGGGACCGCGAGTCCACCAAGCAGGTCTTGATCACCCTGGTGGAGTACGTGCTGAGCATGCGCCGCCAGCGTACACACGCCTCGGCCTGACCACACTGGGGCCGGACCTCGCCACGGGGTCCGGTCTCTCTCATGTGAGCCCTGTGGGCTGGTCTCGGCTCGCCAAGGCCCGCCCGGGTCAGGTCCCGTAGTCGCGGTCGTCGTCCCGGCTGAAGTCCCAGGCACCGACCGACTGCCGGCCCACCCGGCCGCCGAGCGGAAAGCCACCAACCTGCTGTCCTCGCCGCCAGCCGTTGAAGTAACCGCTGGTGTGCTTGGCGATCTCGCTCGGGTTGCGGACGATCCGCAACGGACGGTCATTGGTCCGCGGGGGCGAGCCGGGTACGAGGTTGGCGTGCGGGACACGGCGCGGCAGACCCGCTTCGGTGCGCTCGGAGATGTCCGGGTTGGCGGCCTGCTCTGCGGCCTGCCATCCCGCGTCCATCCGTGAACTCCACGACACCCCTTCACCCTGAGCACTGAACCAGGCGGAACGGGTCTGCGCGAAGATCAACAGATCGTCGTCCTCGGCGCTGGCCGCCACCGGCGGCACACTGTGAGGTAGGCCAGCGTGCTCCGTACGAAGTGCCGAAGAGTCCTGCCAACCGTTGGCGAGGTCGTCGCGCAGCTCCTCCGGGAGGGTGGGCTCCACTAGTCGCAACGAGGGTGCTTCCGGCGGCTGGAGGTCGTCGGCGCGCCACGGTGGCACAACCCGGTCGCTGGTGGAGGTCAGCGGATCAGCGGCCCAGTCGTCGTCGGCCGGGGTCGTGGGCCAGTTCGATCGGGAGCCGGGCGGAGGCCCCTGTGGAGTCCGGTGCGTATCGGCTGACTCGTGTGACGCCGACGCCGCCGGTTCTGGCCGTCGCCGCACCTGCCGGGGCGGTCGTGGTTCAGCGATCGGGGCGATGCCCGGTGGCGGTGGCGGCGGCGCGGAGACCGGGCGTCCCCGTGCTGGGGGTGCCGAGCTCACCGGTGACGCCCCATCAGCGGCGTGGGTGGCCACTGGCTCCGGCGCGGTCGGTGGTGGGGAGACCGGCTCTGGGGCGACCGGCGGAGGAGTCGTCGGTTCGGGAGCCGGCGGCCGTGGATCGGGCATCCGCGCGGGACGCCGCGGCAGGTCCGAGGAGGTGAAGGCGTCGAGGGCGCTCCCGGTGCGAGAGCGGCCGCGGCGACTCGCCGAGATGGACGCCGGGTCGGAGTGGCCAGCGGAGCGGCTCCGGCGCCGGCCCGCCGTGGGCGCGGCCGAGTCGGCCGACTCACCCGCCGCGGGTTCAGACGTCGCCACGCTGCTGCTCTCTGACGCCTCATCGGTGACCGGCGCGCGGGTGACCCGCTCCGAGAGCGCCCCGATCAGTGCGGCGCCAGCGGCGTCGCATGCGCGGACGGCCGCCACCGCGTGGCGCACCGCCTCGGCGGCCGGGGCGGTGAAGGCACGGCTCAGTGTCCCTGGACGGGGCATCTCAGCCAGCGCCACCCGCAGTGCTCGGACCGCCTCTGAGACGGTGGCTTCATCCGCCACTCCGTTGCGCGTCAGCTCTGCGGTGAGCTCCTGCGGTGTCACCGCGTTGCGGTTGCGCGTGCCGACCGCGAGCCGGCCCGGTTCAGGCACCGCCTCGAGCACCGCGAGCGCCACCGGGTCGCACGGATCTGCGTACGCCCGGAGGGCAGCGGGGTAGAGCTCTCGGAGCACCTCGCGCAGGGCGGTGGCGGCGGCGTGGCGGCCGGTGGCGAGCGCACCGTGCGCGGTGAGCAGTGGTTTGATGGCCGTCAACCCGGTGGGAGTGGGCAGCAGCGCAGCCGACAGCGCGCCAGCGTGAAGCGCCCGGGCGAGCCCGACCGCACGGCGCTGGTGCGGCTCCTTCGCCGCCTCGTCGGTCAGGTCGTCGGTGTAGCGCTGCGCGAAGTCGTCGGCCGCCGCCTCGTCGGTGAACGCCAGCGCCCATCCCGCGGTCACGAGAAGATTGGGGACCAGACGGTCGTCTCGGTCCGCGGCGACGGCGACGGAGTACGGTCCCGCGCCGCGCTCGGCGAGGAGAAGGCTGAGCTGCGAGTAGCCGGCCGGATCATCGGCGAGGTCAGACAGATCGAGAAGACGGCCGGAGTCGTCGACGATCGCTGCGGTCAGTGACGGACCCGGGCCGGGCGCCTCACCCCCCGCGTCGGCCGAAGCCAGGCCGCAGTACACCCGCACGAGCGCCACGGTGTCGCCTCCTCCTCCTGCTCCGAGCAGCGTTACCGAGTTGTGATGTCACCAAAGGAATGCTGCCCGGAGAAGCTCATTCGCGCCAGTCTACGGCGGCTGAGATTTTGCCGATAACAGTGCGCCAACCGAGACTGGCCTGCTGCGCGCCGATGCTCCGCATCCGGCGCCGCCCGCGGATCCCCTTGAAACCGCCGGACGCGGCCGCACGCACCGCTTCGTCGAGGTCGTCCAGCGGTGATCCTGGAGCCATCGCGGCAATCACCGGCTCGATCCGCAGTGCATATCCGATGTCTCGGGCGAACTCCCCCGCAGCGATTAAAAGGTGGAAATCCCACGCATCGTGTCCGCCGCGCAGGTTCTCCACCACCAAGTCCAGCTCGTAGGTGTCTTCGTCGGCGGGCGCGATGTCGGAGGCGCTCACTCGCGTTACGACGGTGTCCCAGGTGTCCAACTGCGTCATGTCGTGCGGCGCGTCAGACGTGATGAACCCCACCAACGACTCTGGCGTGCCGAAGAGCAGGAGCCGGCCGCGGTGACTGAGGAACAGGGGTACCTCCTCGTCGCCGCTCGCCTGCGCCGCCTCGGGCTCCTCGTCCTCGAACTCCTCCGGAGCAGGCTCCTCGGTGTCCTCTACCGCGCGCTCGTCGGACCGCTCGTCCCGCTCGGTCTCGGACGCCACGGCGGACTCGTCGCCGCTGGGCTGGTCGGCCGACTCCTCGCGCTGATCGGACTCCTCCGGCTCGACCTGAGTCGGGGTCAGTTCCCGGGCGGGGCGGTAGGCGCGTAGCGTGTAACCCACTACCGCGCCCGGTAGCGCGACCTTGACGGGCTGGATGCGAACCTCATCCCACAACCCCGTGGCGGAGTCGTGATCGTCGGACGTGGTCACTGTGGCCTCCCGGGCGCTGTCAATTGGGTGACTCTGCGCACAAACCATAGTCGCCCGTGAGCCTCGGCGGTGCCCCCGCCCCCAGGGGTACAGACCGGTGACTCAGAAACCTTTGGGGTGCCAGACCGTCTTGGTCACGAGAAAAGCCGTCATCCGGGTCAGTCCAGGCTCGTCGGTCCAATCGATTCGGCCCTCCGGCGGCCGCACCACACTGCTCGCGTCGGCGGCGGCCTCCGCCAGCGTGGCCGCCAAGTTCCGGTCGGTGACACACGTCAGGTCGAGTCCATCCACATCAGAGCAGGTGGCGAGCTGCGCCGCCAACTCCACCGTCTCTCCGGTGAGCACGTTGACGACACCGGGTGCCAGATCCGCAGCGGCGAGCACGTCGGCGACGGCGATCGCCACCTGAGCGTGGTCGTGCGGGGCGACCACGACTGCGACGTTGCCCCCGACGATCACTGGTGCGACGACGCTGACCACACCCAACAACGCCGAATCCGCCGGTGCCACCACTCCCACCACGCCGATCGGCTCCGGGAAGGAAGCGCAGAAAAATGGCCCGGCCACCGGGTTCACGCCACCGCATACCTGCGCCAACTTGTCAGCCCACCCGGCGTACCACACCCAGCGGTTCACAGCCGCGGTCACCTCGACGTCGGACACTCCACGTGCGGTGAACCTGTCGGCCTGAGCGTCGAGCAGCTCAGCGACCCGATAGAGGCGTTGCCCCCGTAGGTAGGCGTCGGCTCGGGCCCAGGTCCCGGCAGCGGCGCGAGCCGACGCCACCGCAGCGTGAAGGTCGTCGTGGGATGCTCTAGGCAAGGTAGGCCTCCACGCCATGCCGGCCACCCGCTGGGCTGCGACCAGGGACGCCAGGGGCGGGGGCGGCGGGATCGAGTCTGGGGTGGCTGTTGGCCCACACCACCTCAGCCCGCAACCGGTCAGCGATCGCGAGTGTCCGCGAGCCCTTCTCGCCCCAGATGATCGCTGACTGGCCGGGGCGCAGCTGGTCGGCCAGCTCTGCTGCCTCGGCCGGGGTACGGAAGGTCAGGATTGGCAGCAGCGGCCCCGGCAGGTCCTCTCGAGCGATCTGATGGGCGGCACTGACGTCGGTGACGATCGTGGGCGGGAACCAGTAACCCCGGTCTGGCAGGTCGTACGGGGGTGACCAGGGCCGTGCGTGCTCCGCCTGGGCAGCGGTGACCAGTTGCTGGAGACGCGTGCGCGGTGCTGCCGAGTGGACCGCCCCCACGTCGGTGTGTAGGTCGAGCGGATCGCCGACCCGCAGCCGCGCCATTCGTCGCCGCAGCGCGGTCACCAGCTCGGGGTGGAGGGATTCCTGGACCAGCAGCGGTGCACCGCTCCAGCCGTGGTCGACACCGCGGAACGCGGTATCGACGATGCCCTCCACTGCCTGGTCGAACGGGGCGTCGTCGAAGACGATGGTGACCGCGCCGCCGAGCGGGACGTTGAGCCCGGCGGCCGCCGCAGCCGCGTTCACCTCAGCGGGGCCGACGACGGCGACCTTGTCCACACGTGGGTGCGTCACCAGCGCGGCCTTCGCCTCCGCGCCGCCCGTGACGACGTTGACCACGCCGGGCGGGAGGCCGGCGTGGTGGCAGAGGTCGGCGAAGCGCAGCGCGCTGAGCGGGGTGGTCTCGGCAGGCGCGAGTACCACCGTGTTGCCGCGGGCCAGCGCCGGTGCGACCGTCCTGGCCAGAGCGAGGAGGGGAGCCTTCCACGAGACCACCTGCCCGACCACTCCCAGCGGGCGTGGCCGCGGCCCCAGGCCGGCGTAGGGCAGCTTGTCCGCCCATCCGGCGTAGTGGAAGAGGTAGGCGCCGACCTGTGACACCTCTGCCCGGGTCTGACGGATCGGCCGGCCGCAGTTCAGTGACTCCAGCACGGCCAGGCTGCGGCTGTGCTCGCCTACGAGCCTGAAGAGGCGGAACAGGTACTTCGCCCGCTCGTATCCCGCCAGCGCACCCCACGTCCGGTCGAAGACGCCCTTGGCCACGCGAACCGCACGGTCCACATCCGCCACAGCGGCGATGGCGACGTCGGTGAGCACCGACTCGTCGGCCGGGTTGACAATGGCCGTCGTGGGGCCATCGACGCTGACGCCCCCGTCGATGTACGACCCGTACCGCGGGGCGAGAGCCGCCACAGTGGGGGACTCACGCGAGGTGGTGTACCGGAGGCTAGGCACGTCCCCGCCCAAGACCGTGGTCGGCGCGGCTCGTGGCATATGCGCGCCGTCGCCGCAGCAAGTCGCCCAGCAGCCCAGAGGCGCCCAAGCGGAACAGTGACGGGTCCAGCCACTCCTCGCCGGCGGTGTCGTCCACGAGGGCCAGGTAGCTGAGCGCGTCGTCGGTCGTACGGATCCCGCCGGCCGGCTTCACCCCCACCCGCCGCCCCGCGGCGAAGTAGAAGTCACGCACCGCCTGCAGCATCACCAGCACGACCGGCAGGGTTGCGGCCGGGGACACCTTGCCGGTGGAGGTCTTGATGAAGTCCGCGCCGGCGAGCATCGCCAACCACGCCGCGCGCCGCACGTTGTCGTACGTTCCCAGCTCACCAGTCTCCAGGATCACCTTCAGCGGGATCTCCGGGCAGGTGTCTCGGACCGCGGTGATCTCCTCGAACGTCTGCCGGTAACGGCCGGCGAGGAAGGCACCCCGGTTGAGCACCATGTCGATCTCCTCTGCACCGGCGGCGATCGCGGCCTCGACGTCGGCCACCTTGACCTCCCACGTCGCCTGACCGGACGGGAACGCGGTGGCGACACTCGCGGCCCGGACTCCGGAGCCGGCCAGCGCCTCGGCGGCGACGCAGACCAGTGAGGGATAGACACAGACCGCGGCCACGGGCGGGCAGGAGGGATCGGCAGGGTCGGGTCGGCGCGCCTGCGCGCACAGCGCACGTACCCGTCCCGGGGTATCGCCACCCTCCAGCGTGGTCAGGTCGACCATTCGGATCGCCAGGTCGATGGCGGACGCTGGGTCGACCGGGCGGGAGGCGAGTCTGGCCGCGTGGACCTCGACGCCAACCTGGTCCACTCCGGGCAACCCGTGCAGGAAGCGGCGCAGTGCGGTTTCTGAGCGCGCCACCTCGGCCAGTGACGCCGCGGGTGCGGTCATGCCCGAAGTGTACGTGCGGGCACCGTCGGACAGTGTGGTCTTCGTCGCCGGGCGGTAGGTTGAGCGCCGTGGACGTACAGGTCGTCGACCATCCTCCCGCGCGTACGCGGTTGACAGTGCTACGTGATGCCGGCACCGACGCCGGCAACTTCCGGGCGGCGCTGCACGAGTTGAGCACCATGCTCGTGTACGAAGCGACCCGCGCGATCGAGGTGGTGGAGTACCCCATCACGACGCCGGTGGCACCGACGGTGGGGGCCCGGGTGGCCCGCCCTCCGCTCCTGGTCCCGGTGCTACGGGCGGGCCTGGGGATGGCCGACGCCGCCTTGGCGCTGTTGCCGGAATCGTCGATGGGATTCGTCGGTCTCGCCCGTGATGAGGAGACCCTGCGACCTCGCGCCTACCTGGAGTCGTTGCCGACCGACCTCACCGGCGCGTCGGTCCTGGTGCTCGATCCGATGCTCGCCACCGGTGGCTCGCTGGAGCACTGTTGCCGGCTCCTGGCCGAGCGCGGCAGCAGCGACATCACAGTGCTGTGCGTGCTCGCCGCGCCGGAGGGCCTGGTGCGCCTGGAGCGCTCCGGGCTACCGCTGCGGATCGTCACCGCGGCGATCGGCGAACGGCTCAACGACAAGGCCTTCATCGTGCCCGGGCTCGGTGACGCTGGGGACCGCCTGTTCGGCGGCATGCCGCGCTTCTAACACCAGTCGGGGACTCCGCCCGCCAGCAGAGTCCCCGACGGCGATCGAGGTCAGCCCTCCAGGTACTGCCGGCGCAGCGGGGCCCGACCGGCCGGCTGCTGCGGCTCCGGACCAGGAGGTGTCATCTCCGGGATCGGCATGGTGACCGGCGCGCCGACCCGAACCGTGATCGGCTCTCCGTGGTGCACGAGCTCCAGACTCTGGCCATCCTCGTGCTCACCTTCCCGGAGGAAGTAGGTCACCTCGTGCTTTCGGACGCTGACCCGCAACCGTAGACCTCTCCACAGCAGCGAGAACTCCAGCTTGCCGATCCGGCTGGGCAAGCGCGGCGCGAACGACAGCACACCGTCGTGGTCGCGCATCCCGCCCAGGCCCGCCACGAGCGCGATCCACGCGCCGGCCAGCGCGGCCAGGTGCACCCCGTCGCGGGTGTTCTCGTGCGTGTCGTGGAGGTCGATCAGCGCCGCCTCGCCCAGGTAGTCGTGGGCGAGTTCGAGATACCCGCACTTGGCGGCCATCACCGCCTGGGTACACGCCGACAGGGAAGAGTCGCGGACGGTCCGCTGCTCGTAGTAGTTGAAGTTGCGGATCTTCTGCTCGTCGGTGAAGGCGTCGCCGCGCCAGTGCATCGCGAGCACCAGGTCGGCTTGCTTGATCACCTGCTTGCGGTAGAGATCGAAGTAGGGGTGGGTGAGCAGGAGTGGGTAGTCCTCGGGCTTGGTCGCCTCGAAGTCCCACTCGCCGAGCCGGGTGAAGCCCTCGGACTGCTGGTGCACCCCCAACTCCTCGTCGTAGGGGATGGCCATGGCGCGGGCCGCGTCCCGCCACGAGGCCGCCTCCTCGTCGGTCACGCCGAGCGAGCGGGCGATGTCCGGGTAGCGCGCCACCGCGTCAGCGGCGCCGAGCAGGTTCCGCTGCGCCATGAGGTTGGTGTAGACGTTGTCGTTCACCACGGCGGTGTACTCGTCCGGACCGGTCACGCCGTCGATGTGGAACACCCCGTGCCGGTCGTGGTGACCAAGCGAGCGCCACAGCCGAGCCGTCTCCACCAACAGCTCGACCCCGACCTCCTGTTCGAACGCCTCGTCGCCGGTGGCCTGGATGTAGCGCATGGTGGCGTCCGCGATGTCGGCGGCGATGTGGAACGCGGCGGTGCCGGCTGGCCAGTAGCCGGAGCACTCCTGTCCCCGAATGGTCCGCCACGGGAAGGCTGCGCCGCGGAGCCCTAGCGTCTGGGCGCGTTCACGGGCGAGGTCGAGGGTGGCGTGCCGCCACCGCAGGACCTCCACCGCCGCCGATGGCTGGGTGTAGATGAGCACCGGCAGCACGAACGACTCGGTGTCCCAGAAGACGTGGCCGTCGTACCCGGGGCCGGTCAGGCCCTTGGCCGGGATGGGACGACGCTCGTTGCGGGCACCCGCCTGGAGCACGTGGAACATCCCGAACCGGACCGCCTGCTGGACTTCCGGATCTCCCTCGACCCGGACGTCGGCGTGGTCCCAGAAGTTGTCGAGGTACTCGCGCTGCTGCTTGCGCAGGCCGTCCCAACCAGCGAACCGCGCGGCGGCCAGCGCCGCCCCGACCTGGTCCCGCAGGGCCGGGACCGAACGCTGGCTGGACCATCCGTACGCCAAGAGCTTGACCACCCGCAGCCGCTGTCCGGGCTGGATCACGCAGGCGACCGTCGTGCGCACCCAATCCGGGAAGGCGTCGGTGTTGACGAAGGTGTCGTCGGGGCCGTCGATGATGTGCGACATCGCTGCGGCCATCCGGAGCTTGCTGGCCTTGGTGCGGTGGATGAGCAGGCCGCTAGCGCCGTTGGCGAGGTGCTCCTCCGACTCCAGCGGCGCCTTCAGCACCGCGGCCACCCGCGGGTCGGCCTTGGTGACGGGCAGGTCTTCGTTGGCCACCAGGCCGGATTGCACCACCAAGCGGGCCGGGCCGTCCAGCGGCTCGACCTCGTAGCAGATCGCGGCGACGGCCCGCTGGGTGAACGAGACCAGCCGGGTGGAGTGCACCCGCACCGCCCGCCCCGCTGGCGATACCCACTCCAGCTTCCGTTCCAGAACCCCCGTCCGCAGGTCGAGCACCCGCTCATGGGAGCGGAGCTCTCCGTAGCGGACGTCCAGCGGCTCGTCGTCGACGAGCAGGCGGATCAGCTTGCCGTTGGTGACGTTGACGATGGTCTGCCCCTCTTCCGGGTACCCGTACCCGGCCTCCGCGTGGGGGAGGGGGCGCAGCTCGTAGAACGAGTTGAGGTAGGTGCCCGGTAGTCCATGCGGCTCACCTTCGTCGAGGTTGCCACGGAGGCCGATGTGCCCGTTCGAGAGCGCGAAGACCGACTCTGATTGGGCAAGCACGTCCAGGTCGAGCCGAGTTTCACGGACATGCCACGGCTCTACCGGGTACGCGCGTTCGCGGATCATGCTGTATCCCTATTCGTGAGGAATGACCGGATTAGCGTGCTCGGCCTTCGTCCGTCTGTGAGCGCTCCGCTGCTGTCGCCGGATCCG
The DNA here is from genome assembly GCA_964438855.1 of uncultured Micromonosporaceae bacterium. Taxonomy (GTDB): domain Bacteria; phylum Actinomycetota; class Actinomycetes; order Mycobacteriales; family Micromonosporaceae; genus Natronosporangium. Next base: position 37,331 of record CAYTMR010000005.1, read on the forward strand.
CGCTCAACAGCTCGGCTAGGTCCCGGACAACTATGTCCGCGCCGTGCCGAAGTAGCTCCTCAGTTTGCCCGACCCGGTCCACGCCGACAACTACCCCAAAGCCGCCAGCTCGACCCGCCTCTACCCCGGCTAGTGCGTCCTCGAACACCGCAGCCCGGGCAGGGTCGACGCCGAGCTGCTCTGCGGCGGCCAGGAAGGTGTCCGGGTGCGGTTTGCCGCGCAATCCCCGATCCTTGGCGATCACGCCGTCGACTCGGACCTCCAGCAGATCGGCCAGGCCGGCGGCGGCTACCACTTCCCGGCAGTTGGCGCTCGCCGAGACCACGGCACGGCGTAGTCCCGCCGCGGCGGCGGCTTGAAGGTAGGCCAGCGATCCTGGGTACGGCTCGACCCCCTTCTCCCTTAGCTGACGCAGAAGAATCTCGTTCTTGGCGTTGCCGATGCCATGCACGGTGGTGAGGCTGGTGTCGTCGGGCGGCCCGTCCGGCAGCGTGATGCCCCGGGAGGCCAGGAAGCTTCGGACCCCGTCGAACCGCGGCCGGCCGTCGACATACCGGTGGTAATCCGCTCCCGGGTCGAACGGGACGAACGGCTCACCGGTGCGCTCCGATCGGTGGCGGAGGGCAGCGTTGAAGGTCTCTTCCCAAGCAGCGCGATGGACCTTGGCGGTCGGGGTCAGAACGCCATCGAGGTCGAACAGGCAGGCGGCGATGTCTTCGGGTAGGCCCAGCACGCCTTCACCGTATATGCGAATCGGCGCCGTGGGTGGCTCCCCCGGTCGATTTCTTTGCCGCAGGTCGGAAAGAGCTTCACGGCCGGTCGGCCCTGATCGCGGCCGACGGAGGCGGCGGCGGCGCGCACTCAGCTCATCGGTCGGAAGTTGGCGGCCGTTGAGCTGATGGTCCAGAGTGACTGGTTCTTGTAGCCGATTCATTATCGCAATCGTCCGGTAACGGTGAGTGCTGGCTCGCTCGTGAGTGGGAGACGGACTCATTGTCCGACGGCAGACCGATATTTCGGTCATTCTGGCCTCGGTCCGAGTTAGGGGGAACGATCAGTGTTCGTGTGTGTCCTGTTTCACCTCCGCAGTCGGAAGGCTGGCGCGGAGTCGGGGGTGTACGGCAAGGTGCGGGAGGGCGTGCCCCGCCCGGACTGGCTCCGGCCGCGGGGCGTGAAGGTGTGACCCCGACGAAAGGACGTGGTCGTGGCTGGTGACCATGGTGGCTCGGTCGCCCGGCATCGCCGGCCTTCGGCGTTACGCACCGGCGTGATGCTCCGGGGACGGGCTGCGTGTGCTGCCGGTGTGATCATGGTCGGTACCGTGTTCGGTGTGAGCGCCGCCGCCCCTCAGGAGAGGGCGACGGCGGAGCGTCGCCCGACCGAGGCGGTTGCCGCCCCGCCACCAGCCCGACCGCAGCCGTCGCTCGCCGCCCGTGGCCAGCGCCGCGCGGCGCCGGTCGTCAACAACAAGGTCGTCCCGCTGGCGCAGGCACCGAAAGCCAGTCCTAGTCCCACCCCGACCCAGGCGCCCTCACCAGAGCCCGCACCCGCCCCGCCACCGGTGCCACAGGACGCGCCGGAGGACTGCGACGCCTACTCCGGAAACCGGCTCATCGCCTGCGCGATGCTCGCCGACTACGGGTTTGGGGTCGACCAGATGCCAGCGTTGGACAACCTGTGGACGCGTGAGAGCGGCTGGAATGAGCGCGCACAGAACCCGTCCTCCGGTGCGTACGGCATCCCCCAGGCTCTCCCCGGTGAGAAAATGGCCTCCTGCGGCGACGACTGGCGCACCAACCCGGCCACCCAGATCTGTTGGGGGTTGGGCTACATCAAGGACCGCTACGGCGGCCCGAACGGTGCGTGGGCCTTCTTCCAAGCCAACGGTTGGTACTGACGACACTCCACGGCGGCTGCGCCCTAAGCCTACGCCGCGTCACTCAGCAACCGGTGTAGCTGCTCCCGCAGTCGCGCCAGGTGCGCCGAGGCTCGCTGGACGGCTTTCGGGGGCGCCACCACCTCCAGGTACGCCTTGAGCTTCGGCTCCGTTCCCGAGGGACGCACCACCACGCGGCTGTCGGCGGTACGCCACACCAGCACATCGGCGGCGGGGTGCAGATCCGCCACCTCGGTGACCGGGGCGCCGGCCAGCGCCTGAGGAGGCTGTGCGCGCAGGCGGTCCATCAGGGCGGCCAGGTGGGACGGCGCGGGCACCCGAAGCGACACGTGCGCGGTGGCGAAGACCCCGAACTCGGCGGTCAATTCGGCCAGCCGATCGGTCAGGCTCCGTCCCTTGGCGGCCAGGTCCGCGGCCAGCTCACACACCGCCAGTGCCGCGGTGACACCATCCTTGTCCCGCACCACGGCTGGAGCGACGCAGTACCCGAGGGCCTCTTCATAGCCGTAGACCAGGTCCTCACCGGCCCGCACGATCCATTTGAACCCGGTCAAGGTCTCCGTGTACGGCAGCCCGCGCGCCGCGCACATCGCCCGCAGCATCGAGGAGGAGACGATGGTCGTGGCGTACCTACCGGTGACACCCCGTCGCATCAGATGGTCGGCGAGAAGGACACCCACCTCGTCCCCGTGCAGCGTCCGCCAGCCGTCGGTATCGGGCACCGCCACCGCGCACCGATCGGCATCGGGATCGTGGGCGATGGCGATGTCGGCGCCGATACGACTGGCGAGCGCCGTGACCCGGTCCATCGCGCCCGGCTCCTCGGGGTTGGGGAACGCCACCGTGGGGAAGTCGGGGTCGGGCGTGGCCTGGTCGGTGACGACGGTCGGGGTGGGGAAACCAGCCCGACGCATCGCGGTGACGAACGTGTCCCCTCCCACCCCGTGGAGTGGGGTGTAGGCCACAGTGAGCTGTCGGGGTGCCGTGGGCGCCACCACGGCCGCGGCAGCGTCGACGTACGCATCGACGATCTGTCGATCCACGACAGTCCCGGATGAGCCGAGCGGAATGGTCGAGAGTGGACCGACTGCTCGGATCGCCGCCTCGATCTCCGCGTCGACGGGCGATACGATCTGCGCACCCGCGCCGGTCGGGCCGCCTACTTGCGCTCCAAGGTAGACCTTGTAACCGTTGTCGCCCGGCGGATTGTGGCTGGCGGTGACCATCACTCCGGCCACGGCGTCCAACGCCCGCACCGCGTACGCGAGCACCGGAGTCGGCAGTGGAGCGGGTAGCAGCAGCGCCGGACGGCCCGCGCCGGTGCACACCCGGGCGGTCTCCTCGGCGAAGCGCCGAGAACCGTGCCGGGCGTCGTACCCGATCACCAGCGGGCCTGCGGCACCACGGTCGGCGAGCCACGCCATCAGCCCTGCGGCCGCGGCGCGTACGACCGCCACGTTCATGCCGGCGGGACCGGCGCGGACCGGGCCGCGGAGGCCGGCGGTGCCGAACGTCAGCCGCCCGGCGAAGCGCGCGGTGAGCTCTGCCTCGGTGGCCGGCCACCGGTCGAGCAACTCCTGCAGCTCGGCCCGGGTGACCGGATCCGGGTCCTCGGCCAGCCATCGCCGCGCGCGCTCCCGTACGCCCATGTCCACACCCTAGGCCGAGGGCCGCCGGTCGGGCTGCGGCTCACCCCGTGAACTGGAAGGAGCGGACAAGCTCGTCGAAGATCGTGCGGCACTCCTCGAACTGGTCTGGCGGCATGGTCACGAAGAACGAGTAGGCGACCCCGTCGCGCACCACCGTGGCCCACAGGGCGTGCCGGGCGTCCTGTCCGGTGCCGCACGTGTACTCCAGCTGGGTGGCGGGAAGACCGGCCAGTTCGAAGTCGTGGAGGTCCACCCGCTCGTACGGCTCGGGGCAGTTGTTGCGGATGCCGTTCTCAGCGACGTTCTCGACGAACCGGCGGGCGTCGGCGCCGCTGGCCTCGAACAGTAGCCGCAGCCGCCGGGTGCTCGGGCTGGCCGGATCGCCGAAGTCGACCCGGATCTCGGTGGTTTCGGTCTGCTCCCAGTGCGCCGGAAGGTTGACCGAGATACCGCGGTCGGCGTACTGCTGCACCTCCAAGGCAGGCGCGTCGTCTGGGGCGGGGGTGGGCTCTCCGGCCGGCTGCTGGCCGGCGCTGAGCCCTGGCTCGTCGTCGCCGCTGCGGAAAGCCAGTATCAGCGACCCGACCAGTACCACCGCAGTCAGCCCCGCGGCTGCCGCCACCACCACGGAACGGGGTAGCGTGCGCACCGTCTCACGTACCCGGGTGACCACGCGCGCCGCCGTGGCCCCGGCGACGGCCAATGGGGACGTCTCTGCTCCTTGGGCTCGGCGTCCAGGCGTCGGGTGTGGGGACGGCTGCCAGGACTCGGCTCCCACGTCGTAGCCGGCCGTCGGCTGGTCAACGTGAGCCGGCTCAACCGGTGCGGGAGCGCCGTGGCCGGCCACCGCGGTGGGGACAGGCCCGCCGAGCGGCGAATCCGGTGGCAGCATGGCCCGGCCGCCCACTCTGCTGGTCGACGGGGGCGGTGCGGCCTGGTAGGTCGGTAGGTGGGAAGGGACGACCGAGTAGGGGTCGGTGGGGAAGTGCGGGGCGGTGCTCGCCAACGGACCGGCGAGCAGGTCCCGCAGCGCCTGCCGGGCGGTGGGGGCGTCCCACCGACGGTTCGGGTCCTTCTCCAGCAGCCCGTAGAGCACCTCGGTGAGCACCCCGGCCCGCTCCGGGGGCCGCGGCGGATCCTCCACCACCGAGTGCATGGTGGCGATCGGGTCGCCCTTGTCGAACGGCGGCCGACCCTCGACCGCCGCGTAGAGGGTGACTCCCAGGGAGAACAGGTCGCTGGAGGGGCCGAACGGTGCGCCCATCGCCCGCTCCGGCGAGATGAAGTGCGGCGACCCGAGCACCATGCCGGGTGTGGTGAGCTGCTGGTCGCTGGGCATCCGGGCCACCCCGAAGTCGGTGAGCACCGGTCGCCCGTCGTGGCAGATGAGCACGTTCGCCGGCTTGACGTCCCGGTGCAGCACCCCGGCGGCGTGGGCCATCTCCAACGCCCCTAGCATCGCCACACCGATCTTGGCGACGGCGCGAGGGGCGAGGGGCCCGTCCTCGACCACGATGTCGGCGAGGCTGCGGGCGTCGAGCAGCTCCATCACGATCCACGGACGCCCACCGTCGGTCACGGCGTCGTACACCTTGACCACGCTGGGGTGCGAGATCATCGCGGCGGCGCGAGCCTCGCGCATCATCCGCTGGTACATCGCGTCGCGTTCGGCGGCGCTGACGCCCGGAGGCGGCGCCACCTCCTTGACCGCCACGTCGCGGCGCAACAGGGTGTCGGTAGCCCGCCACACTGTGCCCATGCCGCCATGGCCGATCGCCGCCTTCAACACATAGCGGCCGTCGACGGTCATCCCCGGGCGGGCACGGCCGGGGGCGTCGCTGACTGGGGAAAAACTGGAGGCCGAAGGATGAGTCACGGGAGACGCCACCGAATGTGAGAGGTCCGGACCAACCACCCTATCTTGCGTCCTTGACGGCCCGAGCGGAAGACCGCCCCGGTGGCCCGCATACGATCAGTTGGCATGAGCGACACAGCGGCACCCAGCCGGGAGAGCGAATCCAGGTTCCCCATCAAAGCGTTATACGGCCCGGACGACCTGCCGGCCGATCTCGCTGACCGCCTGGGCCGGCCGGGAGAGTACCCGTTTACCCGCGGGGTCTACCCGACCATGTACACCACTCGGCCGTGGACCATGCGCCAGTACGCCGGGTTCGGTACGGCCGAGGCGTCCAACCAGCGTTACCACCAGCTGCTGGCAGCCGGCACCACCGGTCTGTCGGTGGCATTCGACCTGCCGACCCAGATGGGCTACGACTCCGACGCGCCGTTGGCCCACGGCGAGGTGGGCAAGGTCGGCGTGGCGATCGACTCGATCGAGGACATGCGGGTCCTGTTTCGCGGTATCCCGTTGGACCAGGTCTCCACGTCGATGACCATCAACGCGCCCGGCAGTCTGTTGTTGTTGCTCTACCAGTTGGTGGCGGAGGAAGCCGGCGTACCGGCCACCGCGTTGAAAGGAACCATCCAGAACGACATCCTCAAGGAGTACATCGCCCGGGGCACCTACATCTTCCCGCCCAAGCCTTCGCTGCGGCTGGTCGCGGACACGTTCGCGTACTGTCGGGCGGAGATTCCGAAGTGGAACACCATCTCCATCTCCGGATACCACATGGCCGAAGCGGGCGCGAGTCCGGCACAGGAGGTGGCGTTCACCCTCGCCAACGGCGTCGACTACGTCCGGGCCGCGCTGGCGGCGGGGTTGGAGGTGGACGACTTCGCGCCACGCCTGTCGTTCTTCTTCGTCGCCCGTACCACCCTGCTGGAGGAGGTGGCGAAGTTCCGGGCGGCCCGCCGGATCTGGGCCCGGCTGATGCGGGAGGAGTTCGGGGCGCGTAACCCGCGCTCGATGATGCTTCGGTTCCACACCCAGACCGCGGGTGTGCAGCTGACCGCTCAGCAGCCGGAGGTGAACCTGGTCCGGGTGGCGATCCAGGCACTCGGCGCGGTGCTCGGGGGCACCCAGTCGCTGCACACCAACGCCTACGACGAAGCGATCGCCCTGCCGACCGAGAAGACGGCCCGACTCGCGCTGCGTACCCAGCAGGTACTCCAGTACGAGACCGACCTGTGCGCCACGGTCGACCCGTTCGCTGGCTCCTATGCCGTGGAGGTGATGACCGACGAGATCGAGGCGCAGGTGGTCGAGTTGATGGACCGTGTCGCTGAGTACGGGTCGGCGGTCGACGCGATCGAGGCCGGTTTCCAGAAGCGGGAGATCGAGGCGAACGCGTACCGCATCGCCCAGGAGATCGAATCCGGGGAGCGGGTCGTGGTCGGCGTCAACCGATTCACCGAGGAGGGCGAGGAGCCGTACGAGCCGCTGCGGGTGGACCCGGCGATCGAGGCGGCGCAGGCGGAGCGCCTCGCGCAGCTGCGGGCCAGCCGAGACAATGCCGCGGTCAAGCGCACCCTGGACGCCCTGCGGGCGGCCGCCGCTGGCAGCGACAACGTCCTCTACCCGATGCGGGAGGCGCTGCGCGCTCGGGCCACGATCGGCGAGGTGTGCGACGCCCTGCGCGACGTGTGGGGTGTCTACCGCCCGTCAGACGTGTTCTGACGTGGCCGAAAGTCCTGTCTGCGGGCCGCAGTCCCCGTAAGATAAGAATCTTCTCCGCTATTTGGACATATGGTGTGGTTGGCGCCGGCTAGACCGACGCCAACCACACCGGTGCCGGATCCTGCAGCGGGGACCGTCGCGGCAGGAGGTGGGCCGGTGGCCACGGCGCGTGATGACCAGCTCCGCGCAGGGAACCGACGCAAGCGCTCCCGGCGAGGGCCCCGCGGCAGCGGGCGAAAGACGGCCGACCGGCATGACATTGCGCCCAGTCATTGGGATGGGTCTAGGCTGTCGGGGGCTAACAACCTGTCAGGAGATCGGGAAGTGAACGGGACGAGTGCACTGACGCTCCCGGCGACGTCCGGGGACAGCCGGCAGCGGGTGAGCGCACCCCACTGGCCAGATCCTCCGCCTGGGGCGGATCCGCTGCCTGGCCACCTCGACCGCTGGCTTGCGGCCCGCGGCGCCGAGCTGGTCGCCGTCCGCCGGCACCTGCACGCCCATCCCGAGCTGTCCGGGCAGGAGTTCGAGACCGCCGCCCTGGTCGCGCGCGAACTGACCCGGGCGGGTCTGCACCCTCGCCTTCTACCCAAACGCAATGGGGTGATCTGCGACATCGGTGAGGGCGACCGTGTGATCGCGCTGCGAGCGGACCTGGACGCACTCCCACTGCAGGACATCAAGGACGTCGACTACCGCTCCACCGTGCCGGGTGTGACCCACGCCTGCGGGCACGACGTCCACACCACCATCGTGCTCGGCGCGGGCCTCGCCCTGGCCCAGCTCGCTGACCAAGGCGAGCTGCCTGGACGGGTACGGCTGCTGTTCCAGCCGGCCGAGGAGGTGATGCCCTCCGGTGCGCCGGAGGTGATCGCTGCCGGTGGTTTGAAGGACGTCAACGCGATTTTCGGCCTGCACTGCGCGCCGCAGTTGCCGACCGGCATGGTGGGCGTCCGTTCCGGGCCGTTCACTGCCGCGGCCGACAAGGTGGAGGTCACCCTTACCGGCCCCGGAGGCCATACCGCCCGTCCCCACCTCACCGTCGACCTCGTCCACGCTCTGAGCCGGCTCGTCGTGGACGTGCCGGCCCTGCTCGGACGACGGGTGGACCCGCGAGCGGGGATGTCGATGGTCTTCGGCGCCATCCACGCCGGAGAGGCCGCCAACGCGGTGCCGGCCCGAGGCTTCGTACGCGGCACGGTGCGGGTGCTCAGCCGCGATGCCTGGCGGAGCGCGCCGGAGCTCGTCTCCGGCCTGATCCGAGACGTGGTAGCGGCCACGGGCGCAGAAGCCGAGATCAACTACGTGCGCGGGGTGCCTCCGGTGGTGAACGACCGGATGGCCACGGCGGTGATCGCCGGAGCGGCTGGGGCCGCGTTGGGACCGGACCGGGTCACCGAGGCGGAGATCAGCATGGGAGGCGAAGACTTCGCCTACTACCTCGAGCAGGTTCCCGGGGCCATGATCCGGCTTGGCACCGGGATCGCGGGTGCCGAGCCGATGGACATCCACCAGCCCGGTTTCGACATCGACGAGCGCGCGATCGCCTACGGGGTCCGGGTGATGGTGCACACCGCTCTGGCCGCCCTCGCCACTGGTTCCTTCTAAGCAGCGCGACTGCCGGGAGGTCAGGATGAAGATCACCAAGTACTCGCACGCCTGCGTGCGGATCGAGCGAGACGGGGCCGTGCTGGTCATCGACCCGGGCACCTTCTCCGAGCCGGAGGCGCTCGACGGGGTGGACGCGGTGCTCATCACCCACGAGCACTTCGACCACCTCGACGTCGACAAGCTCGCCGACGCGTTGGCGCGCCGACCGGCGGTGACCGTGCACACCCATCCGGACGTGGTGCCCAAACTCGAGGCGATGGCCGAGGTCGTGCATCCGGTGCGCTCCGGCGAACAGTTCAGCGCGGCTGGGTTCAGCGTTCGGGCCTACGGGGGTCTTCACGCCGTCATCCACCCGGACATCCCGCCCGTGGCCAACCTGGGCTTCCTGGTGGAAGAGTCGATCTATCATCCGGGCGACTCCTTCGACGTGCCGGTGGGCGCCCAGGTGGACACGCTGTTCGTCCCGGTCTCCGGTCCTTGGCTCAAGCTCTCCGAGTCGGTGGACTTCGTCCGAGCGGTCGCTCCTCGGCGGGCGTTCGCGCTCCACGACCACCTGCTGTCCCGCGCCGGCGGCGACGTCTACGACGGTGGGATGCGACGTCTGGTGGAGTGCGAGTACCTCCGACTGGCTCCGGGATCTACCGTGGACGCCACTGCATGACGTTGATGAAGAGCTCGGCTTGTTCGATCGCGTCGTTCTCGGCGTGGTGAGTGTGACGGCGGCGCGGTCGTAGCTGGCGCGGCATCACCCACTTGTGTGCCTCGGTCAGCCCGACCCCGGCCTTGGTCGCGTACATCGTCTTCAGGTCCAGGCAGTTGGAGTGCCCGAAGACGCTGTAGCCGGTGAACCGGATCAGGTACCAGTACAGGAAGAGCCAGTCGTAGGCCGCCGGATAGCCGACCATCACCGCCCGGGCGCCCTCACACCGCTGCTCCACCCACTCGGTCAGTGCCCGCATCGCCACCTCCGGCTCGGTGCCCTCCCGTAGCAGGCGGTCCCGGTCCAGCCCGGTGACGGCGAGGGCGTCGGGCACGTAGTCGTCGCTGATCGGGCGCAGCTCCTGGTAGAAGGTGGCGGCGTCGGGTGAGGCGGGGATGAACCGCTCGGCGTGTCGCCCGGCCACCGCCACCCCGACACTGAGCATCGAGTACGGCCCGGGAATTGGCCCGTCCGCCTCCACATCCACCGAGAAGTAGACCTCGCCGCGCATAGCCGAACGGTACGGCATGCCGGCCGTACGGGAGGCGGTGTCGGCGCTCACGCGGCGCGTAGCTCCTCCACGTTGGTGCTGGTACGCAGGAACAGCAGGCTGATGCCGGTCGTGACGGCCACCGCGGCCAGCGCGACGCCACCGACCACGGCCAGCTCGGCCAGCGGCCACTCCACCGCCCGCACCACCTCCGGCACGGCGATCATCTGCAGATAGGGCGAGTCCGGGTCGGCGCACTGTTCCCAGTCGACGGTGCAGTGTGTCAGTGTGGTGGAGCCCGATCGTTCCTCCCGGGAAATGGCGCGCGGCATCGCGACCCCAACCGTCAGCGCGACCAGGATCGCCGGCACGACCGGGGTGAGCATCTGCCAGATGGTGGCCGCGGTGAGAGTCCGGCGAGGCACACCTAGGGCGACCAGCGCCGCGTGTGTCTGGCGGCGGGTGGTGATGCCCTCGACCACGTACACCAGCAGACCCAGACCGGCGATCACGGTCGCGACCCAGACCGCGGTGTCGACGAGGTCCAAGGAGCTGTAGTAGAACTCGGTGTCGTCGTTACGGTCGAGGCGCCGGTGCCCGGCGAGCTGATTGGCCAACGCGATGTGAGCCTTCTGGGCCTCGAACCCAGCGGTGAACCAGGCACGCACTCCGGCGGCGAAGGCCCCGGCGATCACACACGCGAGCAGGGCGGCGAAGACCCGGCTGCCAGCCCACGGGTCCGCCTGCAGTCGTCGCGCTGCCAGCAGCGCCGCAGGACGGCGGGCGAACCGGTGCAGCATTCGGCCGGCCGCGCCGGAGATCCACGCGGTGCCGAGCACGACCCCGACGGTGGCCAGCAGGGCTCCAGCCACGAACAGCCCGGCGACCAGACCGGCGGGAACGCTCCGGCCGCTGTCGTCGTAGAAGCGAATGAGCGACTCCACAGACAGCACGGCACCGAGACCGACCACAATCAGCAGCCCGGGCCAAGGGCGGGGGGCATGGGTGCGGTGGCGGCGCACCACCCCGAGAGGGGTGACCACCACTCGGCGCAGCAGCAGGGCGGTCGCGAGCGCGGCCAGCACGGGAAGCACGACCACGATGAGCACGATCGCCGCCGGCGCCGGTGTGAGATCGGTGGGCAGCGGCAGTCGTCCCTGTGCGTCGGGGCGGTGCAGCAGCAGGCGGCCGGCGAGGTACGCGGCCAGCCCCAGGCCAGAGCCGAGCGCCGCGGCGCACCCGGTCTCCATCACCGCCACCGCGAACACCTGACGCGGCGTGGCACCAGCCAGGCGCAGGGCTGACAGCCGCCGATCGCGGGCCGGTGCCCCCACCCGGGCGCTCTGACCGGCCAGCGCCAGCACCGGGATGCAGAGTAGAGCCAAAGCGGTCGCGACGCCGGGCCGCAAACCCGGCTCCACCAGCAGGTTGTGGGTGTACCGAACGGCCTCACCGTCGATCACCAACACGGTGGCGGTGGCGAGCAGGCTGAGGGTGCCCAGCATCGCGGCGAAGGCCGTGAGCGCGACTCGGGCGATGTCGGTGCGGGTCCCCGCGAGCGCCAGCCGTACCAGAGTCCCAAGCGTCATCGGTCACCCGCCGATGAGTCGGTGACCGGGGACAGGCCGAGTCCGGTGCGGTCCACTGCACCGTCGCGTAGCACCACCTCCCGGTCGGCGTAGGCTGCCACAGTGGCGTCGTGAGTGACCAGGATGACCGTCGTCTGCTGCTCCCGGGCGACTCGCACCAGGTGGCCGAGGACCGCCTCGCCGGTGAGTGAGTCGAGTGCACCGGTCGGTTCGTCTGCGAAGAGAGCCCGCGGCTCGGTGACCAGTGCCCGGGCCAGCGCCACGCGCTGTTGCTGCCCACCGGACATCTGACCCGGGCGCTCGTCGGCGACCTCGGCGACGCCTAGCCGGTCTAGCCAGGTCAGCGCGGCGGTGCGGGCGGCGCGTCGCCGGACACCGGCCAGGAGCAAGGGGAGTGCGACGTTCTCCGCCGCGGTCAGCTCGGCCACGAGGTGTCCGAACTGGAAGACGATGCCGAACTCGCCGCGCCGCAGGGTCGAACGACGAGCCTCGGACCAGGTGTCGATCCGCTGGCCCCGCCACAGCACCTCTCCGGCGTCCGGGCGCAGGATACCGGCCAGGCAGTGCAGCAGGGTGGACTTTCCGCACCCGCTGGGGCCGGTGACCGCGAGGATCTCACCCGGGGAGACCTCCAGTGAGACGCCGCGCAGAGCCGGGGTCGGCCCGTAGGCTTTGACGACGCCGCGGGCGTGCAGCACAGGGCTCACGAGTGTACCTCCCGGTGCAGATCGGCGATGCGGTCCAGAGTGGTCGTCAGCCACCGCAGATCCGCGTCGAGGTGATGGATGGCGAAGTCGGCGGTGATGCGCTCGGTGAGGCTGGCCCGCGGATCGGTCTTGACCGCGGTGAGCTCCCGTAGCCGCGCGGTGTGTGCGGCCCGCTGTGCCGTTAGGTAGGCGGTGGCCCGCTCCACCCCGGAGACCGTCAGCGCCACCATGACCTTGGCCAGGAGCGCGCTGGTCACGTACGGCGCGGGTGGCTCGACAGTGGACAGCCAGGACTCCAGTCGCTGTCGTCCAGCCTCGGTCAGCTGGTAGAACGTTCGGTCGGGGCCGCCGGCGCGGTCGACACCGGTGGTGGTGATGAGGCCGTCCCGCAACAGCCGGTTGAGGGTCGCGTAGACCTGACCGAAGGCCAACGGGCGGGCCCGAGGAAAGCGGGCGTCGTGCTCGTGCTTCACGTCGTAGCCATGGCGTGGGCCAGTGGCGAGTAATCCCAAGATGAGGTGGGGAGTGATCGACACCACGCTACTATTCTCTGAGAGAATAGTAGTTGTCAAGTCGACCACGTCTGGCGTGGTGACGTCTCAGATCGACGGCGTCGTGGTGGGGCGTGAGCGCAGGTCCGCTACGTAGTCGGCGGGTGCTCCGGCGGCCTCGGCGGCGTTGGCGATCTCCGTCAGGTACCAGGCGGTGGGCAGCCCACCCTCGTACGCGTCGAGGACGTAGACCCAGGCCCTCACCTCTCCGTCCAGGGTCGCCACGCGTACGGTGATCTTCTTGTACGCTCCGGCGGTCGCGCCCTCCACCCGGTCGAGATCAGCCGCGTCCCACGGGTGGATGTCGTACAGCGCCACGAACACGCGGTCACCGGGCGATTCCACGATGGTGGATACCGCCCCCTCCCATCCGACCATCCCTTCGCCGCCGAAGGTGAGCCGCCACCCTTCCAGCCAGCCAGTGCCGATCATCGGAGACCGAGGGCAGTAGGCTCGCATGCGGGCGGGGTCGAGGTTTGAACCGTACGCTGCGTAGTGGCCCACGGCGTGACGATAGCCCGCTCGGCCGGGGCGGTACAGACGGGAGCGCACGTGTCATGAGCCGAATCGCGATCATCGGGGGCGGGCCGGCGGGGTACGAGGCGGCGTTGGTCGCCGCTCAGCTCGAGGCGGACGTGACGGTGATCGAGGCCGATGGAGTCGGGGGCGCCTGTGTGCGACACGATTGCGTGCCCTCCAAGACGTTCATCGCCAGCTCCGACGTGGTCACCGGGTTCCGGGACACCGACACCTTCGGGATCCGTCTCGACGGTGCCCCCTCGTGTGTGGTGGTCGACGCGGCCACGGTGCATCGGCGGGTCAGGCAGCTGGCCGAGGCGCAGTCGCGCGACATCCACGCCAAGCTCTTGAAGGCTGGCGTGACGGTGGTGTCCGGCCGGGCGCGACTGGGCGACCCCACGCCGGCCCACCGCCACCCGGTGCTGGTCCTCCCCGAGCAGGGCCCGGGCGAGTACCGCATCGAGGCCGACGTGGTGTTGATCGCCACTGGCGCCACGCCACGGGTCTTGCCGGACGCCGTGCCCGACGGCGACCGTATCCTCACCTGGCGGCAGATCTACGACTTGGACGCCTTGCCTGAGCACCTGATCGTCATCGGCTCGGGCGTGACCGGAGCCGAGTTCGCCTCCGCGTACCTGGCGATGGGCAGCCGGGTGACCTTGATCTCCAGTCGGGACCGGGTCATGCCCCACGAGGATCCGGACGCCGCCGCCGCGATCGAGTTGGTGTTCCGGGAGCGCGGGATGACCATTCTCAACAATTCGCGGGCGGCGAGTGTCCACAACACCGGTGACGGGGTCACGGTCACCCTGGTCGACGGCCGGAAGGTCACCGGCAGTCATGCCCTGATGGCGGTCGGATCGGTGCCGAACACCGAAGGGATCGGCCTCGCCGAGTACGGCGTGGAGGTGGCTCCGGGCGGGTACGTCAAAGTCGACCGGGTGTCGCGCACCAACGTGCCGGGCATCTACGCCGCCGGTGACTGCACCGGTGTGCTGCCGCTGGCCAGCGTGGCCGCGATGCAGGGCCGCATCGCCATGTGGCACGCGCTTGGGGAGGCGGTGGCTCCGCTGCGGCTCCGGGAGGTGGCGGCCAACGTGTTCACCGATCCGGAGTTGGCCAGTGTGGGCGTGTCGCAGGCGGACGTCGACTCCGGTCGGGTGCCGGCGAGAGCGGTGATGCTGCCGTTGGCCGGCAACGCCCGGGCGAAGATGGCCGGGATCACGGACGGGTTCGTGAAGCTGTTCTGCCGACCGGCCTCAGGGCAGGTGATCGGCGGTGTGGTAGTGGCTCCGAAGGCGAGTGAGCTGATCCTGCCGATCGCCCTGGCGGTGACCAATCACCTCACTGTGGACCAGCTGGCCCACACCATCTCCATCTACCCGTCCCTGTCCGGCTCCCTCACCGAGGCCGCGCGTCAGTTGATGCTGCACGACAGCGACATCTGATCCGGCCCAGGCGGCTCACGCCTGGCCGGCCCGCGGCACCTGGCGGTCGGTTTCGTCGTAGAACTCGCCGATCACCTGCTCGAGCAGGTCCTCCAGGGCGACGAAGCCGGTGACCGTACCGTTGGTGGCGACGAGGGCCAACTGGACTCGACCCGCGCGCATGCGGGTCGCGGCGGCGGCGACGTTGAGCGACGCGTCGAGGATGGTCGCCGGGCTCATCAGCCCCGCAGCGGAGACCGACCGTCCGGCGGTGGTCGCGCGCACCACGTCCCGGACGTGGACCAGGCCGAGCACCCGGCCGGTCGCGGTGTCCACCACCCCGAGTCGAGATCGCCCGGAGCTCTGGCAGACCGCCTCCACCTCTTCGACCGGGGCGCTCGACGGCACGGTGGTCAGCGAGCCGATCGGCGTCATCACCTGTGCGAGGCTGGTACGGGCCAGCTGCAACATGCGGCTGAGGATCTGGTGGTGCTCCGGATCGATCAGCCCTTCCTGTCGGGAACGCTCCAGCAGCATCCGCAGTTCGGCCGGGCCGTGGGCGGCGGCCAGCGTCTCCTGCGGGGTCACTCCGATCAGGCGAATCAGGCCGTTGGCGGCGCGGTTGAGCACCGTGAGCATAGGGCGGACCGCCCAGGTGAAGGCGCGGAACGGCAACGCCAACAGGAGCGCGGAGCGTTCGGGATGGGTGATGGCCCAGGACTTGGGCGCCATCTCGCCCACCACCACGTGGAGGAAGGCGACCACCACCAGCGCGACCACGAACGCCACCGCGGTGCTGGCGCTGGACGGCAATCCCAACGCTGTCAGCGGCGGGACGATGAGGTGTTCCAACGCCGGCTCGGCCAGCGCACCGAGTCCGAGTGTGCAGACGGTGATGCCCAACTGCGCTCCGGCGAGCATGAGCGACAGCTCCCGACTGCCGGCGACGGCTGCCTTCGCAGCGCGACTGCCCGCGGCGGCTGCCTGCTCCATCCGGTAGCGCTTGCTGGCGACGAGTGCGAACTCGGCGGCGACGAAGAAGGCGTTGCCGGCCAGCAGGAGCACCGACAACAGCAGCGCCCACAGCTCACTCATCTGACTTCCGCCCTGGTGGAGACGAAACCGGGATGGGGCGGAGCTGCACCGTGCGCGGTACCTGGCGGTGCACCGCCACCACGCGTAGTGAAGCGGTCCCGGTCGACACCTCGTCGCCGACCCGCGCCATTCTTCCGAGCCCGCGCAGCACGAGACCGGAGAGGGTGTCGTAGTGGGGTGACACCGGCAGCTCCACCCCGGTGGCGTCGGCGACCTCGTCGATGCGCAGTCGCGCCGGTACCAGCCACGTGCCGTCCGGCAGCCGCGTCGCGGCTGGCTCGGGCCGGTCGGCCTCGTCCGAGATCGGGCCGACCAGCTCCTCGGCGACGTCCTCGAGGGTGATGATGCCGGCGAGCCCGCCGTACTCGTCCACCAC
>CAYTMR010000006.1:0-47829 GCA_964438855.1 uncultured Micromonosporaceae bacterium
GACGCCTTCCGTACCAACGTGCAGGGCGTGGTCGACCTCTATCAGGCGATTCTCGACAGTGCTGCCCGTCCTCACGTGGTGCACATCTCTACCGCCTACGTCGCCGGTGCCCGCCGTGGCAGCGTGCCGGAGGCGTCCCTGGACCATAGCGTGCAGTGGCGCACCGAACTGACCGCCGCCCAGGCGGCTCGCGAGAGCGTGGAGTGGGATTCCCGCCGACCCGGGGTGCTGCGTCAAGCGCTGCGGGAGGCCCAGCGCGACCACGGCAAGTCCGGCCCACAGTCCACTGCCGTCGCCGCCGAGCGTTGGCGGAAGGACTGGGTGGAAAAGCAGCTGGTCGAGTACGGCCGACTCCGTGCTCGGACGTTGGGGTGGCCTGATGTCTACACCTTGACCAAGGCGCTCGGGGAGCGGGTCGCCGAAGAACTTCTCACCAGCACCCTGCCTCTGTCCGTGGTGCGCCCGGCGATCGTGGAGAGTGCCCTACGTCATCCGTATCCGGGGTGGATCGACGGGTTCAAGATGGCCGACCCGCTGATCATCGCTTTCGGCCGCGGCATCCTGCCGGAGTTCCCCGGCCTGCCCGACGGGGTGCTCGACGTGATCCCGGTCGACCTGGTCGTCAACGCGGTGCTCGCTGCCGCGGCGACGCCCCCGCCGGTCGACGAGCCGGCTTACTACCACGTCGGCTCCGGGGCACGGAACCCGCTCACCTTCCGAGCGATGTACGAAAACGTTCGGGAGTACTTCACCCGGCATCCGATGCCGGACGGTGGGCGCGGCCAGATCAAGGTGCCGACCTGGGACTTCCCGGGAGCCCGCCGCGTGGAGCGGATGCTCCGCACCGGGGAGCGGCTGCTCTCGGGTGCCCAGCAGGCCCTGCTGTCCGCCCCCGGCGGCAAGCGCAGCCGCCGTTGGCAGGACGATCTCACCCAGGAGCGGGACAAGCTGGATTTCCTCCGCAAGTACGCCGACCTGTACGGGGTGTACACCGAGGCGGAGGTGCTCTACACCGACTCCAAGCTACTGGCTCTGCACCGGTCGCTTCCGCGCGACCGGGTCGCCGAGCACGGCTTCGACGCCGCTGAGATCGACTGGCGGCACTATCTGCAAGAGATCCATTGTCCGGCGATCACCGCTACGGTACGGCGGGCCACCACAGGTTCGCGCAGCTCCCGCCCTGCCTTGCCCGCGCTGGTCAAGTCGACTCACGGTGAGGTGGCGGCGGTCTTCGACTTGGAAGGCACCCTGGTCGCCTCCAACGTCATCGAATCCTATCTGCTGGCTCGGCTGACCGACCTGCCACGCAGCGCGTGGCCGGCGGAGCTGCTCGACCTGATCACCCGGCTGCCGCGCTACCTCGCCGCCGAACGGCGTGACCGTGGCGAGTTTCTACGCACCTTCCTGCGTCGCTACGCAGGTCTCGACGAGGTGGCATTGCGCCGTCTGGTCGACGACCGGCTCGGCGACGCGCTGCTGCGCCGCTCCTATCCACGGGCGATCAGGCGGGTGCGGCAGCACCGGGCGGCTGGGCACCGCACCGTACTCATCACCGGAACGATCGACATCTTGGTGCAGCCGCTGGCTGGGCTTTTCGACGAGGTCGTGGCGAGCCGACTGCACACACGCGAGGGGCGTTTCTCCGGTTTCCTCGAGTCGCCACCGCTGGTGGGGGAGGCCCGGGCCGCGTGGCTGCGTCGCTACGCCACCACCGCCGGGGTCGACCTGTCCGTCTCGTACGCCTACGGCGACAGCTACTCCGACCGGCCACTGCTCGAGGCGGTGGGACATCCGGTCGCGGTCAACCCCGACCCGGCGCTTTATCGACACGCCCGGTCACGACGGTGGGCGGTGGTGGGTTGGACCAACTACGCGCTCCCCGCGGACGACACTCTGGTGGAGACGGTGCGATGAACCTCACCCTCGAGTATCACCGGTCGCCGGTGCGCTACCTCGCCAACCGGACCGCCACCAGCACCCGTCTCGGAGCGCGGGCCGCCGGTGCGTTCGCCGCCAACCTGTCGCCGCTGCGGCTGGTCAACCGGCCGGATCCGCGGCCGCCGGCCGAGGACTGGGGACGGGTGCGGCCGATCCTGTCCGGCATCTGCGGCTCGGATCTCGGCCTGCTGACCGGACGCAACTCGCTGTACCTGTCACCACTGATCTCGATGCCGTTCACTCCCGGCCACGAGGTGGTGGGTGAACTGCTGGACGATCTACCTGGCCTGTCGCGGGGTACCCGGGTGGTGCTCGACCCGGTGCTCGGCTGCGAGGTCCGTGGAGTCGAACCGTGCACGTCCTGCGCTGCCGGGCACCGCAATCGGTGCAATCAGATCACCGCGGGTCGGGTGTCGGCTGGGCTGCAGACCGGGTACTGCGCCGACACCGGTGGCGGCTGGAGCCGGATGTTCGTTGCGCACGTCAGCCAGTTGCATCCGGTGCCGGACACGTTGGACGACCCGGCGGCGGTGATGGTGGAGCCGTTGGCGTGCGCCATCCACACGGTACGGCGAGTGGACGTGCCCGACGGGGCCAGCGTTGTGGTGGTCGGGGCCGGCACAGTGGGCTTGCTGACCGTGCTGGCGTTGCGTGAGTACACCAAGGCGGGTCCGGTCTACGTGGTGGCCCGCTACCGCCATCAACGTGAGCGTGCCATGGCTGCCGGAGCCACTGAGGTGTTCTCTTCCGAGCAGGCGGCTCGGGCCCTGCGCCGTGCTGCTGGTGGGTTTCTCGCCCGACCCGAGCGTGGTGCCGAGTTTCTGCTCGGCGGGGTGGACGTGGCGTTCGAGTGCACCGGGGGCTCAGGGTTGGACACCGCGCTACGGGTGACCCGGGCCGGTGGCACGGTGGTGCTCTCCGGCATGCCCAACCAAAGCGTCGACCTGACCCCGGTGTGGTTCCGGGAGTTGAAGCTGGTCGGCGCGTACACGTCGCGTGGCGCTGACTTTCCCGATGCCCTGACGCTCGCGCACGCACCCGCTCTCGTCGGCTGTGTCGATGCGGTGTATCCACTGTCCCGATGGCGGGACGCGATCGGGCACGCCAGCTCTGCCGGGCGCTTGGGCACCGTCAAGGTGGCGTTCGCCCCCAACCGGGACTGATTGCGGAGGTAGCCATGAGTAGGCCAGGGTTCGTGCTGGAGGTCGACGAGCGTACGCCGGCGCTGCTCGTGCACGAGGGCGAAAGCTTCCGGCTGGAACGGCTACCGCTGGGCACCCGGGTGGTGTACCCACCGGAGTCGCTGCCCGGCCTGACTGATCTGACCTCCCGCATCCGACACGCCCTGCTCAACCCGTTGGGCTGCGAACCGTTGCCGGAGCTGCTGCGCCCTGGGATGCGGCTGACCATCGTCTTCGACGATTTGTCGATCCCGCTGCCGCCGATGCGCACCCCCGACATCCGGCAGCGGGTGATCGAGCAGGTGTTGGAGATGGCAGCCGCCAAGGGGGTCGACGACGTCGAGCTGATCGCCGCTAACGCATTGCATCGGCGGATGACCCCGGCCGAGCTGAAGCGGACCGTAGGGGAGCGGGTGTTCCGGTCCTTTTTCCCGCGACACCTGCGTAACCATGACGCCGAGGACCGGGCCAATCTCGTGGAGGTCGGGACCACGCGGCACGGCGAGGTCGTGGAGATCAACCGGCGGGCCGCCGAGAGCGACTTGATCGTCTACGTCAACGTGACGCTGACGGCGATGAGTGGCGGGCCCAAGTCGGTCTCGGTCGGACTCGCCTCCTACCGAAGCCTCAAGCACCACCACAACGTGCACACGTTGCGGCATTCCAAGTCGTTCAACGACCCGCCGAACTCGGCGATGCACCACTCCTACAACCGGATGGCCGGGGTGCTCGACGAGCACGTGAAGATCTTCCAGATCGAAACGACGGTCAACAACGACACGTTCCCCGCTCCGGTCGGCTTCCTCAACAAGCGCGAGTGGGAGTGGACGTTGAAGGACCAGGCTACGTACCTGGCGGTCAAGCGCGCCAACGATCTGCTGCCGCCGGCCAAGCGCCGCCAGATCTGGCACCGCACCGCGGCTCCGTACGGGATCACGTCGGTGACCGCGGGTGCGCCGGGGCCGGTGCACGACGTGACGTTGAAGCACGTCCTGCGGCAACAGCTGACCGAAGTGGACGGACCTTCGGACATCGGGGTGTTCGGACTGCCCTACATCTGCCCATACAACGTCAACTCGATCATGAACCCGATCTTGGTGATGTCACTGGGCTTGGGGTACTTCTTCAACCTCTACCGCGGGCAGCCGATCGTGCGACCGGGAGGAGTGGCGATCTACTACCATCCCGTGCGCAACGAGTTCCACCCGGTGCACCATCCCAGCTACATCGACTTCTTCGAAGAGGTGCTCGCCGAGACCACCGACCCGGTGGCGATCGAGACCAAGTACGAAGAGCAGTTCGCCACCGATCCTTGGTACATCCACCTGTACCGCAACAGCTACGCCTACCACGGGGTTCACCCGCTGTACATGTGGTACTGGGGAGCGCACGCGCTGGAGCACCTTGGTGAGGTGATCTTCGTCGGCGGCGACCGGCGCACCACGTCGATGATGGGTTTCCGTTCGGCCTCCACGCTGGCCGACGCGCTGGAGATGGCCAGTGACCGGGTGGGCCGCAGCCCCACCATCACCTATCTGCACGCGCCGCCGTTGACCATGGCCGACGTGCGGTGAAGGAGGAGCAATGGGGCTGATCCACGAGCTGCGCCTGTTGACCCGGGGACGGGACTGGCGTGGGCGTTCACGTACCCCCCGCTCGGCCGTGGTGCACCAGGTGGTGCCGCCGCCGCGTGACTTCCCGACCGGCTGGGCACGGACCCCGGCCGCGCAGACTCTCCGTCGGGCCCTGCAACGGGCGGTGCTTACCCCGCTGACGTGGAGTCAGACCCGGCCGCACGTGGAGGGGGTGGATCGGCTGGAGTCGGTGACCGGACCGGTGGTCTTCGTCGCCAACCACAGCAGCCACCTCGACGCGCCACTGATCCTCGGAGCGCTACCGACCCGGATCGCCGAGCGGATCGCGGTCGGCGCCGCGGCCGACTACTTCTTCGACGCCCGTTGGCGAGCCGCGATCACCGCGCTGGTGTTCAACGCCTTTCCGGTCGAGCGGTACCGCTCGCGCCGGCTGCGTAGCCTCGCGCCGCGGCTGCTCGAGCAGGGATGGAGCTTGCTGCTGTTCCCGGAGGGTACCCGGAGCGAGGACGGGTGGATGGCGCCGTTGAGGCTCGGCCCGGCCCACCTGTGCGTGACTCAGCGGGTACCAGCGGTCCCGGTGGTGCTACGTGGCACCTTCGCCGCCATGCCGCGCGGGCGGAACTGGCCGATGCCGGGCCGCCCTCGGGTCACCGTCCGTTTCGGCACGCCGCTGTCGCCAGAGCCGGAGGAGGGGGCACGCGCCTTCAACGGGCGGCTGGCAGAGGCGATGTCCCAGCTGTGGGCTGAGGAGGAGCTGGGGTGGTACGGCTCTCTGCGTGCCCAGGCGCGGGGGGAGCTTTCGCTGCCGACCAGCCCGCCAATCGCCTCGTGGCGGCGGATATGGGAGTCCAGCCGTCCTCTGTCCGACGAGATGCCTGCACGACGAGCAGGTGGACCACGCCGGGCGCGGTGATCCTCAGCGGGCCCAGGACGGGGCGACGGCGGTGGCGAGGGTGGCGGTGACGCCCGCCAGCCAGGGAGCGCAGGCGCCTGGCTCGTCCAGCAGCTCGTTCAGCTCCGCCGGGGTGACCCAGCGTAGCTCGGCTACCTCCGCCGGGTCCGGCTGCAGCGACTGCTCGGGTGCCAGTCGGCCGAGCAGCACGTGATCGTACTCGTGCTCGACCAAGCCGCTGGCCGGATCCGCTGCCTGGTACTGGTACACGCCGACCTCGGTGAGTGTGACGCCGGCTAGGTTCAATTCCTCCTGCATCCGCTGTCGCGCGGCGTCCACGGCTGACTGGCCCGGCCGGGGATGTCCGCAGCAGGAGTTGGCCCACCGCGACGGGAAGCGCAGCTTCGCCGCGGACCGCTGTTGCAGCAACAGTCGCGACCCGTCCGGGCTCACCAGCAACACGGAGACGGCCCGGTGCCGCCGGCCCGGCACCCGGTGAGCCTCCGCCACGGTGGTGCTGCCCACGCTGCGTCCGGTGGAGTCGACCAGGTCCACCGGATGCTCCTCCCGACTCAACACGGCAGCTCCTTCGCGATCCGGGCTGCGGCGAGCCGTCCCGAAATGAGAACCATCGGTACTCCTACCCCTGGGATCGTGCCCGACCCAGCAAATACCACGTTGGACAGTGACGGATGTAGGTTGCCGGGCCGGAACGGGCCGGTCTGCCGCAGCGTGTGCGCCGCTGCAAACGGCGTCCCGGCAACCATCCCTTCGGCGGCCCAGTCCATCGGCGTCACCACCCGCCGCACCTCCACTCCGCTGCCGAAGTCGCGGTAGCCACGCTCCTGCAGTACCCGGATCAACTCGTCCGCGTAACGTTCGCCCAGCCCGGAATCCCACGGCAGATCACCAGTGGCAAGGTTCGGTGCCGGTGCCAACACGTAGTAGGTCTGGCGGCCGGCCGACGCCAACCGAGGGTCGGTCCGGGTCGGGTTGGTGACCAGCAGCGACGGATCGCTCATGAGCCGACCGTGACGAATCAGCTCGTCGAAGGTACGCCGCCACGGCCGGCCGAAGTGGAGGTTGTGATGGGCGATCTGCTCGTACCGCGCCGACGACCCCACGTGCAGGACGACACAGGAGGGCGAGAACCGCAGGCGCCGCCGTAACGGCCGCCCTGGCAGCAACTCGTATGCGGCTGGCAAGTCCGGGTTGAGGACCACCACGTCGGCGGGTAGACGCTCCCCGGCGTCGGTGTGCACCGCGACCGCGCGATCGGCGCGGGTTTCCACCCGGACCGCACCGGTGCCGTAGCGGATCTCCACCCCGTGCTTTTCGGCGGCGCCGGCCAGGGCACGGGGCAGCGCGTGCACGCCACCGCGGGGAAAGTACACCCCTTCGACGCAGTCGAGGTAGGGGATGACCAGGTAGCAGGCGAGCGCCTGGTGCGGGGCCAGGCCGGCGTACATGGCTTGGAACGAGAAGACGCGCCGGGTGCGGGGATCACGGAAGAAGCGGTCGACCCGGTTCTGCCAGCGGCCGAACCCGCCGACGGCGACGAGTTTCAGCAGCTGGGTGGAGAGCAGGTCGGTGGGGTGGTCGAAGTTGCGTTCGATGAACTCGGAGCGCAGCAGCCGCCACAGGCGCTGCGTGTACGCCACGAAGCGGAGGTACCCGTCGGCCTCCCGCGGCCCGCACACCTCGGCGAGCTGCGCCGCCATCCGCCCAGGGTCGGCGATGACGTCCAGCCGGGACCCGTCGGGAAACCACGCCCGGTAGGCGGGATCCAGCCGCACCAAGTCCAGCCAATCGGAGGTACGTTCGCCGACCGCGGCGAAGGTGCGGTCGATCAGCTCGGGTGCGGTTAGCACGGTCGGCCCGGTGTCGAACTCGTAGCCGTCTAGGACCATCCGGCCGGCGCGGCCACCCGGCTCGCCTCGCCGCTCCAGCACCGTCACCCGGCGGCCAGCGCCAGCCAGATGCAGCGCGCACGCCAGCCCAGCGAGCCCGGCACCTACCACCACGACGTGATCGGTGGGGCCGGCAACTGTCCGGCGCGCCACCAAGGACGTGGATCCAGGCAGGTGCGGCACCGGTTCAGGGTAGCCTGACGCGCGGGGAGCCATGCTGGTTCGCGCAGTGATCGGGGGCACCGGGGGTGGATGAAGGGCTGGCCGCCGCGTACCGGCGTTGCCGGGCTCTGCACCGGCGCCACGGTCGCACGTACTATCTCGCCACCCTGCTGTTACCGCCGGCGAAACGACGGCACGTCCACGCCCTCTACGGGTTCACCCGCTACGCCGACGAGATCGTCGACCGCCCGGGCGACTCGCCGCAGCGCCGGGCGGCCCGCCTGCGGGAGTGGTCCGAAACGTTCCACGCCGGGCTAGCTGGCGAGCCGGTCGACGATCCGCTGCTGCCCGCGGTACTGCACACCATCCGGACCTACCGGCTGGACCCGGACGACTTCTTCACCTTCCTCGCCAGCATGGCGATGGACCTGACGGTCACGAGCTACCGGGACTACGCGGACCTCTGTGCGTACATGGAAGGCTCGGCCGCGGTGATCGGCACCATGCTGCTGCCCATCCTCGGCTCGGTCGATCCGCAGCGGGCACGCGAGCCGGCCCGTCAGCTCGGCCTGGCCTTCCAGCTCACCAACTTCATCCGTGACGTGGCTGAAGATTTGAGCCGTGGTCGGGTCTACCTGCCCCGCGCCGACCTCGACCGGTTCGGCGTGACCCGGGCAGACCTGGAGACCGCGTTGCGGCGTGGCTATGCCGCCCCGTCGATCCGGGCGCTGATCCGCTACGAGGTGGCCCGAGCTCGGGAGCACTACGACGCCGCGGCGGTCGGCATCCCGCTCCTTGACCCGGCCTCGCAGGCCTGCGTGCGGACCGCCTTCCACCTTTACGCGGAGATCCTGGTGGAGGTGGAGCGGATGGACCACGACGTGTTCCGACGTCGGGCAGTGGTGCCGCGTGGTCGACGGTGGCGGGTGGCGCTGCGCAGCCTGCTCACCCCGCCGGGCACCCCGGTCACCGGCGGATGGACCCAGCCGGTCGCACCGTCGAGGGCGTGATGGACCGCTGGCACTATCTGGGGCTACTGGGCGCCTGTCTGCTGGTGACCTTGCCGTTGGAGTGGGGCCTGGGGGCCAGGGTGTACCGGCGGGCAGCCCGGTTGGCGGTGGCGGCCGCCCCCGCGGTGGTGGTGTTCGGTGGCTGGGACCTGCTCGCGCATGCCCACGGTCACTGGACCTTCTCCGACCGCTACACCCTGGGGATCCGCCTGTTCGGCCTGCCGGTGGAGGAGTGGCTGTTCTTCCTGGTCGTCCCCGTCTGCACAGTGCTCACCTACGAGGCGTTGGGGTGCGTGCTCTACCGTCGCAGACAGCGAGTCCGCAGTGGCGCGTCTGCAGGGGAGGCGGAGCGTGCCTGACCTGCCTGCGTACACGGTCGCCGCGGTCGCCGCTCCGGTGGCGGTCGTGGCCCTCGAACTGCTGGTGCTGCGCACCGGCCTGCTTCGACGCCTCCAGTACTGGGCGTCGATGGTGGTCCTGCTCGGTTTCCAGGTTCTGTTCGGTGGATGGTTGACGAAACCGCACGCCCCGGTGGTCCACTACGCCGACGAACCGACCATTGGCCTTCGCGCACCGCTGTGGTTTCCGGTGGAGGACTTCGGCTTTGGCGTCGCGATGCTGACCCTGACCCTGTTGGCGTGGCGTTGGTACGGTCGCCGGGTAGGTGCCCCGCAGCCAGGGGAGGAGAGGACCTGAACCGAGGGGTGCGGGGCGAGCCCCGGAAGGACCCCGCACATGCGCCTGGCCACTCGACGACTCGCGACCGTGTGCCTGGTCGGCCTTGGTCTGTCCCCCTCACTGCTCGCCACACCGGCGGTGGCGCAAGCAGAAGCCGGCGACGTCGCCTGCGCGATCACCGGCTATCTGCCGGAGGGCAGTCGTGGTGCGGAGGCGACCCGCGCACGGCTGTCCGAACAGGATGCCCACGCGCTTCATGGGTTTGACCTCGGCTCCGGCGCGCCGTGGGTGATCCCGGACGGGACCGAGCCGGTGCTGGTGGTGGACTCCAGCGTGGAGCTGTCGAGCATCACCGTCGAGGCGCACGTTGCGGGCATGCGCGTCTACCGGTGGCGGGAGACGCGAGGGCAGTCGGGTCACCGGTACGCCGCTCTGCCGGAGTTGCCGATGCTGGGAGACGTCACCCGCAGCATCGGGTTGATCGTGACCAACGACTCGTGTGAGGCCGCGACGGTGGTGGCGGTGGACCGTGCCCTGTCGTCGACCCGCGTCGGCCAGGCCGGCCTCGCCCTCACCGCCCTGCTGGCCGGTGCTCTGGTCGTGGTAGCCAGGTGGCGACGCGGCGGCTGGTGGCGACGGTTCCT
The DNA here is from genome assembly GCA_964438855.1 of uncultured Micromonosporaceae bacterium. Taxonomy (GTDB): domain Bacteria; phylum Actinomycetota; class Actinomycetes; order Mycobacteriales; family Micromonosporaceae; genus Natronosporangium. The sequence goes on from CAYTMR010000006.1 coordinate 10,011, forward strand.
GTGGGCGGCGCCGATCGGGCTGCTCTTCGGCGCGGCGGAGGTGGCGGTACTGCATGAGAGCGGCCGGGTCGACCCCCTAGGTAGCCTGCCGTGGTGGCCCTTCGCCGCGGGACTCGCGCTCGCGGCGGTGCTGCCGCTGACCCGCAGACGAGGCCACCGGGCTGGTGTGCCGGAGGCGATGCCGCTGCGCCAGTTGATGACCTCCGGGGCAAGCCTGAGTGGTCCGCAGGTCGTCACGCTCGTGCTGGAGGTTGCGGCGGCGTTGCCGGCGGTACGCGCCCGGGGAGTCACGCCGCAGGTACGACCGGAGACGATCTGGATAAACCGGGCTGGTCAGGTATGGCTGGCCGATCCGGTGGGGCCACCCGCCTCGCCGTACGCGAGCCCGGAGCAGATCGCCGGCGCAGCCCAACCGGCCCGCGCGGAGGTGTGGGCCTGCGGCATGGTGTTGGCGGAGCTGCTGACCGGGCGTCCGCCGGAACGATCCAGCCTGCCCGAGCTGCCGACGCCGTTGGCCGAGGTGGTGGCTACGGCACTCGCGCCCGACCCGGCGTACCGGTTCGCATCGGTGGAAGCCTTCGCCGCGGCGCTGCGCGCCGCCGCCGAGCAGGAGTGGGGGCCGGACTGGACCGCCCGTGGCGCATTGGCCGGAGCGCTAGCGGCGCACGGGGCCATCGGCTCGGCCGCCGCCGGGTACGCGGGCCTCGCAAGCGGCGCGTCAGCGGGCTCGTCGGGCTTTGGCGCTGCGGCCTCGGCGGGTGTCGCCCAGGCCGGAACGGCAGGTCTCAGCGCCGCTGGGGCGGGGGTCGCCGGCGGGACCGGTACAGCTGGATTCGGCGCCGCCGGCGCCACCTTCGCGGTGGCTGGGAAGACAGCCGGCGGCACCACGGTGGCGGCTATCGCTGCCGGAAAGGTGAGTGGTCTGACCACCACCACGGCCGCGGCCATCGCGGCCGTGGTGGTGGCCGCCGGTGGTGTCGCCGCTGACGCGGCACCGCCACGGAGGGACCATCCGGTGGTCACGCCGGACCAGGCGAAGGTGATCGTTGTGCGGACTCTCGAGCAGGCCCGCTCCGGCGGGACCGACCACCTCACCGAGTGGGTAGGTATGGGGTTCGCCTCCTTGCTCGAGTCGCACGAGGAGGTACGTCAGGCGACGATCGCCGAGGTGGCGGTCGGGGTGCCGCCGACCCAGTACGAGTTCCCCGCGTGGTTCATAAGCTCCGCGCAGCTGCGCTTCGACGGTGGGGTGGTCCACGTGCTCGGCCGGTTCGAACGGGAGCGGAGCTCTGCCCGCTGGCAGATGGTCACGCTCAGCTGGCTGCTGAACGAGCCACTGGGCCGGCCACAGGTGGACGATGATGGTTGGGTGTTGCCCCTGCCCGAGCCAGCGGAGCTGCTGGTCGATCCCGCGGAGCTACCGCAGCGTTACGCCGACTGGTCTCAGGCCAGCTTCGACGCGGGTCGGCATGTCGAGGACGATGTGCTTCGCTCTCGTGAGCTGGGCGGAGATCGCGAGACCATCCGCGACTACCGGGTGCGTGCGGTGAACCGGACTCGCGATAACCACGCGATCGTCCAGGAGACCATCCTCGATGAGTCCGATCCGACCGTGGTGTGGTTGGAGGACGGCAACGCCCTCGTCTCGTTCACCGTCGTCTCTCGTCAGACCAACTACAACGGGCCCCGCCCGGGTGAGACTCGCCCGTGCGACTCGGACGCTGGCTACTTCCAGTGGGCGCCGGACATGATTCTGCGGTACCGGCAGCTCAGCTACTACGCAGTGGTACATGTCCTGGCCTGGGTGCCCACCCGTGACAGCGGTGAGGACACTGTGCTCATCCTCGATCCACGGCCAGTGCAGCGGTTGGACAAAGAGCGCTCGATCCTGTGTTGAGCTGCCGTCAGCGCCACCGGTCGGGATCCGATAGCAGGTCATTCATCGATCCAGATCGAAACGGCTCCACCGTCAGCGAGGCGTCACCGAAGCCAGCGGTACGAATGACGGCGCGTACGAGCGGGTGGTCACGTACGGCCGCCACCGCTGCGGCGTCCACCTCCAGTCGTACCGACTGGCCCAGGTCACGTACCCGCAGATTACGCACCCCGAAGCCGGCGAGGAGCGGGCGCAGTGCCGCCTCGGCACGCTCCACTCGTGCCAGTCGGGAGCGGGTGATGCTGATGCCGTACGCGATGCGGCTGGACAGACACGCGGCGGCCGGTTTGTCCGCGGTTGGCAAGCCCCATGCCCTGGCGATGTCACGGACCGCCGACTTGTCCAGTCCCAGGTCGGCCAAGGGGGTGCGGGCGCCACGCTCGGCGGCAGCGCGGATGCCCGGCCGGAAACCAGCGGCCACGTCCGAGGCGTTGGTGCCCGTGGCGATGGTGGTGTAGCCGCGCGCCGTGGCCAACTCGGACGCCGTCTCCAACAGTGTCGCCTTGCAGAAATAGCAGCGGTCCGGTCCATTGCGGCGGTAGCCCACCCGGTCCAGCTCCCGAGTCTCCACCGTGTGGTGAGCGACCCCCAGGTCGGCGCAGAACTCCCGGGCAGCCGCAAGTTCGGCCGCCGGCAGTGACGGGGAGACCGCGGTGACCGCCGCCACCCCCTCAGACCCCAACGCCCGGGTGGCCGCGGCGAGCACCACGCTGGAATCCACGCCACCGGAGAAGGCGACCAGGGTCCGGCCGTAACCGCGAAGCGTGTCCACCAGCCGGTCCGCAGGCGACGTAGGGTCCAAGGCGCAGCTCCGATCGAGGCAGGGTGAGATGACTGAACCGTACCGGCCGGGTCAGCGGGTGGTTGATCTCGGGTTCGCTCAGCTGGATACCGACCGCGTCACCCGCACCGGCGACCCGGAGGTGGTCAACGGCTCCGGCAAGACCGCACAGCAGGTGGTTGGAGCGTTGCGGGCGTTGCACCGGGCCCACCCCGAACGGGCGGTGCTCGCCACCCGGTTGAGTGACGAGGCACTCGCCGCCTGCCGTGCCGAGCTGCCAGGAGCAGAAGTGGACGATCTTGCTCGGGTAGCGGTGCTCGGTCAGCCACTGCCGACCCGAGGACGCGTGGCGGTCGTGGGGGCAGGCACCGCTGACTTGCCGGTGGTCCGCGAGTGCGCGGTGACGGTCCGGGTTTTCGGCGCCGAGCCCGATGTGATCGTGGACGTGGGGGTGGCCGGGCTGCATCGGCTGCTGGCCCGTCGGGAGCGGATCGACACCGCCGACGTGGTTGTGGCGGTCGCTGGCATGGAGGCCGCGCTACCGTCGGTGCTGGGCGGTCTCACCGGGCTGCCGCTCATCGCCGTGCCGACCAGCGTGGGGTACGGCTGGCACCTCGATGGGTTGACCGCGTGGCTCGCGGTGCTGAACAGCTGCGCGCCCGGAGTGTTGACGGTGAACGTGGACAACGGCTTCGGCGCTGGTGTGGCCGCTGCACGAATCGCCCGGCGGAGCAGACGATGAAGACACTGTGGATTGATGCGACCAACGGGGTCGCCGGAGATATGTTGCTCGCCGCGTTGCTGGATGCCGGAGCCGACCCGGCGGTGGTGCGTGACGGCTTGGCGCAGCTGGCGGTCGAGCCGATCCAGCTGGAGCTGAGCACCGTGCACCGCCACGGGTTTCGAGCAGCGTCAGTAACCGTGACAACCCGAGAATCGGGCAACCATAGAGGACTGGACGAGGTCACGGCCATCGTGCGGGCAGCCGCCCTTCCGCAGTCGGTAGTGGATATGGCCTGCGCGACCTTCACCCGCCTCGCGGAAGCCGAGGCGAGGGTCCACGGTGTGGACGTGACAGCCGTCCATTTCCACGAGGTTGGAGCCTTGGACGCGATCGCCGACGTGGTCGGCTGTGCATTGGCTCTTGCCAATCTCGGCCTGCTGGGCTCGGAGGCGATCCGGGTGGTCTCACCGGTGGCGGTGGGCTCCGGTACGGTCACCACCGCTCATGGGCGGATACCCGTGCCCGCGCCGGCGGTGCTGGAACTCCTCCGCGTTGCCCGCGCCCCGATCGCCGAGCATCCGGCGACGATGGAGCTCTGCACGCCAACCGGTGCCGCACTGCTCGCCACCCTCGCCGATCGGTGGGGGCCACCACCGGCGGGGACTCTCCGCGCGGTCGGGGTCGGTGCCGGGCGGGCCGACCCGGCCACCCACCCCAACGTGGTGCGAATCCTCGTCGGTGATGCTGTCGACGGCGCCGACGACTGGGAGGAAGCGTCGCTCTACCAGGTCGAAACCACGGTGGACGACATGGATCCTCGCCTCTGGCCGGATCTGCTGTCCGGGCTGCGCACAGCCGGTGCGGCCGATGCCTGGTGCGTCCCCGCGCTGATGCGTAAGGGGCGCCCAGGGCAGGTGCTCACCGTCCTGGTGGCGCCAGACAAGCTGGACCTCGTCACGCGCATGATCTTCACTGAGACCTCGACCCTCGGGCTGCGGGTCCAGCCGGTGCAGCGCCGATGGCTGCGGCGTGACGAGGTGACGGTATCCGTGGCGGGCGGGAAGGTCCGGGTGAAGCGGGGGCACCTCGGTGGCCGGGTGGTCACCGCGCAACCCGAGTACGACGACGCACAGGCGGTCGCCATGGCCACGGGCGCCCCGATCTCCCGAATCCTCGACGAGGCCCGCCAGGCCGCCCGGGAGTCCCTAGTGAGAGGGCGCTGAAACGGATGTGGGCCGGCCCACCGCTGTGTGGGCCGGCCCATCTGCGCCGGATATCAGGTCGGTGTCGTCACTGGGTCGGAGCCATCTGGTCGATGAAGCCCGGGTTCTGCTCCAGCCACTGCTGGACCGATGCCTCGTACTCCGCCTCCGACGTGGCGTCGTTCTCGTTGAACATGACGTTCTCCAGCGAGTGGAGTTCCTCGCCGGTGAGGCGGAAGTTCTTCACCCACTCCGCCACCTCCGGGAAGTCCTTGGAGAAGCCGATACGGCCGAAGGCGTGGATCTCCTCCGGGTCACCGAGGGCGTTCTCCGGGTCCTCCAGGTTGCGGATCGGGAAGGCGTCGTACGCCCAGTGGGGCTGCCACAGGGTGACCACGATGTTCTCGCCGCGGTCGATTGCTCCTTGCAGCTCGGCCAGCATGGCCGGGGTCGAGGACTCGATGAAGTCCATGTCCTCCAGACCGTAGGTCGGGATCACCGACTCCTGAGTGATCCGGTTGAGCCCGGAGCCGGCCTCGATAGCGACGATCCGGTTGTCGAACAGGTCGGCGTTGTCGGCCAGCTCAGCCAGCGACCGGATCGGCGCGTCCTCGTTGACGGCGATGGTCAACGGAGCATCGTCGAACCACGCCCCGAGGTCCTCCAACTGGTCGCCGTGTTCAGCCCAGTAGTCACCGTGGGTGGACGGCAGCCAGGCGTCGAACGCGACGTCGTAGTCACCAGCGGCCATACCCACGTAGAGCGGCCCGACGTCGGCGAACTGGACCGTCACCTCGTACCCGCGCTCCTCCAGCGCAGCCTTCCACAGATACGTGGCGGCGATGCCTTCCTCCCACCCGTTGAAGGCCGCGATGGTGATCTTGTTCGCCGGTTCCGCGTCACCTGCGCCGGAGCTGTTTTCGTTCCCGTCGTCCGCACACGCCGCCAGCGCCAGTGCGGTCACCGCCGCACCAGCCAGCAGCACTCCTCGTCTTCTCATCAGCTTCGTCAGTCGCATTGTTACCTTCCTTGGAGCTCGACGCCCGTGCCGTGCTCCGCGTAGGGGTCTCGGATTACCGACGTCACGCCGCCTTCTCTAGGCGGGCGAGTCGTGACCGCGCTCCGAGAGCCGCGGTCACCCTGTCCAGGAAGATCGCAAGGATCACCACGGACAGGCCGGCCTCCACCCCGAGGCCGACGTTTACTCGTTGCACCGCTTGCAAAACCTGCTGGCCGAGTCCGGGAGCGCCGACGATGCCGGCGAGGACCACCATGGAGAACGCAAGCATGATCACCTGGTTGACCCCGGCCATGATGGTCGGCAACGCCAGCGGGAGCTGGATCTGCCGCAGGATGCGAGCGGGTGTGCTGCCGAACGCGTGACCCGCCTCCACGACCTCGGCGTCTACTTGACGGATGCCGAGTTCAGTGAGGCGAATGCCAGGCGGCATCGAGAAGATGATCGTGGCGATGATGCCCGGGACCACGCCGACCCGGAACATGACCACCGCTGGAATGAGGTAGACCAACGCCGGCATGGTCTGCATGAAGTCGAGCGCCGGCCGCAGCAGCGTGCTGATCCACCGGTATCGGGCCGCGGCGATACCCACCGGCACTCCCATCATCACCGCCAGCACCGCCGCGACCACCACCATGGCCAGCGTGTACATCGCGTTCTGCCATTGGCCCATCGCGTCGATCAGCAGTAGACCCACGAGGGTGCCGGCTGCGAACCACACCCCGCGAGCCCAGAGAGCGAGAGCGGCGAAGATGACGATGAGCAGAAGTGACGGTGGCCAGTTGAGTGCCGTTTCGAGGCCATCGTATGCCCCTAGTAGCACACTGCGGATGAAAGAAAAGAGAAATCCGAAGGTGGAAGTGAGGAACTTGATGGCGGCGGCTGCCCAGTCTCCGATGGTCAGCCACTCGAGATACTTCCAATCGGAAAGGGATTCTGGGTAGTCGAATGCGCGGGGATCAGCCATGATCGACCTCGCTTGGAGCCTGGTCCGGGGAAGTGTCCTCAGTGGTCAGTCCATTGCCGGCCAGGCTCGCCATCGCGGCCAGTAGCGTGCCGCGTGGAATGACTCCCGCGAGTCGACCCTCGTCATCGACCACGGCGACCGGCAGCGGGCTCTCAGCGGAGGGAGCGAAGACGTCGGCGAGCAGTGTGTCCGGAGACACCGCGGTGGGACTGGTGTTGAGTACATCGGTGAGGCGGTCGCTGCCCCGCTTGACGGCCGCCAGGGCGTCGTCTTCGCGCACCGTGCCGCGGAGTCGACGGTCTCGGGTGACGACGAAGGCGGCGCTGGTCTGCTCCTCCCGCATGATTCGTAGCGCCGCACGCGGCCCGGCCGGGTCGACCACCACGCTACGAGCCGGCACCATCACGGAGGAGGCGGTCAACACCCGGGTGCGGTCGACATCCTGGACGAACTGGGCGACGTAGTCGTTCGCGGGCTCCTGAAGGATCACCTCGGCGGTGTCGATCTGCACGATCCGGCCATCCCGCATCACCGCGATCCGGTCACCTAGCCGCATCGCTTCGTTCAAGTCGTGGGTGATGAAGATGATGGTCTTGCCCAGTCGGCTCTGCAGTTCGAGCAGCTGATCCTGCATCTCCCGCCGAATGAGGGGGTCCAGCGCGGAGAAGGCTTCGTCCATCAGCAGGATCTCCGTCTCCGCGGCGAGCGCACGGGCAAGGCCCACGCGCTGCTTCATCCCACCAGACAGTTGGGATGGCAGTCGACCCTCCCATCCCTCCAGCCCCACCAGTGCCAAGGCAGCGCGAGCGCGTTCTTCCCGATCACTTCGGTTGAGGCCTCGTACTTGGAGTGCGTAGGCAGCATTCTCCAGGACAGTCCTGTGTGGAAACAGGGCGAAGTGCTGGAAGACCATGCTCATCTTCTCGCGCCGGAGCCGGCGCAGCGCTTCTCCACCCAAAGTGGTCAATTCAGAGTCACCAACGTACACGTGACCCTCAGTAGGGCTCAGCAGTCCGTTCAGCATCCGTAGCAGGGTGGACTTGCCGGAGCCGGACAGCCCCATGACCACGAAGATCTCGCCTGAAGCTACATCGAAAGTCGCGTCGATGACGGCGGGGGTGACGCCTAGACGGCGGACGCTATCCGGTGACTCGCCGGCCTTCAGTCGGCGAACAGCTTCTTTGCTACGTCGACCGAATACTTTGAATAAACCATCTGCGCGTAAGGCAGGCACAATTTCCTCTCATCGTCGGCTGCGGACCGCAACACAATGGTCGCGCGGCCGGAGCTCACGCGGGCGCTTGGGCGGGCCCACGATGCCTCGCGACAGAGGCGACACTGCGCGCGGCGAAACGGCCGCAGCCCTCAGCGCTGAACGATAGTTTACGAACTGCCAAGCCGTCGATCAAACCGGGTACCTGATCAGGAGTAGTTTCCGCTCAAGGCATAGCGTAGGTACCCGAGTGTGGCGCCTGTCGTCAACTGTTGTCAGGCAACGATTAGATTACGAAACCGTCTAACTATCCGATGTGGATTCTGTTTCCCTGGGCCTAGATCGGGCGGTGCGGTGCAGCCAGATCAAGCCGATTACGGGGAGTACCAATGGTACGAACCCATAACCCGCTCCGTAGCCGGACCATACCGTTGCGTCAGGGAAGGAACGAGGCAACAGGTAACTCACCGTGCCTACCACCAGCACGCCGGCCAGCTCGACCGAGCAGCACACCAGCGCTACCGTGCGCGCTACCGCACTACCGCGGGCCAGCGCGACCGCCGCGACCAGGTAGATGGCCGCCGCGAGCGCCGAAAGACTGTAAGCCACTGGGGCCTCAGTAAACCGCTGGGTGATCTGAAAACCAGCCCGGGCTCCAGCCGAGAGCGCGAACAGTGCATAAACCCCGATCAGCACCTTACCGGCGCCGGACCCGGTGTGCCGGTGGCCCTTGTGCTCAGCCATGCCACACCTGCTGCAACCGCACCACCAGAATCGTCACCACCAACGCCGCGCCCGCGATGATCGCCGATCCCCAACGGCTGCGCTCGGACCACCCGAACAGCGCTCCCAGTGGCGGAAGCAACACCGTGGTGAGGAGATAACCCACGAACGTGGCGAGTTGGTCAGGGCGCTCACCACTGAACGTCTTGCCCAGCGCGATCACACACTGCACCAGCAGCGCTACTTCCAGTGCTGCCAGTCCCACCAGCTGAGGCAACTGGGGTGCCCGGTCCAGCAACGCCATCAGGCCGCCGTACGCGCCCACCACGAGGCCGACGATGATGATCACCGTAGCGAGGCCGTCAACCATGCTGGAAGCCTAGACCGCCGGCCGGATCACCTCACGGGGCCGCCACCGCGTGTGCGAGCCGGGCAACCGCCTGCTCGATGATCGGGCGAGGAGTGGCGAAGTTGAACCGGACGTGACCGCGGCCACCCTCACCGCACTCCGCCCCGTCGATCACCGCGATGCCCGCGGCGTCGAGCATGAACGCCGCCGGCGTCGCCACACCCAGGTCGCGACAGTCCAGCCAGGCCAGGTATGTCCCTTCCGGCGGGGTGTAGTGGATTTGTGGCAGGAACTTGCCGAGCAGATCCCGCAGGGCCAGCCGGTTGCCGTCGAGGTAGGTGAGCACGTCGTCCAACCAGCGCCGTCCGGAGTGGTAGGCGGCCGCGTTGGCGATGACACCGAGGGTGCTGGGACTGTACTCGAGGCCCTCGCCGATGCGACGCCACGTGTCGATGTCGCTGCGAGAAGTGAGAATCAGTTGGCCACACTTGAGGCCCGACAGATTCCAGGCCTTCGACGCTGAGGTGGCAGTGATGGTGTGAGCCGCCGCCGTCTCGGAGGTCGAGGCGTACGGCACATGCGGGTGCCCGGGATAGGTGAGCGGGGCGTGGATCTCGTCGGAGAAGACCCGACCGCCGTGCCGGTCCACCACCTCGGTGACCTTCCGCAGCTCCTCGACGGTGAAGACCCGCCCTGTCGGGTTGTGCGGGTTACAGATCACCAGCAGATGACCACCGGCCCGGAACGCCCGGTCGATCCCATCGAGATCCATGACGTACCGGTCCCCGTCGAGCGCCATCGGTACCTCGATGACCCGTCGACCGTGGCGCGGCGGAAGGGTCCGAAACGGCATGTACGCGGGAGTCGGCAGAATGATCGGGCTCTCCGGCCGGGAGAAGTGTTCGATCACCAGCGTGAAGCCCGCCAGCACGTCGGCGACCGGCTGCACGGTGGCCGGGTCCACGCTCCAGCCGTAACGCCGCTCGTACCAGCGGGCGCAGGCGGCGGCGAGACCGGCGCGCAACGCGGGAGGCAGGTAGCCGAAAGTTCCTCGCTCCACGGCGGCGTGCAAGGCCTTGGTGATCGGCGGCGCCACCCCGAAGTCCATCTCAGCGACGAAGGCGCCGATCGCGTCACCGCCGTACGCGGTCCACTTGAGGCTACCCTGCTCCCGCAGATCATCTGCGGTGATGTCGTCGAACTCGTCAGTCGAGCTCACGCCCCGACATTAGCCGACACCCGCAGGGCACAGTGCCGTCGCCCAAAGTCTCACTCCGACGGCAGGGCCGCCAGGTCGGCGGCGACCTGGAACAGGCGCTCGGGGGTCACCGCACCGGCCAGCAGGCGACCGTCATCGGTGAACAACGCGCTGAATAGCGTGCCGGAGAACAACCGGCCGCTGCCCCACTCGCCGCTCGCCTCCGGCAGCGACTCCAGCGCGTTTCGCAGATCGGCCGCCCCGCCATGCGGGTGATCCGGCAGCTGGACTACCAGCACACTGTTCCACCCCTCACCCAGCACGTCGATCGTGGGCCCCGCGATCATCGGTAGCAGCGCCCGGAGGTCCGGTTCCGGCACGGTGACGCCCGGCGGCGGGTTGAACCGGAACTGCTCCGCATCGGGCCGGTCGAAGTCGATATGGGTGAACTGGAGATCACAGGCAGGCTCCTCCGCGGCGCCGTACACCTGTACCCGCAGCGGCACGTAGTGCTCGGCGTCGATCGCAAGCCGCACCTGGCGGATCTTCGTCTCTGGTTCGGTTGGAGAGAAGACCAGCTGGTACGCCGGACGCCCAGCGACCGAGGTGGTGCCGTCGGCGGCCACCTCGGTGATGTGCTCGAACGCCGATAGCGCCGGCACCCGATCATGGGCAGTGGCCCGGCCAGCACCTGGCCAAAGCCACCCTAGGACCGCCGGAAGCCGCAGGTGGCTCGCTTCGTTGCGGCGGCTGTCCCACAGCCATATGTCTGGGCCGTTGCGGATGATGTCCGACTGGCCGAGTGTTTCCAGCAGCGCCAGCCGAAACTGGTCTGGGCCCGCGTACCAGACCCGTAGCGTGTGCGGGCCGGAGATCAGGGCACGCAGCGGACCACCGCCTCTGTCACTGTCGAAGGCGGTCGGAAGTCCCAGGTCGCAGCGCTGCACGACCGTGCCGGAGAAACCGTCCACCTCCGCCTCGTACAGGCTGGCGAGCAGTTCGTCGGCGGAGCGTGGTGGCGGGTGCGCCGCCCTCTCGCTGAGCGCCCACGCGGTCGCCGCACCGCCGACCATCACCACGAGCACCAACCCTGGCAGCAGCCAACGCAGCGCGGGCCGCTGCGCCCAGACACCCATCCTCGCCACCTCCGCATCACCGCCCGTGTCCGCAGCATGCGTTCGGTCCGCTGAGCCGAGGCTGAGAGGGGCTACCGGTCCGCGAGTCGGGACGTGTCACGCTGGCTTGCGTGCGACTGCTGGTGGTGGAGGACGAGGAACGGCTCGCCACCGCGCTGCGGCGTGGTCTGGTGGCCGAGGGCTTCGCGGTGGACGTGGCCCTAGACGGGCTGACCGGTCTGGATCTCGCCCGGCACGGCACCTACGACGCGATCATCTTGGACGTCATGCTGCCCGGGCTGTCCGGCTATCGGGTGGTCAGGACTCTTCGGGCGGAATCCAACTGGGTGCCGGTGTTGATGCTTTCGGCCAAGGACGGCGAGTACGACCAGGCCGACGGGCTCGACATCGGCGCCGACGACTACCTCACCAAACCCTTCTCGTACGTGGTCCTGCTCGCCCGGTTGCGCGCACTCCTTCGCCGTGGCGCTGCCCCCCGCCCAGCTGTCCTGACCTGCGGCGACCTCAGCCTCGACCCGGCCCGCCGGCGGGTGTTCCTCGGTGACGAAGAGGTGGTGCTCACCACCCGTGAGTTCGCCGTGCTCGAGTACCTCATACGCCGCCCCGGCGAGGTCGTCTCGAAGATCGAGTTGCTGGACCACGTATGGGACGCGGCCATGGACACCGCCCCCAACGTGGTCGAGGTCTACATCGGTTACCTGCGCCGCAAGCTCGGCCGGGACCGGGTCGAGACGGTGCGCGGCGCCGGGTACCGGCTGGTGCCTGGCGCCAGCGGAGGCTGAGCGGTGCGCTGGAAGCGGTGGCTGGGCCTGCGCTCTCGCCTCACGCTACTCACCGCCGGGGTGGTCGCCGTCGGTCTCCTGGTCGGCGGGGTGATCGTCACCGCTGCGCTCGGCTTCACGCTGCAGCGCAGCGTGGACAACGAGGCACGGCAGGCCGGCGCGGACGTCGCCGCGCTGATCGCGGAGAACGCGTTGTCCGACCCGATTCCGGTCGCCGGTGACCAGGTGGTGCAGGTGGTGGACGACCAAGGGCGAGTCCTCGCCGCGTCGATCAACGCAGACCGGCTGGTGCCGATGTTGCGTGACCGTGAATTGGCACAGCTCGGCGAAGGCGGGCGGACCTTCGTCGACGGAGAGCGGATCGGAGTCGAGGGCTTGGTCCGGGTGGTGGCTGTGCCAGCCACCGACGGCCGCATCGTGCTGGTCGCCAAGTCGATGGCGGACTTGCGCCACAGCATGAGGGTGGTGAACCACATCCTGCTGGTGGCCTTCCCGCTGCTGCTGGCTGGTCTGGTGGTAATCACCTGGCGGCTGGTCGGAGCTACCCTGCGTCCGGTGGAGGCGCTACGCGCCGGGGCAGCCGACATCAGCACCTCTGGTCGACCCGCCACGCTGCCCATCCCGGAGGCGCACGACGAGATCCACCGCCTGGCCGTGACCCTCAACGACATGCTGGCTCGGCTGGAGACTGCCCGAGCGCAGCAGCGGGCCTTCGTCGCTGACGCCGCTCACGAGTTACGTAGTCCGCTGGCGAACATGCGCACCGAGCTAGAGGTTGCGCAGCGGTTGGGTGCCGGCACTGACTGGCCCGAGTTGGTCGAAGACCTGCTCGCCGACACCAAGCGGCTGGCCCGGCTCGTCGACGACCTGCTGCTACTGGCGCGCGCTGACGAGGCGCCAGCGGCCGCCGCGGCGGCCGAACCGGTGGAGCTGGGCAGCCTGTTGCGGTCGGTGGCCCAGCGGTACGCCGGGGCACGGGCACAAGTGACCGTCGATGATTCTCCCGAGGCGTGGACGCTCGGCGAGCCGGAAGCACTGCGCCGGGTGGTGGCGAACCTGGTCGACAACGCGGTCCGTCACGCCCAGTCGCAGGTCACGCTGGCAGTCGTCCCCGGAAGCACGCAGCACCTGGTGACGGTGGTCGACGACGGTCCAGGTATCCCAGCCGCAGATCGGGAGCGAGTATTTGGGCGGTTCACCCGGCTGGATGACGCCCGCGCCCGCGACGCCGGAGGCGCCGGCCTGGGACTAGCGATCGTACGGGAGTTGGTACGCCGCCACGGTGGCACAGTGCGGTTGGACGAGGCCGATCCCCGCACCGGCAGCGGGCTACGGGCGGAAGTGCGGCTGCCCGCCGCGCCCGAGCATGATCTGGATAGCGGTGGGTAGAAACCTCGCCCATGTGGCGGAACCGAACCGTGGCCTTCTTCGCGGGCTTCGTGGTGCTCGGGCTGCTCAGCGCTGACCTGCACCCCACGGCAGTGACGTATGCGCCGCTGCGTCGGCCCTTCCACGGCGCGGAGCTCTACGTGGACAAGGACACCGCAGCCGCCCACTACCAGGCCCGCCACCGTGCCCCGTGGCTGTCGGAGATCACTAGACATCCCCAGGCTCGCTGGCTCAACGGGCCAGTCGACACCGCCAAGCTCCCACAGGTGGCGGCCCGGGCACATCGGCAGAACAAGCTGCTGGTTGTCGTCCTCTACCACATCCCCAACCGGGACTGTGCCGGACCGGGCGCGGGCGCACCCAGCGCGGAGGCGTACGACGCGTTCGTCGGCGCGACCCTCGACGCGCTTGGACCGGTCAAGGCGGCGATCGTGGTGGAGCCGGACGCGGTGGCGATGGACTGCTTCAACGATGCCCGCGCACAGCTGCTGAAACGAACCGTGCAGCGGCTCACGCATGCCGGGCACCACGTCTACCTCGACGCCGGTCACCCACAGTGGCGACCCACCCGGGAGATGGCACGGCGGCTGATTAAGTCCGGGGTCAACTACGCTGAAGGTTTCTCAGTCAACGTCGCCAACCGGCAGACCACCGAAGACAGCTACCGGTGGGGGCGCAAACTCTCCGCCCGCCTGGGTGGTCGCGAGTTCGTCATCGACACCTCGCGTAACGGGGCCGGCCCACCACCGGACAACGAGTGGTGCAATCCACGCCACGAAGGCCTCGGGGAACCGCCCACCACCGACGTCGGTGACCGACCGGGACTAGCAGCGTTGCTGTGGATCAAGCCTCCAGGCGAGTCTGACGGCGACTGTGGCGGCGAGGTAGGGTTCCAGTTTTCACCGGACCTCGCTCGCGGCCTGGTCCGCAACGGACGTCCTGGTTGATCGCCGCTCCTGGCGGCGGCGCTGGCTGAGCCGGCGTGATTTCACGCGGTTACCGCAGTCGGCCATAGCGCACCAGCGGCGCGACCGGTTGCGGCTGCGGTCAAGGAACAACCATCCGCACCCGCCTTCCTCGATCGGGCAGACCTTGAGTCGCCCGAGATCCATCGTGCGCAACAGGTCCACCGCCGCCAGCGCCAACCGATCGAGGATCAGGGTCGCGGGTTCCCGCGCTCCGGCCGCCACGCGAACCGCTCGGGCAGGGCAGTTGTCCAGCAGGAGCACGCTGCGGTCGGCCGCCGCTGCCCACGCCTGCGTCAACCGCCCAAGCAAGGCCTCGTTCCAGTCGGCGGGCGCCTTCGGCGTGGCGTCAGAGGCTCGCGCCGTTGTCGCTGTGACGGTCGTACCAGAAGTCGGCTCGGGCATCAGGCCGAGCCGGACGACGAGTAGCGTGTAAACAGCCTCGCGTAACTCCACAATCGCCTGAACAGTGCGGGCAGCGACCTGGGGAGCCGCGGCCCAGACGGTCGCGACCGTCGCCGCCTCCGACTCGTCGACCACGCTCACTCGACGCGCCCACCGGAGCACCTGGTCTGGGCCGCCGTCGAGGTAGTCGACCTGACCGACGACGCCGCCAGGCACGCGGGGGGCCACCGTGTTGACCAGGTCTAGCACCGGGTTTCCCCCGACTATGCGGGAAAACTGGTTGCTCCCCTCGGTCACGAGTGTGACGCTACCACCAAAAAGCGTTTTGGTGGTAGCACGATGGAGGTGGGGATGGCCGAGACCCGGCCTACGCTGGTGCCCGACTGGCGCGCCATGGGCACCCTCGTCGCTTTGTCGCTGGCGACGTTTGCCTTTGTGACGACCGAGCTGCTGCCTGTGGGTCTGCTCACCGTCATGGCTCAGAATCTTGACCGTCGCCCCGCCGAGGTAGGGCTCCTCGTCACCGGGTACGCCGTGGTGGTCGCCGTTGCGTCCCTCCCACTCACCCACCTCACCCACCGGATCCCCCGCCGCGTGCTCTTGAGCGCCACCCTCGCCATACTCTGCCTCGGCTCGGTCGCCACCGCTGCCGCACCGAGCTACGGCGTGCTCTTCGCCGCCCGACTAGCGGTGGCGCTTAGCCAGGCGCTGTTCTGGTCGATCGTGGTGGCGACGGTGGCCGGCATGTTCCCGCCCGGCAGACGAGGCCGCATGGTGGCGCGACTCGCGATCGGCACCTCGCTAGCCCCGGTCCTCGGCATCCCTGCCGGCACCTGGCTTGGTCAACAGGCTGGCTGGCGGGCCGCCTTCGTGGCGATGGCCGTGATCAGCTTCATCACCTGCGTGGCGGTGACCATGCTGCTGCCTACTGTGCGGCCGGAGGAGGGGGGAGCCGCTCGGGGGAGCGAGCCGAGCCGCCGTGGATACCTGGTCCTGTTGGTCACGACCGCGGTCACGGTCACCGGCTTCTTGACCTTCAACACGTACATCACTCCGTTCGTCTTGGACGTCAGCGGCTTTCATCCCTCCACGCTCGGGCCGCTGCTGTCGGTCTTTGGAGTCGCCGGAGTGGTTGGCACCCTCGTCGTCGGTCGGTTCCTCGATCGCTGGCCGCGTGGAACCCATCTGGTGTCGCTCACCACGCTCTGCACCGCCCTGCTGGTGCTGTGGATCGGCGGCAGCTGGTCCCCTGTCGCAGTGGCCGGCCTCGCTGCTAGCGGGGCGGCGTTCAGCGGTTTCGTCACCTCGATCCAGCAACGCACCCTCCAGGTCGCACCGGGCAACACGGACCTCGCCGCGGCCGGCGTCAGCACCGTCTTCAACGCCGGTATCGCCGCCGGCTCACTGCAAGGTTCTGTCCTTCTCTCGACGTACGGGGTGCGCATCACTCCATTGGCCGCCGCCATCCTGGCGGGTATCGCCGTCGCGGTGACGTTCGCCGAGCATCGCCGTGAGCGGCGAGCATCAGGACGACCATCGCTGGCCGCCCCTACGAGGGCACTAGCGAGCGTATCGATCTCACAGGTGTGACTGTCGCGTTTCGCGTGCGCGCCAGTCAGGCCCCGAGGGAAGGTGTGGGCTGGGTTGGTGCTGCCGGCACCCTGGCAGCACCACCACCCAATGCGTGCGTAGTTCGTCGTCTTCCGTGAGAGCCGCTCAATGTGAGTCCACTGCGGGTTGAGCCCCGGAGGCCTTGCGCCCCGAGGGCACACGACGACTCGTAGTGAACCAAAGAAGACAATCGATTACTATGCTTGCTGGAACGGCAACGCTGAGTACCTGGGGAGGGAGCATGACCTCGGCGTCCAGATGGGCCGTCACGACTGCGGCTGGCTTGATCACAATGCTTGCCGCCTGTGGGTCGGACGACCTCTCGGATCTACCTTCTCCGCAACTCCGAGAGCCTGTCCCGTCAGTCGTCTCTCCTGCGGTCTCACTATCTCCTAAGGATGCCGCTGCAGCTGAGGAGATCCTTGCGGCGCTCGACGCCTACTTCGAGGGCTTGATCGAGCTGTCCAAGGAAGGAGTCCCTGGCGGCACGAATGAGACCATCGCCCGACTCGAGGAGTTGCCCCTGAGCGGTCCGGCGTTCTTCCAGCTAAGGGACGAGATCTTGACCGCAAACTTCCGGCAGGGAAGAGCTACCGCAGGCACGCTTACGTGGAGTGCCGAGGTGGTAGAAATCGATTGGGAGTTTTCGTACGAGCAGGGTGCCGACGATGTGTTTCCACACGCCACGCTGCAGGTTCGCATAGACGAAACTTCGTGGACTGCGATCGACAAGAGTACCGGAGAGGTTGTCGATGGGCCAGGCAGTAAGCATCTCTCCAGGATTACTGCGATGTGGAAAGAGCCTACTAAGGAAATCCCTATAAAGCCAGGCTGGTATATTATTACCCGAGAAGACAGTAGCGAGCCATGTTAGGCTCTCTCGGCAGAGTTGCCATTGTTTCAAGCTGCCTGGTTGCGGCAACGGTAGCAGCCATAACTATCTGGCCCGTCCCCGTGCACGCGTCGGGTGTGATTTGTCTGTTGACTGATCCGGAGACCGGGCAATGCCAGCTGGAGGCGCGGTGGGAGCAGCCAAGTGGTGGACCCGTCGTCCTCAGCATCACCTCAGGCGGGGGTGGCACACTCGAAAAGTGTCAGCGTCCTGTTCGAACTGTGGCTGATGCCCAGCAAGGCGACGCTATCGTTGATTGTTACGGGGGGTCATCTCAAGGTTGGTGCATTCCTAAATATGATTGCTATCTATTGCGGGCAGAGGAGTTCGACCTAGTAGCTAATGAACATCGTATCGCCTATCTGGAGGGCGCCAAGCCCGGCGACGATGGTGCGTTATACCTGGCCCAATGCCTTCATGAGCATTATGCTACTTCTGACGGATGGTTTGATTACTACTTGTGGTTTTTGCCGTCTCCGCCTCCTGGCTATGGGGGGCAGCCGGACCCGACAGCTGATCTGATCGTTGAGGCCGTGAATCAGCTGCAACTGCGCGGTCCTGACATCGGGACTGCTCCGCCGGAGAACGGAGCTGGACTGGTGGGGATGCCGGTCTGGTTCTGGACCGAGGTCACCGAACAAACCTGGGGGACACCAGTAGCTACTGCCACAGCGATGGGCATCACCGTCACGGCTCACGCCGAGGCGAGCCACATCCAATGGCAGCCAGGCGATGGCAGTGATCCGATCACGTGTGATGCCGGCAAGCCGTGGCAGCCCGGTGATGACGTTCTTGATCCTCCGTGTGGTCACACATACGCGACGGCTAGCCGTTACCAACCGGATGGGCGTTTCGCTGTCACGGCGACGACGACGTGGGAGGTGACCTGGTCCATCGCCGGTGGGCCTAGCGACGGGGCCAGCGGCACCATCACCCTCACCCCGCAGTCAGAGACGACCCTGCGGATCAACGAGCTCCAAGTCCTCGTCTCATGAGTGCCAGCCACCTCCCATGACGCGTGACTCGAGCCCTGTCGCGGTCACGCTGGTGGGGCTTCCCCACTCCGGCTATGCGGTGCAACCGTGTGAGGTTGCGGCCAGTGTCGGGGTCGAACAGGTGCGCCTTGTCAATGTTGACCCACACCCTCACCGTACGGCCTTCCGAGGCCGCCGACTCGGCAGAGAACCGAGTGACCAGCTGCAAACCGCCGGTGGTCAGCTCCGTGCCGGTCTCCGCAGCCAGTTCTTCCAGCTCCCTGGCTTGTGCCCGCTCCACGTCGAGGGCGAAGTAGACGTACTTGTCTGAGCCCATCGACTCCACCACGTCTGGTTCGGCCTCGAAGATCACCCCGGTGTCGTAGACATGCTCGTCAACGAGCGAGGCATCCTCGAAGTGCTCCGGACGTATCCCCAAGATCAGGTCGTCCGAAGTCCTTTCGGCTGACGTGAGAGCGCCCCGCATCCGGTCGTCCATCGGCAGGTCGCCGAGAGCGGTGTGCAGCTTGCCGTTCGTCAGCCGTGCCGGCAGGAAGTTCATCGCCGGTGAGCCGATGAATCCAGCGACGAACAGATTGATCGGATGGTCGTACAGCTCCTGCGGCGGACCGACCTGCTGTACCCGGCCGGCGCGCATGACCACCACCCGGTCGCCGAGCGTCATCGCCTCTGTTTGGTCGTGTGTGACGTACACGGTGGTGGTGCCCAGCCGCTTCTGCAACCGCGACAACTGGGTGCGCATCTGCACCCGCAGTTTCGCATCCAGGTTGGACAGCGGCTCGTCCATGAGGAACGCCTTGGGAGAACGGACAATCGCCCGGCCCATAGCCACCCGCTGTCGTTGCCCACCGGACAAGTTCGCGGGCTTGCGGTCGAGTAGCGGCTCCAACTCCAGGATGTGCGCCACTTCGCGGACCCTGCGTTCGATCTCCCGCTTGTCCATCTTCGCCAGGCGCAACGGGAACGAGATGTTCCCCCGCACGGTCATGTTGGGGTAGAGAGCGTAGGACTGGAACACCATGGCGATATCGCGGTCCTTGGGTGGCCGGTCGTTGACCCGCTCACCGTCGATGAAGATGTCGCCGGAGCTGACGTCCTCCAAACCAGCGATCATGTTTAAGGTGGTCGACTTCCCGCAGCCAGAGGGGCCTACCAGGATGACGAACTCCCCGTCCGAAATTTCCAGGTTCACGTCGGCGACCGCGAGCGTGCCGTCAGGGAACTTCTTGCTGACCTGGTCTAGGAGGATGGCTGCCACGACACTCACCCCTTGACGCTGCCCGCCGTCAGACCGGAGACGATCCGGCGCTGAAACAGCAGGACGAAGGTGATGATCGGGATCGTGATGACCACGGCGGCCGCCGAGATGGTGCCGGTCGGGTCCTCGAACTGCGACTCGCCGGTGAAGAAGGACAGCGCCACCGGCGCGGTGCGCGACGCCTCGGTGGAGGTCAAAGACACCGCGAAGAGGAAGTCGTTCCAGCAGAAGATGAACACCAGGATCGCGGTGGTGACCAGGCCAGGCGCGGCGAGCGGTGCCACCACCATCCGGAACGCTTGTGCCTGGGTGGCGCCGTCCATCTTCGCCGCCTTCTCCAAGTCCCACGGGATCTGCCGGAAGAACGCCGACAGGGTGTAGATCGCCAGCGGCAGCGAGAAGGTGATGTACGGGAGGATCAAGCCTGGCCAGGTGTCGAAGAGGCGCAGGACACGTTCGATCTCGAACAACGGTGTCACCAACGAGATCTGCGGGAACATCGCGATGAGCAGAGACACGCCGACGAGCAGGCGCTTGCCGGGGAAGTCCAGACGTGCCACCGCGTAAGCGGCCATCATGCCGAGCAGGACCGCCACGGCAGTAGCGATCAGTGCGATGCCGATCGAGTTGATGAGAGCTCGAGTGAATAGGCCAGTGCTGAAGATCGACCGGTAGTTGTCCAGCGTCCACTCCCGCGGTATGAGGCTGCCGTCGGTGAGCGTTTCCGGGGTCTTGAGTGACAACGACACGATCCACAGCACCGGGATCAGCACGACGACCACGACCACCAGGTCGATCAGCCCCCAACGCCACTTGCGGGCCGTGGTCACCTCGCCGTACGCGGCCATCAGCGACCTCCCTGCGCGCCTGGCGCTGCGGCACCGAACAGTGTGACGAACACGAAGGCGATCGCGGCGACCGCCAAGAAGATGAGCACCGAAAGGGTGGCGCCGATGCCGAGGTTGAGACCTTGGATGAGGTTGCTGTACGTCAGCATCGACACCGATGAGGTGCCGTTGGCGCCCGCGGTGAGGATGTAGATGTTGTCGAAGATTCGGAAGGCGTCGAGTGTCCGGAACAGCAGCGCGACCAGAATCGCTGGCTTCATCACCGGCAACATCACCTTGACGAACCTCTGCCACGGCCCAGCGCCGTCGACCGAGGCCGCTTTGAGTAGGTCTTCGGGCACCAGCGCCAGCCCTGCCAGCAGCAGGAGTGCCATGAACGGGGTGGTCTTCCAGACCTCGGCCAGGATGATGATCGCCACTGCGCTGGCCCGTTCGGTTAGCGGTGCCCCTTCGGGTGCGGCGAGGTTGGCCAGGTATCCGGTGCCGGGTGTCCACGCGTACCGCCACGAGAAGGCCGCCACTACGGTGACGATGCCGTAGGGGATGAGCGCGGTGGTGCGGACCAGCCCGCGCCCGACCAGGGTCCGGTGCATCACCAGCGCCAGGCCGAGCCCGAGTACGAACTCGATCGCTACCGACACCACGGTGATGACGAGGGTGACCAGCAGCGCGGTCCACCAGAAGCGGTTGGTCAGCACGGTGGCGTAGTTGGCCAAGCCGACGAACTCACGTTCGTCGGGGAAGCGGAGGTCGTACCGTTGCAGCGACAACCAGACCGAGTACACGATGGGCCAGCCGGTGACGGCGAGCATCACCAGCGCGGCCGGGGCGCACAGCAACCAGGCCAGGCCACGCTCGCTCAACCCCCGCCCTTTTCCCGCAATGTCGGGGACATTGTCGTTATTCGGCCCCTCGGAAGCGGCAATGTCCCCGACTGTGAGTCGATCACGGGTCATGGGAGGACCCCTCTCGACTCCAGCGCGTCCTGCACCTGGTCGCGCAGTCTCGCCGCAGTGCGCTGCGGGTCGATCGACGCTGGCGGTGACAGCTCCGTCGAGATCACCGTGGAGACGTTCTGGTACGCGGGGGTGAGCGGCCGCGTCGCGCTGTCACGCAATTCGGCAAGGATGACGTCGGCCATCGGGTACGCCGCGACCAGTCGCGGATCCCGGTAGAGGCGTTCGATGGTGGGCGGTACCCCATCGTGGACCGCCGAGAAGAGTTGATGCTCCGGGTTCCGCAGGCACAGGGCCGCCTCGAACGCCTCCTGAGGGTGCTCGGAGTAGGTGCTGACGCCGAGGTTGTAGCCACCGATGGTGACGCGGCTAGGCATGCGCGGATCCACGGCCGGGTAGCTGGCCCAACCGACGTGTTCGGCGAGTTCGGGCGCGGCGTCCTGCATCGCCGGGTAGACGAACGGCCAGTTCAGTTGGAACGCGCCGCCGCCGGACTGGAACGCCAGGCGCACCTCGTCCTCCATCGCGTTGCTGAACGACGGGCTGGTGACCCCGGCGGTGGCGAACTGGCGCAACTGGTCCAACGCCGCGACCGCCCCGGCGTCGAAGACGGCCTCGGTGCCGTCGCGGTCGAGGATCTGTCCGCCGGCCGAGGCGGTGAGGGTGTTGTACAGCACCGTCAACCCTTCGTACTGTGCTCCCATCGTCAGCACCTGGTAGGGCTCGCCGCGCTCACGCAGCCGTTGAGCGGTCGTGATGAGCTCGCTCCAGGTGCGAGGCGGCTTCTCGACCAGGTCGGTGCGGTACCACAGCAGCTGCACGTTGGTGTTCTTCGGCGCGGCGTAGAGCTGGCCTTCGAAGCTGGCTGATTCCAGTGGGCCTGCTAGCGTCCCGTACTCGGCCTCGCGCCGAAGCTCGCCTGTCCACGGGCGGATCCAGCCGGCGGATGCGAACTCTTGAGTCCACGTCACGTCGAGGCCGAGGATGTCCAAGTCTCGGTCACCGGCAGCGAGCCGACGTACGAGCTGCACACGCTGGTCGTCGGCGCCGCGCGGCAGCACTTGGTACTCGATGCGGTACCGGCCGTCCGCGGCGGCGTTGCACTCGTCCACGACCTGTTGCAAGTTCTGTTCCGGGGCGTAGTACAGCGTGATGACCGGCGGGCCGGTGCGAGCCGCGCACGCGCCCCCTGCCAGCAGGGTCGACAGCAGCGCCAGCACGACCACCCCACGTGCTTTGCGGTGCCGCGCCGGAGCGTTGTCCATGCCTACCTGTGCCCCGCGAATTCCAAGATCATTCCTGGGTGATCGGGAATTCTCGCGGTGGGCAGGCATGTTTGGCGCCGCTATGGGCAACAGGGTGGTGAGCCGCCGGGTTGAGAACGCCTGTGCGGTGAAGCCGAGGCGGAGAGGATTGATGCGCAATGACACTTCCGATGGTTCGCACCCGGCCTTCGACCCTGGCCACCCGCCGGTGGGATCCGTTCTCGGAACTGGAGGGTCTCTACAACCAGATGGACCAGCTCCTGCAGAGCGTGGTCGGGGGCCCAGCCACCATGGTGCCCGCAGACATCGAGGAGCTCGATGACGCGTACCTGGTGGAAGTCGACCTGCCCGGTGTGAAGCGTGAGGACATCGACGTCGAGGTTCGCCACAACACCTTGCGCATCAAGGGCGAAATCAAGGAGCGGGAGCGCAAGGGCCTGCTGCGTCGGCAGAGCCGGCCAGTCGGGGAGTTCGACTACGTCGTGGCGATCCCCGGCGACATCGACCACGACCAGGTGGAGGCGTCCCTCGACCATGGCGTGCTGATGGTGAGGCTGGGCAAGCCGGCCCAGAGCAGGCCACGGCACATCGAGGTGAAGTGACACCTGTGACACGTCGAGCGAGACTGGGCCTCCCGAGAATCGGGAGGCCCAGTCTTCGCCCGAAGAACGCGCCTTGCGGGTGTTAGGTCCGCGCCTGACGGGGCACGACAAAGGCACTCCACACGCACGTTCGGGCAAAGGAGGCCGGCATGGCTAAGGCAGTCGGCATCGACCTCGGCACCACCAACTCCGTCATCGCAGCGGTAGAGGCGGGCACGCCGAATGTGATCCCCAACGCTGAGGGTTCTCGTACGACGCCTTCGGTGGTGGCGTTCACCGAGTCGGGGGAGCGGCTGGTGGGCCAGCTCGCCCGCCGGCAAGCAATCCTCAACCCGAAGGGCACGATCTATTCAGCGAAGCGTTTCATCGGCCGCCGTTACGCCGAGGTGGAGTCGGAGCAGACCGCGGTCTCCTTCGACGTGGTGTCCGACGCCGACGGGGCAGCACGGTTCCAGGTCGGGGACCGGCGGTACGCGCCGGAGGAGATCTCCGCACGGGTACTCCGCAAGCTCGTCGACGACGCCAGCAAGGCCCTCGGTGAGCGCGTCACCGAGGCGGTGATCACCGTCCCGGCCTACTTCAACGACTCGCAGCGGCAGGCGACCAAGGACGCCGGGCGGATCGCCGGGTTGGAGGTGCTGCGCATCATCAACGAGCCGACGGCCGCTGCGCTCGCCTACGGACTGGACAAGAAGGAGCACGAGACGGTGCTCGTCTTCGACCTCGGTGGCGGGACGTTTGACGTGAGTCTGCTCGACGTCGGCGAGGGCGTGGTGGAGGTTCGCGCGACCGCTGGCGACACGCACCTGGGTGGGGACGACTTCGACCGTCGGATCGTCGACTATCTGGCCGACGAGTTTCAACGAAACGAAGGCATCGATTTGCGGCGCGACCCCCAGGCGCTGCAGCGGCTGTTCGAAGCGGCGGAGAAGGCCAAGGTCGAACTCTCGGCCGTCACCCAGACCACGATCAACTTGCCTTTCATCACCGCTGACGCGACCGGCCCGAAGCACCTCAACACGGTTCTGATGCGTTCCACGTTCGAGCAGATCACCGAGGATCTGGTGGAGCGGACGCAGGGCCCGGTGCGGCAGGCGATGGCCGACGCCAAGGTGGGCCCGGAGGACATCGACGAGGTCATCCTCGTCGGTGGCGCGACCCGCATGCCGTCGGTGCAGCAGCTGGTGCGTCGCCTGACCGGCGGCAAGGACCCCAACATGACCGTCAACCCGGACGAGGTGGTCGCGGTTGGGGCGGCGTTGCAGGCGGCGGTCATCAAGGGAGAGATCAGTGACGTCCTCCTGCTCGACGTTACCCCGCTGTCGTTGGGGGTGGAGACGTTGGGTGGCGTCATGACGAAGATCGTCGAGCGCAACACGACGATCCCCGCCCGGCGTACCGAGGTGTTCAGCACCGCTGAGGACAACCAGTCCGCGGTCGACATCGTGGTGCTCCAAGGCGAGCGGGAACGCGCTTCTGACAACCGGGTGTTGGGGCGTTTCCGGCTGGAGAACATCCGCCCGGCGCCGCGTGGCGTGCCTCAGATCGAGGTGACCTTCGACATCGACGCCAACGGCATCCTCAACGTTTCCGCTCGCGACCGGGACACCGGTGCCGAGCAGCGGATCACCATCACCGAGAGCTCCACCCTGGACAAGGCTGAGGTGGAGCGGATGGTGGCCGAAGCCGAGCGCCACCGGGAGGAGGATGCACGGTTGCGGGAGGCGATCGACGCCCGCAACGAGCTCGACTCGGCGGCCTACCAGGTGGAGCGGCGTGTGAAGGAGCTCGGCGATGCGGTGCCGACCCACGAGAAGGCGCGCGCCGAAATGCTCGTGGGCGACGCGCGTCAGGCGGTGAAGGACGAAGCGCCGGTGCCTCGACTGCGCTCGCTGACCTCTGAGCTTCAGCAGATCTACCACAGCCTGGCAGCCCGTGGCGGGGGACAGCCCGGCGGCGCGGGTCCGTCGGGGCAAGGGCCCGACAGCGGTGGCGCGGGACCGTCCGAGCGAGGGCGTCCCGCAAGCGGTGACGACGACGTGATCGACGTTGACTTCACAACCGAGTGAGGCAGCCGATGGTGGATGAACCGGCTCGCCGGGCCGACCTTCCCGCACCAGAGCAAGCGGAGTACGAGCAGGAGTTGGAGCCGGACGAGACTCGGGATTTCGAGGCCGGCGACGAGGTCGATGAACTGCGTCAGCGAGTCACGGAACTCGAAGACCGGCTCCTGCGTAGCCTGGCGGACTTGGACAACTTCCGTAAGCGTGCGGCGGCGCAGATGGTCGCCGCACGCGACGAGGAGCGGGCCCGGGTCGCGACCGAGTGGCTGCCGGTCATCGACCACCTCGACTTGGCGCTGGCGCACGCGGCCGCTGACCCGAACACGATCGTGGAAGGAGTCCGGGTGGTGCGCGAGCAGGCACTGGCGGTGATGAGCCGGCTCGGCTTCCCTCGTGACGACGAGGCGGGAGTGCCGTTCGATCCGGCCCAGCACGAGGCGGTGGGCACGGTACCGGCGGAGGGCACCCCTGCCGGCACCGTGGTCGAGGTGGTCCGCCCCGGTTACGGCCGGCTGCGTCCGGCGTCTGTAGTGGTCTCGAAGGAGCACGATGGCGAGCCCGGGTCCTGACTTCTACGACGTGCTGGGCGTGCCTCGCACGGCGAGTCAGGAAGAGATCCAGCGGGCCTACCGGCGGCTCGCCCGCCGTTACCACCCCGACGTCAACAAGGATCCGGGGGCCGAGGACAGGTTCAAGGAGATCTCAGAGGCGTACGAGGTGCTCTCCGATCCGGATACTCGTCGCCGATACGACCAGTTCGGTCCGGCGTTCCGCCAGGTCCCGGAGGGGGCGGAGCAGTGGGCGGCTGCTGGGGCCCGTCCGGGTGGCTCGCCTTACGGCTTCCGGACAGGTCCGGCGGAGGACTTCGGTGGGGTCGGCGACGTCGACCTGGAGGATCTGCTGGGCAGCTTGTTCGGTCGGCGGACGCCTCGGGGCTGGGGCCGGGTGCGCGGAGCCGACCAAGAAGCTGAGATCGCCTTGACGGTGGAGGAGGCGTACCACGGTGGGCGCCGTTCCATCACGATCGAACGCCGAGACGGGCCGCGGACCGTCACCGTGACGATTCCGCCCGGTGTGACCGAGGGGCAGCGGATTCGGCTCGCCGGCCAGGGCGGCCGGGGCAGTGGTGGGGCGCCATCTGGGGATCTCTACCTGGTGGTGCGCCTGTTGCCGCACCCGCTTTATCGGGTCGTCGGTCGCGACCTGTACGTGAATCTGCCCCTCGCGCCGTGGGAAGCGGCGCTGGGAGCCTCAGTGCCGGTGGAGACTCCCAGTGGCAAGGCGATGGTGCGGGTACCGCCGGGGACGTCCAGTGGCCGGCGACTCCGCCTGCGCGGTCGTGGTCTGCCCCATCCCAAGGGCACTCCCGGTGACCTGTTCGCGGAGGTCCGGGTGGTGGTGCCGGACGCGCCTACGGAGCGGGAACGGGAGCTCTATCGGGAGTTGGCTCAGGCGGCCAGCTTCGACCCGAGGAGGCGGCGGTGAGGTACGCGATGGTGCGGCTGCGACCGGCGATGCGGCATCAGCCGGTTGCTGAGCGGCAGCGCGACTGGTGGGATCTCGAAACCTTCGCTGAGGCCTGTGCTTTGCACCCGGAGCTGGTGCGCCGGTTGGTGACCCTCGGGCTGCTGGAGCCGGAGCGGGACGCCGCGGGTGAGCTGTGGTTCCACCCGAGCGAGGTGGCCACCGCGGCCCGTATCCAACGCCTACGCGCTGGATTGAGCATCAACTACGCCGCCCTGGGTCTGGTGATGGATCTGCTGGACCGAGTGGCGGAGCTGGAGCGGGAGTTGCGGCGGCGGCAAGCGTGACGGAGGTTGACGTGGACACGAACCGTCTCACCCAGAAGTCTCAAGAGGCCCTGCACGACGCGCAGACGCGGGCGACCCGGTACGGTCACACCGAAGTGGATGGTGAACACCTGCTGGCTGCGCTTCTGGAACAGCCAGAAGGGATCGTGCCTCGGGTGTTGGCGCAGGCCGGCGCCGACCCGAACAAGCTCCGATTGGAGTTGGAGGCCGAGTTGGGGCGTCGTCCCCGGGTCAGCGGCCCGGGCGCCGCTCCCGGCCAGGTCTTCGTCACCCAGCGGCTGTCCCGGTTGCTCGACGCCGCCGACCGCGAGGCGCGGCGGCTCAAGGACGAGTACGTCTCCGTGGAGCACCTCGGCCTGGCTCTGGTGGACGAGGGGATTGAGACCGCTGCCGGTCGCCTGTTGCGCGAGCAGGGCGTCAACCGGGAACGGTTCCTTTCTGCCCTCACGGGAATCCGCGGACACCAGCGGGTGACCTCGGCGATGCCCGAGGTCACGTACGAGGCGCTGGAGAAGTACGGTCGAGATCTCGTGGCCGACGCACGGGCGGACAAGCTGGATCCGGTGATCGGCAGGGACGCCGAGATCCGTCGAGTGATCCAGATCTTGTCCCGCAAGACGAAGAACAACCCGGTGCTCATCGGTGATCCCGGTGTCGGCAAGACCGCGATCGTCGAGGGCCTGGCGCAGCGGATCAACCGTGGAGACGTGCCTGAAGGGCTGCGTGACAAGACCATCTTCGCCTTGGACATCAGCTCTCTGGTGGCGGGCGCCAAGTACCGGGGCGAGTTCGAGGAGCGGCTCAAGGCGGTGCTCAACGAGGTGAAGGCGGCCGCGGGTCGGGTGTTGCTCTTCGTTGACGAGCTGCACACGGTGGTCGGCGCGGGAGCGGCCGAGGGAGCGGTCGACGCCGGCAACATGCTCAAGCCGATGCTCGCCCGGGGCGAGCTGCACATGATCGGTGCCACGACGGTGGACGAGTACCGGAAGCGGATCGAGACCGATGCCGCCCTGGAGCGTCGGTTCCAGCCGGTGCTGGTCGACGAACCGTCCGAGGAGGACGCCATTTCGATCCTGCGCGGCCTGCGGGAGCGCCTCGAAGTCTTCCACGGGGTGAAGATCCAAGACAGCGCGCTGGTCGCGGCGGTGCGGCTCAGCCACCGGTACATCACCGACCGGTTCCTGCCGGACAAGGCGATCGACCTCGTGGACGAGGGTTGCGCTGTCTTGCGGACGGAAATCGATTCGATGCCGGCGGAGCTGGACGAGTTGAGTCGTCGGGTGAGGCGGTTGGAGATCGAGGAGGCTGCGCTCGCAGCCGAGACCGATCCGGCCGCGGCCGAGCGCCTGGAATCGCTGCGCGGTGAGCTGGCCGACCTGCGCACCCGGGCGGACGCGCTGCGGACCCAGTGGGAGGCTGAGCGGCAGGCGCTGCGGCGGGTGCAGGCGCTGCGCCAGGAGTTGGAGCAGGTACGGCACCGGGCGGCCGAGGCGGAGCGTCGATACGACCTCAACCTGGCCGCTGAGCTGCGTCACGGCACCCTGCCGGAGCTGGAACGTCGACTGCACGCCGAGGAGGAGCGGCTCGCCGAGAAGCAGGGCGGGCAACGGCTGCTGCGGGAGGTCGTCACCGAGGAGGAGATCGCCGAGATCGTCTCACGTTGGACCGGT
Source organism: uncultured Micromonosporaceae bacterium (assembly GCA_964438855.1). Classification (GTDB taxonomy): domain Bacteria; phylum Actinomycetota; class Actinomycetes; order Mycobacteriales; family Micromonosporaceae; genus Natronosporangium. Next base: position 38,770 of record CAYTMR010000006.1, read on the forward strand.
ATCCCGGTCAGCCGGCTCACCGAGGACGAGCGGGACAAGCTGCTGCGCCTGGACGAGGTGTTGCACCGTCGGGTGGTCGGGCAGGACGAGGCGGTGCGGTTGGTCGCCGACGCGGTGATCCGCGCCCGCTCCGGGGTGAAGGACCCTCGCCGGCCGATCGGGTCGTTCATCTTCCTCGGGCCTACTGGCGTGGGTAAGACGGAGTTGGCGCGTTCGTTGGCCGCCGCGCTGTTCGACTCCGACGAGAACATGGTCCGCATCGACATGAGCGAGTATCAGGAGCGGCACACGGTCAGCCGGCTGGTTGGTGCGCCACCCGGTTACGTCGGCTACGAGGAGGGTGGTCAGCTCACCGAGGCGGTGCGCCGCCATCCATACTCGGTGGTCCTCTTCGATGAGATCGAAAAGGCCCACTCCGACGTCTTCCATACCCTGTTGCAGGTACTCGACGACGGTCGCCTCACCGACGCCCAGGGACACACGGTGGACTTCCGTAACACCGTGATCATCATGACGTCGAACTTGGGTTCGCAGCACCTGTTGGAGGCCCTGACCCCGGCCGGGGAGATCGCTCCCACCGGCCGGGAGGCGGTGATGAGTGAGCTGCGCGCGGCGTTCCGCCCTGAGTTCCTCAACCGGGTGGACGAGATCGTGCTGTTCAAGCCGCTCACCCTGCCGGAGATCGAGCAGATCGTGACGTTGATGCTGGAGGATGTGCGACACCGGCTGGCCGAGCAGCGGGTCAGCCTCGCGGTCACCGAGAACGCGCGGCGGTTGATCGCCCAGCAGGGTTTCGACCCGGTGTACGGTGCCCGTCCTCTGCGGCGGTTCATCGCTCGAGAGGTGGAGACTCCGATCGGTCGAGCGTTGATCGCCGGCGACGCTGGCGAGGGCACGGCGGTGACCGTGGACGCGGCCGACGGCGAACTGCTCGTCACCGTCGACTCATGAGCGCCCGGCGGCGGCCGGGCCGACGCCGGCCGCCGCGTGGCCGGCATCAGACCGTGCGGGCCGGGAAGAAGGAGAAGACGCAGCTCGGGCTCGGGGTCTCCAGCACGTGTCCGGTCGGCTCCGGAACTCCAGTGTCCGGGTCCAGCAAGAAGGCAACAACGTTGTGGGAGCGCTGGTTGGCGACGTAGAGGTGCTGGCCGATCAGCGTGAAGTGGCGTGGCCACTCTCCGCCGCAGGGAACCTCCGCCACCCGCTTGAGCTTGCCGGCGTCAGTGGAGAACACACAGATCTGGTCAGGTCCACGGACGGCGGCGTAGACGAACCGGCCGTCGGGTGAGACGTCGACCTCCGAGGGCAGGCCCACGGAGGCGTCCGCCACCAGCGACACTTGACTCTGCACGATCCATGCACCGTCCCGCGCGTCGACCGCGTAGCAGGTCAAGGAGCCGTCCAGTTCACCGACCAGGTACCGGAAGGTGCCGTGCCCCGCTACGTGTCGGGGCCCGGATCCGGCCTGGCATCGGGTGGCGCCGGCCGGCGTGAGCTGTCCGGTGTTGGTGTCGAAGCGGTAGTGGAACAGCGCGTCGACGCCGAGATCGACTGCGTGGACGAAGTATCCATCTAGATCGATGGAGATCATGTGGGCGTGCGGCCCTTCCTGCCGGTCGGCCGCCGGCCCCTGCCCGGTGTGGGTCACCAGGTGGGTCAGCTCACCCGGGACACCGTCGTCGAGGCGATTGACCGATACCGAGCCGCTGTTGTAGTTGGCGCTGATCACGTACGTGCCGGACGGGTGCACGGACAGGTGGCAGGGGGCCGATCCACCGGTACTGGCACCGCCGATCGGCTCCAGGCGGCCGCCTTCGAGTACCCGCCAGCCGTTGACTTCGCCGTCTGGGCGCTCCGACACCGCGTACAGCAGCGGGCGCCCAGGGTGGCGGGCGAGAAAAGAAGGGGAGGCGGTGCGCGCCATGAGTCCGAGTGGGGTGAGTTCACCGGTGGTGAGGTCCCGCCGCGCGGCGACGATCCCTTCTCCGTCGCCATCGCCACCCGTGTAACAACCGATGTACAAAAGGTCAGTCGCGTGCGTCACGCCCCGAAACTACCCTCTTCGGGCGTCGCGAACCGCCGGTACGCCACCCGCAGCCGTTCCCGCAGTGCCGGGCCGCCCAGTTCCGGCCCGGGGGTGGGGAGTTGGCGCAGCAGGAGGTCGGGCTCGGTGGCGAGGATGGGCGGTCGCCGCGCCGGCAACGGCACCGGCGAGGACCAGTATCGATCGAGCAGCGCGGCCAGGGGTGGGCCGGGGATGTCGCTGAGAGCCGCCGCGGCGCCGACCACCTCGGTCGGCCCGCTCGCCGGCACCAGAGCCGTCGCCCCGACGTCTCCGCGCAGCTGCGCCAAGCGGGCCAGCAGCTCGGAGCGGTCCCGTCCACGCCAGCGGAGGATCTGGAACGGGTCGGCGTCGAACGCCTCGGCCAATAGGTAGCAGGTGGCTGCGAGGTGCTTGCAGGGGACCGCCGGGTCCGGACAGGTGCAGGACAGGGCCAGGTCCGCCTGCTGTCGTGGGAACAGCGGTGCCCCGGCGTCGCTGAAGACCTCCTCGATGTCCGGCGGCATCTCCCCGGCCAGCAGTTGGGCGGCGTAGATCGCCTGCTCCGCCAAGGCTCGCTCGACCCGCTCCCAGATCGGCGTCGGGAAGGGCGCCAGGGAGATCGTGACGTCATACGGTTGTGGTCGCGAGCCCTGCACCGACGCGGTGACGGTGCCCGGTGCCACGGAGAGGGAGAGCACCTGCCCGGCGCGGGCGTACGACCGGCCTCGGGTCAGCCGGGTACCGAGGGCGAGCGACTCCCAGACCGCCAGGAAGCGTTGGGACCACCACGACTGCCCGATCGCACCACGGGTGGTCCGGGCGCGGATGCCCCCGTCGACTCGGATCGGCCGGGAGCGTGGTGGGAAGGGACCGTCCCAGCCTTTGCCCGCGTGCCGGGTCACTCGACCACCGCTCCTTCCTCCAAAGTGAACAGCCGTCGCAGCTCGTCGGTGGATAGCTCGGTGAGCCAGCCTTCACCGGTGCCGACGATCCTGGCGGCGAGCCTACGCTTGTCCTGGATGAGTCGCGAGATCTTCTCCTCCAGGGTGCCAGCGCAGACGAGCTTGCGTACCTGCACCTGGCGGCGCTGGCCGATCCGAAAGGCACGGTCGGTGGCCTGGTCCTCCACCGCCGGGTTCCACCACCGGTCCACGTGGATGACATGGTTGGCGGCGGTGAGGGTGAGCCCTGCGCCCCCGGCCCGCAGGGACAGGATGAACAGTGGTGGCGCGTCGGGCGACTCGGACTGGAACCGGGCCACCATCGCGTCCCGAGCTGCTTTGCCGACCCCGCCGTGCAGGTAGGCGACCTCACGGCCGAACCTGGCCGCCAGGTGCGCCCGCAGCATCGCGCCGAACTCGGCGTACTGGGTGAACAGCAGTGCGCGCTCGCCGCCGGCGAGCACCTCTTCGAGGATCTCCTCCAGCCGAGCCACCTTGCCGGAACGTCCCGCCAGCGGGCCGCCGTCGCGGAGCAGGTGGGCCGGATGGTTGCACACCTGTTTCAGCTTGGTCATCGTGGCGAGCACCAGCCCACGCCGCGCCATACCGTCGCGACTGTCGATCTGGGCCAGCATGTCGTCGACGATCGCTTGGTAGAGGGTGGCTTGCTCCGCGGTGAGGTTGCAGACCACCTCCATCTCGAGCTTCTGCGGAAGGTCGGAGATGATCGAACGATCGGTCTTGAGCCGGCGCAGGATGAACGGCTGGGTCAGCCGGCGCAGCCGGGCGGCGACGGCGTCGTCCCCGTATCGTTCGACCGGCTCGGCGTAGCGCTTCTTGAAGGTGGCGGCTGGTCCGAGCAGGCCGGGATTGGCGAACTCCATCAAGGACCACAAATCGGCCAGTCGGTTCTCCACCGGGGTGCCGGTGACCGCAATCCGGTGACGCGCCGGCAGTGAGCGCACCGCCGTCGCCTGCCGGGTGGCGGCGTTCTTGATCGCCTGGGCCTCGTCGACGACGATCCGGTGCCATGAGACGTCGGCCAGTACGTCGACGTCGCGGGCGGCGAGCGAGTACGTCGTGATCACCAGCCGGGCACCGGCGATCGACGCGGTGAACTCAGACCCGCGGGCTCGCCGCACGCCGTGGTGGACGTGCACCGGTAGGTCGGGCGTGAACCGTGCCGCCTCCCGCTGCCAGTTACCCACCAGTGACATCGGGCAGATGATCAACGTCGGTCCGGCCTCCGGTGGGTCGTCGGCGATCAGTGCCAGCGTGGTGGCGGTCTTTCCCAGCCCCATGTCGTCGGCGAGAACGGCGCCGAATCCGACGCGCTGCAGGAACTGCAGCCAGGCCAGGCCACGCCGCTGGTACGGACGGAGGACGCCGTGGAAGCCAGCGGGTTCGCTGGCTGGGCGCAGCCGATGCTCGATGTCGCTGGACAGCAGGTCCGCCAGCCACCCGCGGGCGGCCACGTCGGTCACCGGCAGGCCAGTGGGGCTGTCTTCACCCGCCTCCCATCGCAGCAGGTCGGCCACGGTGAGTTCGCCACGATCACCAGCGGTGAGGAGCTTCAACCCGGCGGCGAGTTGCGTGGGATCGACCGGCACCCACTGGCCACGCAACCGCACCAGCGGCGCACGCAGCGCCGTCAGCTCCGCCAGCTCCTCCGCGGTGAGTGGGGTGTCACCGAGCGCGAGTCGCCACTCGAACTGGACCAGTGCCTGCTGACCGACGCTGGGCGTGCCGTCGATCTTGCCTGGTTGGGCTGGAGAGGCACTGACCTTGACGCCGAGTCGAGCCCGAGGGCTGGTCCACCACGACGGCAGCAGCACCCCGAAGCCGGCCGCGGCGAGGCGCGGCGCGCCGTCTGCCAAGAACCGGTGGGCGCCCTCGACGTCGAGCACCATCGCTTCCGGATGCGATGTGCGCAGCGCGGCCTGCAACTCCGGCCAGAGCCGGCTGGCTCGGCCTAGCTCGGTCAGGAGCGTCTCCTGTGGTGAGTCGAGGCGCCGGGCCAGGGCACGGTGCCGGCCACGCCAGATCTGGTCGGCCTCCACCACGAGGCTGGGCTCGTCGGCGTCCTGGAGGGCGAAGACGAGGCGCCAGTCGTCACCGTCGTCCGGCTCGACGAGCCGGAAGCAAGCGCGTACCGCGCCGCCCACCGCATCCCGCTGCCAGGTGGCGAGGCCGGTGGCGAGGTGGGCGGCCTCCGCCGCTGGCGCGGTGAACGAACGGTCGGGGCCGGTAAGGGCGCGTAGCCAGGCGTCGACCACGGTGCAGGGCTCGGGAGGCGTCAGCGGCGTGCGGTCGAGGTGGGCCCGTGCGACGACGTCGACCAGGGTGTCCAAAGCAGCGGCGAGCACGGCTGCACCTGATTGTCGTGGGGCAGCGGCACGGCTAACCGGGGGGAGGGCGAGGGCGAGGCTGCGGGCCCACTGGGCGTCAGCGCCGGTGAGGATCGGTCGCCATACTGCCCGAGGTCCGCTCGTGTCCACCGTGGGCAACAACCGGCCGCGTGCGACGAGATCGGTGGCGAAAGCCACCACTTCCCGCAGGTGGCGTGCGCTGGCACCCAGGATCGTCGCCGTGTCGGCCAACTCCCGCAGCACTCCCGGGGCCTCGTCGGCCTCGTACTCCAGCGTCGGCACCTCGAATTCACGGAGCGTGACCGACTCGTCGGCGGGTGGCTCGGCGACGAACTCGGGCGAGGGCACCGGTACGGTCCCGATCGCCGGCAGCCACACAAGACGCGAACCGGTGACGGCCTTGGCGGGCAGGCCCGCCAGCACATCCCGGAGGGTGCCGTGGTCGGCAGCGAAGGGATGAGGCCGGCGAGGGTGCTCCGACGTGCGAGGCGGTTCGGAGGCGCCAGTGGAGTCTTCGGCCCAGATCGCAAGGCCCCCGTCGACGAGCCAGAGCGCGTGGGCCACCAGCATCCGACCACCTCCCCGGCCGCACCAGGATAGATCCCGGCTTCCCCACGGGCACGGAGGGAGCGCCTATGGTAGGCGAGTGCGGTTCCAGATCAGCCGGGTGATGGACACGATCGAGCAGCGGTTGACTACGGACGTCGAATGGGCACAGGCGGTGGTCGACCTGGGGGACGTGATCAGGCACGCCGAGCTGGACGGAGGCCGGCCGGTCAACCTCGTCCGCATCGGCATGGTCATAGACGCGTTGAGCCGCTATCTGGTGGACGGTGGGGCGATGCTCTACGGGGTCATCGACCGCACGATGCTTTCCGAATCGGCGCTGACTGCCAAGGAACGCATGGTGCTCAGCCGCTGGGCCGACGATGGGCTGATCGAGGCGACCCCCGAGGTGGGTGACCGGGTGCCCGAGGTGGCCGATCTCAGCGGCCTGCCAGTGTTGACGCTGCGTCCCTTCACCGGCCACGTGACCACCCGTTTCCCGTGGCTTGCCGATGGCTCAGGCCGGGTGCTGCACGTGACCGTGCGCGCTGGCGTGGCTCACCTCAGCCCGCTTCATGAGAAGACTGTGGACGGAGAAGCCCCGGCGACCGTGGTGGGTCGCGCCAAGGTGCCGCGGCAGCGGACGGCGGATCACGAGGATGCCGAACAGCCGGAGTCGAAGGACGGTGAGGGCTCGCAGACCACGCAGCAGCCGGCGTTGCCGTGGCCGGCCGAGGTGCTCCTCGGCCGTACGGCCGCCCGGATCACCCGTACGGTGGTGACGCGACACCGCTTTATGCGTGCCGAGCCGACCGAGACCGTGGCGAAGCGGCAGTGGCGGTGCCCGGAGGAAGACTGCGCCCTCTTCGGCGAGCGGCGCTCGACCGGCCAGCCGGTGCCGCGGCTTCGGGGAACGGTGCCGGTCTGTCCACGCCACGACGAGCCGATGCGTGACACAGGACCGCGCGTGGGTGGGTATCCGTTGGCTTTGGTGGTGGACGATCTGCCGCGCCGGCGGTTGATGGTGCGCGCTGGTACGCCATTGCGGGTGGGCCGTGGTAGCGACGACCCAGACGTGGTGACGGTCGCCGAGTGGCTGCACAAGTCCGCCGCCGCCTGGGTCAGTCCGGTGCACGTTCGGTTCGAGACGGTCGATGGACAGCTCACCGTGTTCGACGAGAGCGCCAACGGCACCACGGTGTGGCAGCGGAAAGGGCCGGACGACCCGGGTACGGCACGGGTGCTGCGGCGCGAGTCGCACATCGTGGGTGAGTGGGACAGCGTGGAGCTCTACACCGGTGTCGAGTTGATGCGGGGTGACCGACGGCCGGTCGTGGTGCTGGGTCGCGACGAGCCGGCCTCGGTGTTGATCGACGCCCCCACCGCGGCGCATCCGCAGGTGTGACTCCAGGGCTTCGCGACGGAAGCCCTGGAGCCGCACCGGGTCAGCCGCGTACCAGAGTGAGTCCGAACCGGGACAGGATGGGGTTCACCGGTTGGAAGTAGGTGACGCCACCGTACGTGCAGTTGCCGGAGCCGCCGGAGGTGACGCCTTGGGCGTGGATGCCGGAGGCGATGAATGGTCCGCCGGAGTCGCCTGACTGGGCGCACGCAGTCGTCCGGGTCAGGCCAGTGACGCGGCCTTGAGGGTAGTTCACCGTCTGGTTCTTGTGGGTGATGGTCCCGCACCGGTAGCCGGTGGTGGAAACGGAGCGGCAGACCGCGGCGTTGACCGGCGCCGGGGTCGAGCCGTTGACCACGATGGTGCCGCTGTAACGGTTGACCCACGGGCGTGGCGTCCAGTACGCGTTGGTCTGGACCCAGGCCATGTCGCTTCCGGGGAAGACCGAGCCGCGCACCACTCCCTGGGCCACCCCGTTGTAGCCGCGCGTGGTCGTCCCCACGCGTCCGCAGTGGCCGGCGGTGACGAATCCACGGGTGACCGAGAATCCGACCGAGCATCGGTTGTTGGCCGAATAGTAGGCGTCGCCACCTCGGATGTTGTAGAACAACCGCGGTGCCTCGGTGGTCTGCTCGATCGTGGTCAGGCCCGGATCGATGCCGCTGGCGGCGATGAAGCGCTCGGCTTCGGCCACCCCGTTAGGGGTAGCGCGTACCACCACCGCGTTGGCCATGACATCGACGTGCCAGCCGATCACCGAGTCAGGAGATGGTGGGGCAGCGCGATCCAGAGTCGACTTCGCGGCCTCGAGGGTGGCGGCGCTGTGCGTGACGAGCGTCGGCCGAGCGCCAGCGGCACGTACCACGGCCGTGTGAGCCGGGTCGGTGATCGCGACGACGAGTTGCTGGCGGTCGTCGAGCCAGGCACCCGCGAAGTCGGCCCCCAGTTCCTGGTGAAGTCGCTGCTCGGTCCGAGCCGCTGCCTCTTCCTTGACGAGGCGCTCGACCGCTTCGGTGGGCGATAGGCCCAGGTCGCGCTGCATGGCGATGAGCATCGCCGGTGGGGCCAGATCAAGGATGCGGGGCGTGGTGGACGTGGTCTGAGGGGACGCGGCCGCGACTGTGGACGGCATCAGCGCCGTGACCAGACTGGCTGACAGGGCCACCGCAACTGTTCGTCGTGTGAACCTCGTGTTCATGGCGGTGCCTCCTCACAGTGGGAGCGCAATGTGCTCCAAATTTGATAAAGCCACCTTAAGGGAATTTAGGCATGGTAAGTAGATATCAATCGTGCATGTCGGATGGTGACGAGGTCATGTCTGGTTGGCCGGTCATGGGGCGAACCAGCGATGATGGTCCAGGCCGCGATATCGCGGCGCTGGCCCTACCCTTCGTACCGCTCGATCGCGCGCTCGATCGCCCGGTAGATCTTGCCGAAGCGGGCCGCGTCGCTGGTGCGGAGCAGGAGTAGATCCTGTCCGCGCCACCGCACCCAGAGCTCACGTACGGCGAGGCCTTGGTCGTAGGAGCGTTCCAGGGCCATCAACGGGTACTCCAGCACTGGGGAGAGAAGAACACTCAGGATCCCCACACTCATGATCACCAGAACCACCGCGGTGGCCGCCACGGCCAGCGGCCCGTAACGACCGGCGATCGGATAGGCCAGCAGCACACCACCGACCACCACCGGGACGGTGAGGAGCGCGATCAGGCCGTAGCGGACAGCAGTCCGAGCAGCGGTCTGCGGCGTCGGGCGGCC
>CAYTMR010000007.1:0-46865 GCA_964438855.1 uncultured Micromonosporaceae bacterium
AGGACGACCCGCGCAACGCCGCCACCATCGCCGACAACGTCGGTGACAACGTCGGTGACTGCGCTGGTATGGCCGCCGACCTGTTCGAGTCGTACGCCGTCGTCCTGGTCGCGGCGCTCATCTTGGGCCGGGTGGCGTTCGGCGCCGACGGCCTGGTCTTCCCGCTGATCGTGTCGGCGATCGGTGCGATCATCGCGATGGCTGGGGTGTTCCTGACCCGCCTGCGTCGCTCCGACGCCTCCGGCATGACCGCGATCAACCGGGCGTTCTTCGTCTCCGCCGGTCTGGGCGCGGTGTTGGTCGCGGTGGCGGCGTGGTTCTACCTGCCGGGGACCTGGGAGGCGCTGCGCGGCGAGGGTTGGCGTGAGGCGCTGGGGGTGCCGGCCGACGGCTCCAACGACCCGGTGAGCCCGCAGCTGCTGGCCATCGGCGCGGTGGTGATCGGCGTCGTGCTCGCCGCGGTGATCCAGGCCCTGACCGGCTACTTCACCGCCACCAACCGGCGCCCGGTGCGTGACATCGGCAAGACGTCCCTGACCGGCCCGGCGACCGTCGTCCTCGCCGGGGTGAGCGTGGGCTTCGAGTCGGCCGTCTACTCGGCGCTGGTGATCGGTGCCGCGGTCTTCGGTGCGTACCTGCTCGGTGGCGGGTCGCTGATGGTGTCGCTGTTCGCGATCGCGTTGGCGGGCACCGGGCTGCTCACCACGGTCGGCGTGATCGTGGCGATGGACACCTTCGGCCCGATCTCGGACAACGCGCAGGGCATCGCGGAGATGTCCGGTGACGTGGACGACGCGGGCGCTCGGGTCCTCAACGACCTGGACGCGGTGGGTAACACCACGAAGGCGATCACGAAGGGGATCGCGATCGCCACGGCGGTGCTCGCCGCGACGGCGCTGTTCGGCTCCTATCGGCAGATCGTGGAGGACGCCATCCGTGACGCCGGGTTGGCGTTGCCGTTCGACGAGCTGCTCAACATCGCCGACCCGCGCAACATGTTGGGTGCTCTGCTCGGCGCCGCGACCGTCTTCCTGTTCTCCGGGTTGACCATCAACGCGGTCTCCCGCTCGGCCGGTGCGGTGGTGATGGAGGTTCGCCGCCAGTTCCGGGAGCTGCCCGGCATCATGGACCGCACCCAGCGGCCCGAGTACGGCAAGGTGGTGGACATCTGCACCCGGGACGCGCAGCGTGAGCTGATGACCCCGGCCCTGCTCGCGGTGATGGCACCGGTCGCGGTCGGGTTCGGGCTCGGCGCTGGTGCGCTGGCCGCGTTCCTCGCTGGCGCGATCGCCGCTGGCGTGCTCATGGCGATCTTCCTCGCCAACTCGGGTGGGGCGTGGGACAACGCCAAGAAGATGGTCGAGGACGGCGCCCACGGCGGGAAGAACTCCGAGGCGCACGCCGCGACGGTCATCGGCGACACCGTGGGTGACCCGTTCAAGGACACCGCTGGTCCTGCGATCAACCCGCTGCTGAAGGTGATGAACCTGGTGGCGCTGCTGGTGGCGCCGGCGGTGGTGACCCTCAGCGTCGGCGAGTCTGCCAGCGGGCCGGTGCGGGTGGTGATCGCGGTGGTGGCCGCCCTGGTGGTCTTCGGTGCGGTGGCGTTCAGCAAGCGGAAGCCGATCGCCGTGGCGCCGGACGAGATCGCCGCGGCGGGAAAAGATGAGGCTGCCGCCCCCGCGGTCGAGCCTGCGGCTCAGAGGTAGGGCAGACCCGGACGGTTACGCTGCCGGGCATGCACCGGCAGCCGTCGTTGTTCGGCGCGGACGTCACCGATCCCTCACCGGGCGACCTGGCGGGTCTGCTCGCCGGACCGGGTGATGTACGCCGGATGGGTGGCACCGCGCGGGTCACCGTGACCGTCGACGCAGCGTGGCGGGTGCACGTCCTGGTGGCTGAGTTCGCCGCGCGCGGGCTGGCCGCCGGCTGGGAGCCGGCGGCCAGCGGCGGTTTCGTGGTGCGTACAGCCTTCAGCGCCCGGATCGTGCCGCTTGCCCGGGACTGGTCGACAGGTGCTCCCGCCGGGTTGCACTTGGCCGGGCCGGCGTTGCGGCTATGGATGGCTGCGGCCGGCGCCCGGCGTGGTGGTGACACCGCCGACGGCAAAACCGCAGCTCGGGAGGCGTTCGACCTGCGGTTGGGGCCTTCGCGTGACGACTGGCCCACCATCGGCGCGGCGCTTCGGGCCGCCGGATTACCCGCGGTATTGGTGTCGGAGATACCGTCTTACCGGATTACTGGCCGCCGAGCCGTGCGTCGCCTCGCCGAGCTGATCGGCGATCCGCCGACACCGGCGCCGCCACTGGCGTGGCCGGTGTCGATGTCGCCGCGGTAATCGTGCCGTAAGCGCGGTATGTTGCGGACGGCGTGCGGATTGGGGTGTACGGTGACGCCGTTGTCCGTCGCCGGAGCACCTCGCTACGGTTGACAACTGCTTGCCGAGTTTCAGGAGAGACGTGCCGAGCACCACCGCCACGAAGAGCAACCGTCTGGTCGTCGTCGAGTCGCCGGCGAAGGCTAAGACGATCTCGGGCTACCTCGGGCCGGGCTGGGTCGTCGAGGCCAGCCTGGGCCACATCCGGGATCTCCCCGCCGGGGCCAAGCAGATGCCGGAGAAGTACAAGAAGGAGCCCTGGGCGTACCTCGGCGTCAACGTCGACAACGACTTCGAGCCGATCTACATCATCAACCCGGACCGGACCAAGCACGTCACCAAGCTGCGGGCGCTGCTCAAGGAGGCCGACGAGCTCTACCTCGCCACCGACGAGGACCGCGAGGGGGAGGCGATCGCCTGGCACCTGGTGGAGACGCTGCGTCCGAAGGTGCCGGTGCGGCGGATGGTGTTCCACGAAATCACCCGTTCGGCGATTCTCGCGGCGGTGGAGAACCCACGGGAGATCAACCGCGACCTGGTCGACGCCCAGGAGGCGCGGCGGATCCTGGACCGCCTCTACGGCTACGACGTCTCCGCGGTGCTGTGGAAGAAGGTGCAGCGGGGCTTGTCAGCCGGCCGGGTGCAGTCGGTGGCCACCCGGATCGTGGTGGAGCGGGAGCGCCAGCGGATGGCGTTCCGCTCGGCGGAGTACTGGGACGTTGCCGCCACGTTGGCGGTGGACGAGGCCGGGGAGGGGCCACGCTCGTTCGGTGCCACGCTGATCGCGCTGAACGGGGACAAGATCGCCACCGGTAAGGATTTCGACCCCACCACGGGCCAGGTGCGGCCTGGTGCCGGGGTGGTGCACCTGGATGGTGACGGCGCTCGTGGTCTCGCGGCGAGGCTGACGGGCCAGCCGTTCACCGTCTCCCGGGTCGAGACCAAGCCGTATCGCCGCAAGCCGTACCCGCCGTTCATCACGTCGACGCTTCAGCAGGAGGCGGCGCGCAAGCTGCGTTTCTCGTCGGCGGTCACGATGCGGGTGGCGCAGCGCCTGTACGAGAACGGCTACATCACCTACATGCGGACGGACTCGGTCAACCTGTCCGAGACCGCGATCGCGGCGGCGCGAGCGCAGGCCGCGGAGTTGTTCGGTGAGCGGTTCGTGCCGCCGGAGCCGCGCCGGTACACCCGGAAGGTGAAGAACGCCCAGGAGGCGCACGAGGCGATCCGGCCGGCGGGGGACACCTTCCGCACCCCCGGCGAGGTCGCCGACGAGCTGTCCACCGAGGAGTTCAAGCTCTACGAGTTGATCTGGCGGCGGACCATCGCCTCGCAGATGACCGACGCGGTGGGCCAGTCGGTGTCGGTCCGCATCCGGGCGACCTCCACCACCGGTGAGGAGTGCGATTTCGGCGCCACCGGGAAGACCATCACCGACCCTGGGTTCCTCAAGGCGTACGTCGAGTCCAGCGACGACGCCGAGGCGGAGGCCGAGGACGCCGAGCGGCGCCTGCCGACGCTGGTCGAAGGCCAGTCGGTGACCGCCGAGGAGTTGACCGCGGTTGCCCACACCACCCAGCCTCCGGCGCGTTACACCGAGGCGTCTTTGGTGAAGGCGATGGAGGAGCTGGGCATCGGTCGCCCCTCCACCTACGCCTCGATCATGCAGACGATCCAGGACCGTGGTTACGTGTTCAAGCGTGGCCAGGCGCTGATCCCGTCGTTCACCGCGTTCGCGGTGGTGGGGCTGTTGGAGCGGCATTACCCACGCCTGGTCGACTACAGCTTCACCGCCAGCATGGAGGACGAGCTCGACGAGATCGCGGTGGGCGAGGTGGCCCGTGTCGAGTTCCTGCGCGCCTTCTACTTCGGCAGCGACGAGGGCGAAGAGGGCTCAGTCGCCCGTGCTGGTGGTCTAAAGAAGCTGGTCACCGACAAGCTGGCCGAGATCGACGCCCGAGAGGTCAACTCGATCCGCCTGTTCACCGACGAGGAAGGGCGCGAGGTCGTGGTCCGGGTCGGGCGGTACGGCCCGTACTTGCAGCGGAGCCGGCCTGGCGCGGAGGGTGACGAGGGCGAGCGGGCCGCCATTCCGGACGGGCTGGCGCCCGACGAGCTCACGCCGGAGAAGGTGGCGGAGCTGTTCCTCAGCGGGAGCGGCGAGCGCAAGCTCGGCGAGCATCCGGAGACCGGTGAGCCGGTGGTGGTCCGGTCCGGTCGCTACGGTCCGTACGTCTCCTCCGGTGACAAGAACGCCTCGCTGCTGCGTTCTCAGAGCCCCGAGCAGTTGACGTTGGAGGACGCGCTCAAGCTGCTGAGCCTTCCAAGGCTGGTGGGCCACGATCCGGACGGAAACGAGATTTACGCCGCTTCCGGGCGTTACGGGCCTTACATCAAGCGGGGTGACGATTCGCGGTCGTTGGAGAGTGAGGAGCAGCTCTTCACGATCACGGTGGACGAGGCGCTGGCTCTGCTGGCGGCTCCGAAGACCCGCAGCCGTCGGGCACCGGCTCCACCGCTTCGGGAGTTGGGCGTCGACCCGCTCACCGAGAAGCCTGTGGTGATCAAGGACGGTCGCTTCGGGCCGTACATCACCGATGGGGAGACCAACGTCTCGCTGCGGCGGGGCATGACGGTCGAGACCATGACGTTGGAGCACGCCAGCGAGTTGTTGGCTGAGAAGCGTGCCGCCGGACCGAGCCCTCGTAAGAAGGCCGCCAAGAAGGCCAGCGGGACCAAGAAGGCCCAGGCGGCGAAGAAGGCCGCTGCCAAGGAGGAAGACGCCGAGAAGCCAGCGGCGAAGAAGGCGGCGCCGCGTAAGACGGCGGCGAAGCGCGAAGAGTAGGCCCCGGTCGGTGCCCGGGCCGAGTCAGGCGTGGGCCGATGCGTCGGACATGACTTCTCGGACTTCGATCCACTCGTAGAGGGGCTCACCTCCGGGACCCGGCTCGGAGGAGACGTACGCCGCGAGTGCGACGGCACGCTCCCGGTTGGCGACATCGACCAGGTACCAGCCCGCGATCAGGTCGTTGGTCTCGGGGAGCTGGTCGTCGATGGTGACGGGTGCGGTACCCGGACCGCCGTACCGTACCCAGGTTCGGGCTGGCGTGAGCGCCCTTGAGTCGACGTACTCGCCGCTGTCCTTGAGCATCTCGTTGACGTGTCGGAGGAAGGCCATGTGCGCCTCCACGTCTTCGGGTGCCCACTGGTCCATCGGGGGGAAGGGGCGGTGCGGTTCCGGAGCGCCGCGGTAGTGCTTGAGTAGCAGGTACGTCGGCATGGTTGCCTCCTGGTGTGAGCCAGTCGGTTCCGCGGTCTGGTCACGTGGCGTACGCCGGATATCACTGCGAGCCGAACTCGCGGAAAAATTCGTCCGTTTTGCCCGATTCATTCTGCCAGTCGCCTCGTTGAACTGAGTGCAGTTTGCCGTTTACGCGCGGTTAGCCGGATGGAGGCAGGCCCGCGCGGAAGGGACGAAGGGAAGGCGACGTGACCACAGCTGTCACCGGTCCGCTGCGCCGAGTGCCGGTGCAGGGGCGGAGCGTGGCGCGGGTCCAGCGGATGCTTGACGCCTGCGCCGCCATCGTGGACGAACTTGGCTACGAGGGCCTCACCACCACCCTCCTGGCGGATCGGGCAGGGGTGGCGATCGGATCGGTCTACCAGTTCTTCCCCGACAAGCGGGCGGTGGTGCAGGCGTTGACCCAGCGCAACCTCGAGGCGTACCTGCAGCGGCTCGCCGAGCGGCTCGAGTCGACTCCGCTCGAGACCTGGTGGGACGGGGTCGAGGCGAGCATCGACGAGTACGTCAACATGCACCGCACCGTGCCCGGCTTCCGCACCCTGCACTTCGGCGACGTGATCGACGTGCACCTGCTCGACGACGAGCACGACAACAACGCCGTCATCGCGTTCCAGCTCGCTGACGTGCTCACCGAGCGCTTCCAGATCGCCGACCCGCAGAAGCTGCGTTTCGCGCTGACCCTTGCGGTGGAGGCCGCCGATGCACTGATCAAGCTCGCCTTCCGGCGGGACTCCAACGGTGACGAGCGCATTCTGGCCGAGGCGAAGACCCTGGTCCGGGAGTACTTGCAGCGACAGATCGAAGAGCCTGCCGCTCCCCTGAGCTGACCCTGAGTCGGATCAAGGGTGAAGTCAGGGTAGTCGGCCGGGCCACGCCGATTACAGTGAGGCGAGGGCACCCGGGGGAGGGCGCCGCGGCGGAGGTACGGCCAGCGACATGACTACCAGTGGCACCAGTGGGGGAGCCCGACCAGAGCCTCGAAGCGGCAGCGAGCCGGCAGTCGACTTGTCGGGCCTCGGTGCGCTCAAGTCGGTCCTGCGCATCCGCCCGTTCCGTCGGCTCTGGATCGTGCTGTCGGTGGCGGCGCTGTCCGACTGGCTCGGCTTGCTGGCGACCGCCGTCTTCGCCACCACCTTGGTGGAGACGCCGGTCGCCAAGGGAGCAGCGTTCGGGGGCATGGTCGGGATCCGACTGCTGCCAGCGCTCGTGTTGGGCCCGGTGGCGGGCGTCATCGCCGACCGGTTCGACCGGCGCACCACCATGGTCGTCTGTGACCTGCTGCGGTTCGCCCTCTTCGCCTCCATCCCGCTGGGGCTAGTGATCGGCGTACCGGAGCTGCTGGTTCTCGCCTGGGCCGGAGTGGCGATCTTCCTTGTGGAGACGATCACTCTGGTCTGGACCCCGGCCAAGGACGCCTCGATCCCCAACCTGGTGCCCCGGGCCAAGCTGGAGATGGCCAACCAGCTGTCGCTGGTGGTGACGTTCGGCGTCACACCGGTGATCGCGGCGCTGCTGCTCGCCGGGCTGGAAGCCGGTCTGGAGGCCGGCGCGATCGAGGACCTGCCGGTGCTGTTGGAGGCCGCACCGCTGGCCCTGCTCGTCAACGCGGGTTCCCGGCTGGCCACCGCCGTGGTGGTGTGGTACCGCATCCGCGAGATCAGCGGCCGTGACGGGGGAGACCACGCCGACCAGCCGACGCTGCTGCGCCAGTTCTTCGACGGCTGGCAGTACATCGGCCGGACCCCGATGGTGCGCGGGCTGGTCCTGGGGATCCTCGGCGCCTTCTGCGCCGGGGGGATCGTGATCGGTGCGGCCCAGTTCTACGCCCAGTCCCTCGGTGGCGGCAACGCCACCTTCTACCTGCTGTTCGGGATCATCTTCATCGGGCTAGGCTGCGGCATCGCGTTCGGACCGTGGCTGATCGGGGAACTGTCCCGGCGGCGCTGGTTCGGCCTGAGCATCATGCTCGCCGCCATCGGCGTGATCGTGCTCGCGATCGCCGTCCACCTGACCATCGCTGTCGTGGGTGCGCTGCTGGTCGGTGCCGGTGCCGGGATGGCGTTCCTGTCCGGCATCACGCTGCTCGGCGGCGAGATCGACGACGAGGTCCGCGGGCGGGTGTTCGCCTTCGTGCACACCGGCGTCCGGGTGGTGCTCATGGTCGCCATCGCCCTGTCCAGCGTGCTGGTCGGCGCCGGCGGCTCTCGGGAGATCGACCTCGGCCTCGCCGTGGTGCCGTTCTCGTACACCCGCGTCCTGCTCTTCCTGGCCGGTGTCTTCGGCATCGTCGCCGGTCGGATCGCCTTCGCGCAGATGGACGACAAGCCCGGGGTGCCGGTCCTCGCCGACCTGTGGGGATCGGTGCGTGGCCGCCCGCTGTCCGTCCCAGAACCAGCCTGGGGTGGACTGTTCGTCGTGTTCGAAGGCGGCGAAGGCGCCGGCAAGTCCACCCAGGTCCGGCTGCTCGCCGAACACCTGCGTCAGCAAGGGCGGCACGTGGTCACGACCTGCGAGCCGGGCGCCACACCTCTCGGGCGGCGAATCCGTCAGCTCCTCCTCGACAGCGACGAGACCGAGAGCCCGTCCCCGCGGGCGGAAGCGCTGTTGTACGCCGCGGACCGGGCACACCACGTCGCCACCGTGGTTCGGCCGGCCCTCAAGCAGGGGGCGGTGGTGATCAGCGACCGGTACATCGACTCGTCACTGGCGTACCAGGGTGCCGGGCGTACCCTGCCGACCGACGAGCTCGCCTGGCTGTCGGCCTGGGCGACCGGGCGGCTGAAGCCGGATCTGGTGGTTCTGCTGGACGTGCCACCCGAGGTCGGGATCGCGCGGGTCGAAGGACGTCGGAGGGGCATCGACCGGCTGGAGCGGGAGTCGTTAGCCTTCCACGAGCGGGTCAGGTACGCGTTTCTCGACCTCGCCGAGGAAGACCCCCGGCGCTACCTGGTCGTGGACGCCACCCGGCCCGTGGAAGAGGTGGCCGAGGCGGTGCTGGAACGCGTGACGCCGATGCTGCCGCCGACCGAGCAGCAGCCCCGGCCGGACATTCCCCAGCAGGAGTTACGGACGGTGGCGGCGAGCCACCATCCTGAGGGACAGCGGCGCTGATGTCAGTCTTCGATCACTTGGTCGGACAGGACGAGGCGGTCGACGCGCTCCGCACCGCCGCGGCAGCGGCGGCCGCTGTGATCCGGGGCGAACCGGCCCCGCCCGGCGCCATGACCCACGCGTGGCTGTTCACCGGGCCGCCCGGTTCTGGGCGCTCGGTCGCCGCCCGTGCCTTCGCCGCCGCCCTCCAGTGCGAGACCGGCACTGGCTGTGGAGAGTGCCCCGGCTGTCACACCACCCTCGCCGGCACCCACGCGGACGTGCGGTTCGTGGTTCCCGAAGGGCTGTCCATCCCGGTCAGCCAGATGCGGGAGCTGGTGCTGCGCGCCGCCGCCACACCGACCGCGGGTCGGTGGCAGATCCTCCTGGTGGAGGACGCCGACCGTCTCACCGAAGCGGCGAGCAACGCGTTGCTCAAGGCGGTCGAGGAGCCGTCGCCGCGGACGGTGTTCCTGCTGTGCACGCCGTCGCTGCACCCAGACGACGTGTCGGTCACCATCCGCTCCCGGTGCCGAGTCGTCACGCTTCGGCAACCCCCCGCCGACGCGGTGGCGGCGTTGCTGAGTCAGCGGGATGCGATCGACCCGACCACCGCCGCCTGGGCGGCGGCCGCCGCCCAGGGACACGTCGGGCGGGCCAAGCGCCTCGCCTCAGATCCGGCGGCGCGGGCGCGGCGTGAGGCGGTGCTGGGCGTGCCACGGCAGCTCACCAGCGTCGGTGCCTGCTTCGAGGCCGCTTCGGCGTTGATCGAGGCGGCCGAGGAGGAAGCGGCGGCGACGGTCGCCGAGGCGGACGCCGCGGAGCGGGCAGCGTTGGAGACGGCGCTCGGCGCCGGCGCCACCGGGCGTGGCACCGCCAGTGCGATCCGGGGCGCTGCCGGAGCGATGAAGGAGCTGGAGCGTCGGCAGAAGTCCCGAGCCACCCGGGTGCAGCGGGACGCGCTCGACCGGGCGCTGGTCGACCTCGCCGGGTTCTACCGCGACGTGTTGGCGATCAAGTTTGGTGCGCCGGTCCCGCCGGTGCACAGTGACGTGGCCGACATGGCAGCCGCCGCGGCGGCGAAGTGGACGGCCGAGAGCACCCTACGCCGCATGGAGGCGGTGTTGGAGTGCCGCAACGCCATCCACGCCAACGTCAAGCCGCGCATCGCGGTCGAAGCGATGATGCTGGCGCTGTGGCGCGGTTGACCTGAGCGGTGACTACACCACCCGGATCGGCGGCTCGGCCAGCCGCGGCTGCAGCGCATCCGGTTCCTCCGGTACAAGCCATGGCGCCTCCGGGGGAGCGTCCGGGTCGGCCCGCCACTGCCGGCAGACGCGGTCCACCGCGATCGGATAGATCGTCAGGGAACCGTCCGCAGCCACGTGCAGCCGCAGGAAGCTCTTGTAGTCCTCGATGCTCTGGGCAGCGAACAGCTCGTTGAGGTTGAGGCGGAACCACGACGCGACCAGGAGGTACGCGGCGAGGACCTGGCTGGCGGCGAGGGCGGCGATCGGACCGTAGAGCAGGGCCGCCAGCGCCAGTGACCACGGCCAGGGCAGGTCGACGAAGGGCGACTGGAGCCATAGCGCGGCACCGGCCACTCCGAGCAGGAGATGAGCCGCGCCGTGCACTAAACCGGCGGCCATGTGCCGCTTTCGTTTCGGCGCGCCTGGGGGTAGGTAGGCGAAGGCCACCGTGCAGCCGATCACCGAGGTGATCGCCAACGCCAGCGGAATCGACAGCATCCGCTCCACCGTGGTGTTGGTGTCGGCGAGGACACCGGCCAGGGTGAGCATGAGGATCAGGTGGACGCCGCCGAGCAGCCACAGGAAGTCGCGGTTGCGGCGCGGAAGGCGGGCGAAGACTCTCCACGCCAGCCGGCGTGACCGTTGCCGACTGGGATAGCAGCTGGCCAGCTCGTACTCGACCTTGGGGCTGGTCTTGCGCACGAGCGTCTCTGTCGGAGGCACCGTGAGCCGCTCAGGCAGGCCCTGAGTCCCGGACAAGTAGGCCCCTCCGCCTCCGCAGGTGATGAGCTGGCGGTCAGGGCCGGTGTAGCGGGCGTAGTGGTGGGTGTCGCCGGCGATGATGACTGCCACCTGGGCGCCGGTCGGCGTGATGATCTTGCGGATGAAGAAGTCGGTGGTGTCGTAGGCGGTTGGGTTCGCCTCTGCCTTGACCCATCCGGGGGTCGGCACCACCAGGATGACCCGGTCCTCGGCGGTGAGATGCGCGGCGGCTTTCTCGAAGTAGACGAGCTGCGGGTCGTCAAGATACGCGCCGAACGCCTCGTCGACCGCGAACAGCCACCACGAGTGCGGCAGTTTGAGCGCGAAGTACGAGCGGGACTGCTGGGTCCGCCAGCCGCCGATGTGGTCCGCGCGGGCGCCAGCGAAGAGTCGGAGAAAGGCAGTGAGCCCGTCGTACCAGTCGTGGTTGCCGGGGAGGGCGTAGAGGGTGGGCGGTGGCTGGTCGGGTGGTGGCGCCGGCAGCGCGGCCGTGTACGGGCCCTTGCACCGGTCCTCGTACTCGCGCATGTTGGCCGTCGGGTACACCCGATCCCCGCCCATGATCATGATGTGGCCTCTGGGTAGCTCACGGCCGTCGACGGTGAGGGCAGGCTGGCCGAGCAGGTACGCCACCGAGTAGGTGGCGGGGAATCCGTCGCCGAGGTCGGCGACGTAGTCCAGCCAAAGCTCGCCGTCGGTGTGGTCGTGGCGGTAGATTCGGGCGGGGATGGCACCCTGGAGCTCCCGTTTGTCCATGTACGCGCCGAATATCAGCGCGAGCAGGGAACTGAGACCCGTGCGTAGCAGGAGCAGTGGGGACAGCCAAGAGACGGCACGCCGGGGCCTGAAGCCGAGCTCGCGGGGGTCGAGACTACGGGGGCGTTGAGGGGTCACGCTGGCAGGCTAGTAGAACATCACCGATCTCGCATGCCTCGTTACTGTCCGCCCAGGTGAGGGGTGGCGAATGCCCGGGGGTGTCGTGACAGCCCGGCCGGCTCGCGTACACTAGACCGGCGAAACCTGCCGCCTTAGCTCAGCTGGTCAGAGCGGTGCTCTCGTAAAGCACAGGTCGTCGGTTCGACTCCGACAGGCGGCTCTCGGAAAGCCCCAGCTCATCCCCTCTGAGCTGGGGCTTCATGGTCCTCAGATAGGCGACAGCCAATGCCTGTCGTTTGGCCCACCAGGGCCAGTGACCGATCCAGTGCCGTTTCATCGTCGTCACCGCCCCGCCTGAGCACACCCAGCGCTCCTGGTCCTGGCGGTCGGCGAGCATCGGCCTGCTCGCTGTCGAGCCGGCAGGTCGAGCGAAGGATCGCCGCTGATTGCAGCCACGTGTGTTTTCCAGCCATCAGAATCGTCCTCGACGATCTAGCGGGTAAGACCGGAACTGGAAGATCAAGCCACCATTTTCACGTTCTCTCATTGTGGCGTTCCGAGCAGTTTGTGACTGACAATCACGTCAGCATGTGGGAGCTACGTGGCGATAAAATGCCGCCACACCTCCAACGAAGGAGCTGTCGTGTTGGCCATGAGGCGTTCCTTGCGGGCTGCTCTTCGGGTTCTCAAAAACAACAAGACCGTCCGCAATTTGCTTGCTGATGTGAACAACGTCGGAGAATTCACCGACCTGTACGAGCACGAGAAAATGCTCGCTGACATCACCCGGGTGGAGTCCTACCGAGAGGGGATCGCCGCTCTGATCCGCGCCGGAGACGTGGTCGTCGATCTCGGCACCGGTACCGGGCTGCTGGCGTTGTTTGCCGCCCAGCAAGGCGCCCGCGTGTACGCGATCGACCACTCGCCGGTCATCAGCCTGGCCCGCGCCATCGCCGAACACCACCAGTTGGCCGACCGGATCGAGTTCTTGCAGGTCAATAGCCGGGACCTGAAGCTGAACGAGCCGGTAGACGTGATCTTGCACGAGCAGATCGGCGACGAGTTGTTCGACGAGAACATGGTGACGAACGTCGTCGATCTGCGGGACCGGCTGCTCAAGCCGGATGGCCGGATCGTACCTGGGCGGTTCGGGTTGTATATGGAACCGGTGCAGCTCACGGACGCGGGACGGGTGCCGTTCGTGTGGGAGAACCCGGTAGCCGGCGTGGACCTCTCATTCCTGCGAAACCATCCCCTAGCCGAGCGGTATCGGCGTGACGACTATGAGCATCGCTGGGTCGAGGGAGCTGATGTGAAGCAGCTACTGGCTGATCCGCAGCCATTGGTGACGCTCGACCTGCACCAGATCAACGGCATGGACGATCTGCCTCGGACGCTGACAGCGACGAAGCAGGTCACCCAGGACGGGCGGATGGACGGCGTGTTGGTCTACTTCGAGGCGGTCTTCAACAACGAGAAACGCTTCGATTCATGCCCGCTGGTCGACCGAACGCCGTCATGGGGCAACAAGTTGTTCCGCACACCCGCCAGGGAATTAGCGCTAGGAGACAATCTCGAGATCAGCGTCGAGTTTGGTGACTATACGAAGATCGGCACGTGGGAGGTCAATGTCGGCTGACTCCCGCCCGCGGCGGCATTGGAGCATCGCATCGTTGTGCCCAGGCCGTGTTCCACCACTGTGTGTGGCAGTTGAAGAGCGTGCTGGACTTGCCTTGAGCGGCAGCGGGGCTAGAGGTTGTGATCCCGATTGCACGACGATGTTGCGCGTCGATCGGACACCCGTCATGAGCTTCGCTTGATCAGGCCTCCCGTTGGGTTGCATAGTCCATGGATCAAAGCAGGCGAACTGCGTTGCCTGCGGCACCCTATAATCGATAGCTAGGAGCGTATCGATTCCACTCGCCGCGAGCAAATGAACACGAGATCTTTCTGGCGCTTGCGGCGATCGCTGGTGGGATGACGTGAGCAAAGATCACTTTCCCGGAGCGCCGAGCGACCCAGTCTTGAGGGCGGGCGCACGTGCATCCCGCTGTGCCGCCCCAAGGATGCGGCCCGCCCGAAACACCGTCGGGCGGGCCGCTACCCCAGCGAACAATGCCTATTCGCGTGGCCGCTCCCACGGCCACAACTTGCGCAGGTGGAGCGGGAACCACACCGCGAAGCCGAGCAGCACCACGGTCAATCCCACCCAGCCGACCGTCATTCCCGAGCCGTCGGGGTCGAGACCCAGCCACTGCCGTGTCATCTCCGACAGGGTGCCGCCCTCGCCCTCGGAGACGAGGGCGACCGCCTCTGGCCCGACGAAGCCGACACCCAGCACCACCAGCCAGAGCGGCCACCAGGCTCGTAGCCACCCCGGATCACGCCCGTTCGCGCTGTCGGCGGTGCTTTCCGGCTCCTTCCCCTCAGCTGCGAGTGTGTGCATGCGCGCAACCGTGGCGGGTGAGAACACTCGGCCTCGGATCGCCGCTGCGGTCGCTGGTGGGCCAGCGGTCGCTGCGATCGTGCCTAGGACCAGTGGATCGATTCCCAGCTTCGTGCCGACCATGATCACTATCAGGCCGATGATCAGACCGAGTGCGCCGACCGTACCCGCCGGCTCCTCGTCCAGCGGGCGTGGTCGCTTGACATCTGGCATGGCCCACCCCTCTCGCACCCAGGAAGTCGGGTCACTCTTGGGTCTTGTGTTGGTTCAACGGGCGACGTGACCGGGGCGTTGTCACCCTCCAGCCGGACCTGGCGCCGAGGCCAGAAGCGGGTACCCTCGGGCCGTGAGCTTTGCTGTTGAGTCCCTGGCTGGCGTGCCGGTACTGGCCTGCGACCCCACCGGACCGGTCCTGGACGAGCAGGGCGCCCTCGACCTCATCGGCGACGCGGTCCACCGCGGGTGCGAGTGGGTGGCGGTGCCGGTTTCGCGCTGCCCGGACGACTTCTTCTCACTGCGTTCGGGCGTGCTCGGGGCGGTTACTCAGAAGTTCGTCAACTACCAGTTGCGGTTGGCGGTCGTCGGGGACGTGTCGCAGCAGGTGGCTCGCAGCACCGCGTTGCGTGACTTCGTGAGGGAGACGAACCGAGGCGGCGACGTCTGGTTCGTAGACAGCCGAGAAGACCTAGAGGAGCGTCTCCGCCGGCAGCAGCGCGACGAGTCTGCGCGAGTGGCCTGACCGGAGGTCGGCACGGTTCATGCCTGAGGGCCACACCATCCACCGGCTCGCCGGGCGACACCGGGAGATGTTCGCAGGCGAACCGGTGCAGGTCAGCAGTCCGCAGGGGCGGTTCACCGAAGGCGCGGCCGTCCTCGATGGCACGGTGTTACGTGACGTCGAAGCGTACGGTAAGCACCTGCTCTACCACTTTCCGCGCGGGCATAGTCTGCACGTCCACCTCGGGCTGATCGGGTTCTTCACGGACGGCGCGGCGCCGGCTCCGGCCCCGGCTGGGCAGGTGCGGCTGCGGCTGGCCAATCAACGGCACTGGGCGGACCTGCGGGGCCCCACCGCGTGTGAGTTGTTCACCCAGGCCGAGGTGGAGGCGTTGCGGGACCGGTTGGGTGAGGATCCGTTGCGAAACGACGCGGACCCGACCGTCGCCTACCGCAAGATCTCTCGTAGTAGTCGGTCGCTCGCGGCCCTGCTGCTCGACCAGTCGGTGGTGGCAGGCCCCGGCTTGGTGTACGTCAGCGAGGTCCTCTTCCGCGCTGGGATCGCGCCGACCCGGCCTGGTAGCCGGTGTTCGCTACACGAGTGGGAGCAGCTGTGGCAGGACTTGCGAGAGCTGATGAAGGAGGGAGTTGCGAGCGGCCGCATCGACACTGTCCACAGCCAACACATGCCGGAGGCGATGGGGCGGGCTCCTCGACAGGACCGGCACGGCGGTGAGGTGTACGTGTACCGGCGCGCCGGTCAACCCTGCCTGATATGCGGGACCGAGGTGCGGCGATCGGGGCTGGCGGGGCGCAACTCCTTCTGGTGTCCGACCTGCCAGCCGGGGTGACCGGCGCGCGTAAGCACCTGGCGCGTCGACCAGGTGAGACCGGCTTGACCTACCGCACCGAGAACACCTCGAACGCGACACCGAAGCGACAGCCGAGTCGGGTCCCCACTGGTCGTGCCATGGCTTCGAGGAACTCTTCCGGGTCGCCCATCTGGTCACCGAGTCCGCGCAGATACGCCTCGTGTGCTTTGAGTGAGGCGACACCGCGGTCGAAGGTGTCCGTCACGTCGACACCGTGCCTGGCAAGCGGGGAACTGGCCGCCCAGACCTGCCGTACGCCGTCCCATCGCTCGCCGGCCTCGGGGAAGATCCACCGGTTGCCGGCGTCGCGGACGGCGTCGAGGACGGCCCGGCCGGTGGCGATGTGGTCGGCCTGGTTGAGGACGTTGCTGTCGCCCCAACTGTCACGGAAGTTGATCGTGATGACGATCTCGGGGCGATGGCGGCGGACCACGTGGGTCAGTTCACGCCGGAGGGGCACGCCGTACTCGAGAATGCCGTCTGGCAGGCCGAGGAACTCCACTGTGTCCACGCCGACCAGGGCAGCGGAGGCGCGCTGCTCGGCCTCGCGCACCGGTCGGGCCTCCTCCGGCGGCATCCCGTCGATGCCTGCTTCCCCGCTGGTCACGAGGCAGTACGCGATCTGCTTGCCCTGTGAGGTCCATCGGGCGATCGCCGCGCCCCCGCCGTACTCCATGTCGTCGGGATGGGCCACGATCACCAGCCCGCGTTCCCAGTCTTCCGGTAGCGGCTCGAGTGTGTCGGTCATGGTGCCATCCTCTCAACCGCTACGCCGCACGGCTTACTTCCGGCGGAAGGTAAGGTCGTAGATCCGCCGGCCTGCCTCGAGCGCGCGGCGTTCGAACTTGGTGACCGGCCGCCACGACGGGCGTGGCGCCCACCTGGGGTGTTCGTTGACCAGCTCGGGGTCGGCGGTCAGCGTGTCGAGGGTCGACTCGGCGTACTCGGGCCAGTCGGTGGCGACGTGGAGCGTGCCGCCGGGAGCGAGCCGGGAGCGTAGTAGCGCCACCCGCTCGGGGGTGAAGAGGCGTCGCTTATGGTGGCGACGCTTCGGCCACGGGTCAGGGAAGAACGCGAAGATCGCGTCGAAGCGCTCCGGCGGCAGGTGCGGCAGCAGGACGAGGGCATCACCGTGGACGACGCGAACGTTGGTGAGCCTCGCATCGTGGATGAGCGCCAACAAGTTCGCCACGCCGGGCGTGTGGACTTCCACGGCGAGGTAGTCGCGGCCAGGGTCGGCGGCGGCGATGGCGGCGGTCGCGTCACCCATGCCGGAGCCGATCTCCAGGACGACGGGTGCGCGGCGCCCGAACACGTCGGCGGGCTCTAGCACTCCGTCGGGAAATTCGACCCCGTAGCGCGGCCACAGGTGTGACAGGGCCCAGCGGTGGCGTGAGCTCAGCCGCCCACGTCGGGGGTGGAAGGTGCGGATGAGTGACCGCCGGATGTTGACCGCTGGGGCGGTGCTCTGGTCGGAGGAGATCATCGGCCTTGTCAGAGTACGCGGTGACGGGAGCGTTTGCTGGGCCACGGTGGTCGGCGAGCCGGTTTCGTGCCGAGCCGACCGGGTAGCCCTCATAGGGCACGATACCGAGGAGGTCGCAGTGGATATCATCGTCTTTGTCGGTCGAATCCTGTTCGTTCTGCTATTTCTGAGCAGCGCACTGGGTCACTTCACCAACGCCGACTCGATGGCCGGGTACGCCCGTAGCAAGGGGGTGCCGGCGGCGAAAGCGGGGGTGATCGTCAGCGGCATCCTGTTCGGTCTTGGCGGGCTGAGCGTACTGTTCGGCATCTGGCCGGATCTCGGCGCGCTTCTGCTCTTTCTGACGCTCCTACCAACCGCGATCATGATGCACGCCTTCTGGAAGGAGCGTGATCTGCAGAACCGTCAGGTCGAGCAGATCCAGTTCCTCAAGGATCTGTCGCTGGCGGGTGCGGCGTTGGCGTTGTTCGGTCTGTTCGTCCACTACGGTGACGACCTCGGCCTGACGATGACTGATCCGTTGTTCAGCTGAGCGTCGCGTGGGCATCAAGCGGACTTGCGGGACCGGCTGGTCTTCTTAGTGGGTTTCTTCGTCGCCTTCTTGGTCGGCTTCTTCTCACCTTCGTCGGCTTTGGCGCGGCGGGAACGGGCCGAATCGATGGGTGTCGGCTCGACCGGTGGTCCTTCTTCGCCACGCGCGGCACGCGCCCGCTCCACAGACGCCCGCAACGCGGCCATCAAATCCACCGCCGGGGCGGGCGCCTCCTCCTCAGGCGCGGAGACGACCTGGCGGCCACTGACCTTGGCGTCGATGACCTCTTGCAGCGCCTCACGGTACTGGTCGCTGTACTCGTCGGGGTGAAACTCTCCGGTCATGGAGTCGATCAGAGAACTGGCCATGGCCAGCTCCTGCTCGCGGACCTCCACCTTTTCGTCGAGGAACCGGAAGCTCGGTTCGCGGATCTCGTCTGGCCAGAGCATGGTGTTGAGCACCATGACCCCGTCGCGGACCCGTAAGGTCGCCAGTTGTTCCCGCTGCCGCAGCGCCACTTTCACGATCGCGACGCGGTCGCTGTCGCTCAGTGCGTCCCGCAACAGGATGTACGGCTTGGTGGCGGCGCCCTCTGGTTCGAGGTAGTAAGCCTTGTTGAACAAGATGGGGTCGATCTGCTCCGCCGGTACGAACTCGAGAACGTCAATCGCGCGGGAGGTGCTGAGCGGCAGATCGTCGAAGTCCGCGTCGGTCAACACCACCATCTCGCCACCACCGAGGTCGTATCCCTTGGCGATGTCGTCGTAGCTCACCTGCTTGCCACAGACGGAACACACGCGCTGGTAACGAATGCGCCCTCCGTCCTCGCGATGGACTTGGTGGAACCTGATGTCCTTTTCCTCGGTGGCCGAGTAGAGCTTCACCGAGATCGACACCAACCCGAAGGAGACCGCGCCTTTCCAAATCGCGCGCATGACACACCTCCTTCCCGTCCAGCATGGCACAGTGAGCACGTGGCGATGCCGTTCTCGCCGATGCTGGCGGTGACCGGCGAGCTGCCGACCGGTCCGGACTGGGCCTACGAGCTCAAGTGGGACGGCGTACGGGCGCTCGCCGCGATCGAGGGTGATCGACTGCGGCTCTATACCCGCTCCGGCACGGACATCACGGCGGCGTACCCGGAGTTGGCCGAGATGGCCGACGCGTTGCCGGACGTGGTGCTCGACGGCGAGCTCGTCGCGTTCGACTCTTCCGGGCATCCGTCCTTCGCCATGCTCGCCGAACGCATCCATGTACGGGATCCCCGTCGCGCGGCGCGGTTGGCGGCGCGGATTCCCGTCACCTATTTGATCTTCGACCTTTTGCGGGTCGACGGTGAAGACCTCACCGGCCTGCCCTACGTCGAGCGTCGCGAACGCCTGGAACGGATGGTGATGCCGGGGAAGCGGTGGCTGGTGTCACCACGGTTCGCCGATGGCCACGCGACGGTGGCGGCCGCCGCCGAACACGCGCTCGAAGGCGTGATGGCGAAGCGGTTGGACTCGCGGTATCGCCCGGGTGTGCGGTCACCGGACTGGATCAAGGTGAAGCACGAGCAAACGGGTGACTTTGTCGTCGGTGGTTGGCGGCCTGGGGAGCGCCGGGTGAGGGCGCTGCTGGTCGGTAGCCCGACGCCGCAGGGAGGTCTGGAGTTCCGAGGGCGGGTTGGGGGCGGCATCAGCGCTGCTGCCGAGGCAGCGCTGCTGACGGCCTTGCAACCCCTGCACAGCGACGTCTCGCCGTTCACCCGGCCACTGGAACGGGTCGACGCCAAGGGAGTCCATTGGGTTCGGCCTGAGCTGGTGGTCGAGGTGCGCTACGCCCACGTGACGCCGGATGGTCGGTTGCGTTTCCCGCGGTTCGTGCGGATACGCCCGGACAAGAGCACACGGTAGGTCGCCGTCGATGGCGGATAACCGGATTCGGGTCCGGGTCGATGGGCGCAGCCTCGAACTGTCCAATCTGGATAAGGTGTTGTATCCGGCGGTTGGTTACACCAAGGGTGAGGTCATCGACTACTACACGCGGATCGCGCCGGTGCTCCTGCCGCACCTACGAGGTCGGGCTCTGACCCGCATTCGTTTCCCGGACGGAGTGGAAGGCGAGTCGTTCTTCGAGAAGAACGCGCCGGCCGGCACCCCGTCGTGGGTGCGCCTGGAGACGCTTCCGGCGCCCGGCTCGAGCTCAGGACGGGAAACCCTCGACTACGTAGTGGTGGACGACCTTGCCA
The DNA here is from genome assembly GCA_964438855.1 of uncultured Micromonosporaceae bacterium. Lineage (GTDB taxonomy): Bacteria > Actinomycetota > Actinomycetes > Mycobacteriales > Micromonosporaceae > Natronosporangium. Next base: position 19,946 of record CAYTMR010000007.1, read on the forward strand.
CGTTGGTATGGCTTGCCAACCTCGCCGCCCTCGAGCTTCATGTTCCACAATGGCGGGTCGATTCCAGGTTGCCGGACCTGTTGGTGGTCGACCTCGACCCGGGACCGCCCGCAGGATTGCCGGAGTGCGCCGAGGTCGCGTTGCGGTTGCGTGACCGGCTGGCGATGGACGGGTTGACGGCTCTGCCGAAGACCTCCGGCAAGAAGGGCCTTCAGCTGTACTGTGCGATCGCAGGCACCCAGAGCGCCGACACGGTCTCCGCGTACGGCCGACGCGTCGCCAGGGAGCTGGCCCGCGCGGCACCGAACGAGGTGACCGACCAGATGGCGAAGCGGCTACGACCTGGCAAGGTGTTCATCGACTGGAGTCAGAACAGTGCGGCGAAGACCACGGTCGCGCCGTACTCACTGCGAGCGGAGCCGCGCCCCACCGTCTCGACACCGGTGACGTGGGAGGAGGTGGCCTCGGTCGAGCTCGGCTGGTACTCGCCGGACCAGGTGCTCGCCCGGGTGGAGGAGCACGGTGATCTGCTCGCCGATCTTCTGACCCCCGGACCGCCGCTGCCGGAGTGACGTCTTCGAGGCCAGACTTCCAATCTCCCGGGGAGATTTAAAGTCCGACGCTAGTTACTTTAAATTCGGCCGTCGAATGTAAAGTTTGGGGGACGGCAGCCAATGGACCTTGAAGCGCTCGCCTCGTCGCCGGTAGGGGTGCTCGTGCCGATCAGCGGCTACGACCCCAGGTTCCGCGAGCACCTCTCCTACCAGGCGTTCTTGCCTCACGACTTACCTGACCGGGTGGAACTGCGTGGCGAGACCTACCAGGCCGTCATCGACGCCACCGTCGCCGTCGCTCGCCTCGATCAGGCGGCCACAGGTCTACCCAACCCCATGCTGCTCGCCAGACCCACCACCCGTCGGGAGGCGGTGAGTACCTCGGCGCTGGAGGGCACCTACGCGGCGCTGAGCGACGTGCTGGAGGCCGACCTGGCGGAGGACGAGGAACAGTCGGGTGCCATCTCGGAAGTGCTCAACTACGTGCGCGCTGCCGAACGTGCGTACGAGTGGGTCAAGAGTCGGCCCATCACACTGACGTTGCTTTGCGAGTTCCACAAGATCCTCGTCCGGGGAACGCGCGGTGACGGCCCCGAGGCGGGCGAGCTACGCACGATCCAGGTCTTCATAGGTCTCCACACCGGGCGGGTCGAGGAGGCGCGATTCGTCCCGCCGCCGCCCGGCGACCAGCTTGAAGCCGGGTTGGCCGCCTGGGTGCGTTGGATCAACGAGGCAGACCTGGCGGTGGTCCTCAAGATGGCGTTGGGTCACTACCAGTTTGAGACTCTCCACCCCTTCAACGACGGCAACGGTCGCCTCGGCCGGCTCGTATGTGTCCTCCAACTTCTGGCCTCTGGTGAGCTCAGCGTGCCACTGCTGGACCTGTCGGGCTGGCTCGAGCAGCGGCGCCGGGAGTACCAGGACCACCTGCTCCGGGTGAGCGTGACCGGCGAGTTCGACCCCTGGGTCCAGTTCTTCAGCGAGGCGGTGCGCGCACAGGCCACGGCAGCGATCCGGCGGGTCGACGCGCTGCTGCAGTGGCAGCACGACGCCGTGCAGCGCGTCCGGGAGGCCGGCGTGCGCGGCGTGGCGACCAGGATCGTCGAAGACCTGATCGGCTACCCGGTTCTCACCCCGACGCTCGCCGCGAAACTGTATGGGGTGACGTATCCGACCGCCAATGCGGCCATAGCGCGGCTCGAGGAACTGGGCCTGCTGAGTGAGCGCACCGGCCGGCGGTACCGGCGACTCTACGTCGCCCCGGAGGTGCTGCGACTGCTCGACTCCTAGTCTGACGAGTCCACCGTGGGCAGTGGTGGCCCGAGGATGTCGTCGGCGTCGATGATCGTGTACGCGTAGCCCTGCTCGGTCAGGAAACGCTGCCGGTGGGCGGCGTAGTCGGTGTCGACCGTGTCACGGCTGACGACGGTGTAGAAGTGGGCCTGACGCCCGTCCGACTTCGGACGCAAAATCCGCCCGAGCCGTTGTGCCTCCTCCTGGCGGGAGCCGAACGTTCCGCTCACCTGGATCGCCACCGTGGCCTCGGGCAGGTCGATCGAGAAGTTGCCCACCCGGGACATCACCAGGGTGGATATCTCCCCGCGACGGAAAGCGTCGAACAGCCGCTCCCGCTCGCGGCTGGTCGTCTGCCCCTGCACCACCGGCGCACCCACGTAGTCGGCCACCTCGTGCAGCTGGTCCAGGTAGGCCCCGATGACCAATACCTGCTCTCCACGGTGCCGATCCAGCAGCGCCTTGACGACCGGCAGCTTGGTGCGCGCGGTGGCCGCAAAGCGGTATCGCTCCTCAGTCTCCGCGGTCGCGTACGCCATGCGTTCGGCGTCGGTGAGTGTCACCCGCACCTCGGCGCACTCGGCCGGGGCGATCCACCCCTGTGCTTCGATGTCGCGCCACGGCGCGTCGTACCGCTTGGGACCGATCAGACTGAAGACGTCACCTTCTCGCCCGTCTTCGCGGATCAGTGTGGCGGTCAGGCCAAGCCGGCGGCGGGCCTGCAAGTCGGCGGTGAACCGGAAGATAGGCGCCGGCAGCAGGTGCACCTCGTCGTAGACGATCAGACCCCAGTCCCGGGCGTCGAACAGGTCCAGGTGAGTGAAGGCGCCTTTGCGGCGGGTGGTGAGGACCTGGTAGGTGGCGATGGTGACCGGGCGGATCTCCTTGCGTTCGCCCGAGTACTCTCCGATCTCCTCTTCGGTCAACGAGGTGCGGGCGACCAGTTCGCGCCGCCACTGTCGGCCCGCCACCGTGTTGGTCACCAGGATGAGCGTGGTCGCCGAGGCGCGGGCCATCGCCGCCGCGCCGACCAGCGTCTTGCCAGCACCGCAGGGCAGCACCACCACCCCGGAGCCGCCGGCCCAGAAGTGCTCGACCGCCTCCCGCTGGTACGGCCGTAGCGACCAGTCGGTTTCGTGCAGCGCGATCGGATGGTGCTCCCCGTCGACGTACCCGGCGACGTCTTCCGCCGGCCAGCCAAGCTTGAGCAGCGCCTGCTTGAGCCGCCCACGCTCGCTGGGGTGCACGACCACCGTCTCGTCGTCGATCTTGGCGCCGAGCATGCCGGCGAGGCGCTTGCTCCGGACCACCTCGGCCAACACCGCCTTGTCCAGGCCGTGCAACACCAGCCCGTGGGCGGGGTCGTTGACCAGGCGCAGACGCCCGTAGCGGTCCATCGTCTCGGCGACGTCGACCAGCAGGGCGTGCGGCACCGGGTAGCGGGAGAAGCGCAGGAGCGCGTCGACGACCGATTCGGCGTCGTGCCCGGCGGCACGCGCGTTCCACAGGCCCAGTGGGGTGAGACGGTAGGTGTGCACGTGCTCCGGCGACCGTTCCAGTTCGGCGAACGGCGCGATCGCCATGCGGCAGGCGTCGGCGTCCGGATGGTCGACCTCCAGCAGCAAGGTCTTGTCCGACTGCACGATCAACGGCCCGCTCGACACCGCGTCCCCCTCTCACCAGCGCGCTTTAGGGCGGATCAAGCCATCAAGTCTGGCACGCACCGGCCCGCCTCCTTGAACTCCACGGGTGTGATCGGTCACGGAATGGGGATATTCGCCTCCCGCTGGCAACGGTTGCGGCCAACGATGCGTCTGAAAAGGTAGGCGTCGGTGGGTGCGTCCGGCATCCGGGCCCTGGGGCACGCGGCTGCAGTCATCGGGGGTGGGCGCGCCACCGTACCGCCGGTGGGTCCGGCACGGTCAGTCGAGGGTGGCGGCGGTGACTCGGTGTAGGGCGAACGTGTGCAGCGTGTCGGTCCGCTCGTCTTCGGCCCGCAGGTAGCCGGCCCCGATCGAGACCGGCCGCAACAGCCGTGACCTGGCGGTGCCGTGGGCGTCGACGTAGCGCACCCACACCTGTGCCCGGTCCCGCACCGCCTGTTGGAGTACGGCCATCGCCTCGGTGTGGGCTTGAGCGGCGCCGGCCGCGTCGTCGCTGGCCACAGTCGGGACGCGGGCTGCGGCACGCGCTGCGGCATCGCGGCGGCGGATGTCTTCGATGATGCCGAGCAGTCGGGCGGTGGTGGTGCGAGGGACGGCGAACGGGTCGATCGGCGCGGTGACCGCGGAACGGGCGGGTGCGCGTCGGGTGCGTGGCTTCACGAGGAGCGCGGCGCCGCTGGCGTCCTCCGGAACGGGCGTGTACCCGGCCTCCCGTAGGGCGGTCAACAGCCGGCCGGTGCCGACCGCCGCCACCAGCACGGTGGGGGCGAGCCGGCGGAGCTTCAACGATTCCAGTCGCCGGTCGGTGAGTACCTGTGTCACCAGCGCCTCGTCGTCGCTGCGCAGGTAGGCCCCGGCGGTTCCGACCCGTAGTCCGCCGTGGGAACGGGCGAGGTCGTCGATGAGGTAGCGCAGTGACTGCGGGATCGTCGTGCGGGACCGGCGGGCGAACAGTCCATGGAGGTCCTCGGCGCTGTAACCGGCGTCGAACGCACGTCGGAGGCTGTCGCGGGTCACGCGGTAGACGCTGCCGCCTCCGGCCGATTCGTGCTCGGCGACCAGCTCCAGCTCCGCGGCGAGGGTAGGCTCGGGCGGTCCTGGCACGACCACCGTGAGGTCGGCTTGGACGAGCACCTTGTCCACCGGTGCCGGCAGGAGGGCGTCCAACCGGGCGGCGGATCGTGACAGCCCGGCGGGCGTGTCCGGGGTGTTCACGCCGAGCGGGTCTGGGTCGGCTTCCCGAGGGGTGACCAGCTCAGCCAACAACTCCCGACCGTACGAGGTGAGCGCGCCGCGGCCGGTGATGCCGAGCAGGGCCGCTTCAGTCAGGACTTCTCGCGCTGGTGTCGCCCAGGCGGTGGCGCGGCGGGGTGTGTGCCACGCCAACAGCTCCACCATCTCCTCCGGGGTGGGGGCGCTGCCGGATGGCAGCCGCTCCAGGATCCCGAGAACGGCCCGGCGGATCGCTGGAGTCGCCGACCGTTCGACCTCCGGACTCAGCGCGCTGATGAGCCGGTCCCGGTCGTCCCGCTGGGCGACGAGTCCGGGTCGACGTGGCATCGCCAGCCAGCTGGTCGCCAATGTGTGCCAGCGGGCCGCCAGCGGTGCCGAGCGCCACGCGTCGTAGCTGGTGGTGGGAAGGAACGTTTCGTCGCCTTCGCCGTAGCCGAGGAGCCCGGCGGCGTACGCCACTTCGGTCAGCAGCGCCGCGACCCGCTCGTCCAAGGCCGCGGCGCGCGCCAGTCGCCGCAGGTCGCGGGTGCCGAGACCGCCAGTGCGCAGCACGGGCGGGGTTTCTGCGGCGTACGCCTCCAGCAGCGCCTCGGCGTGACGGATCACCTCCATCGTCTGTCCAGCACCGGCGGAGTCGACCGCGGCGGGGTCGAGCGGTTCTCCGGCGGGTGCCGGTGGGTCGGGGTGGAGCGTGCCGAGCGGTCCGGTGTCTCGGCGAAGGAGGAGACCGACCTCGCGTGGCAGCTCCACCGACGACGGTGAGGTCGCGACGAGCAGGCCATGGTCGACTAGCCAGCTCACCGGGCCGGCTTCGGTCGCGGTGCGGCCGGCGGCAGCACCGGCGGTGGAGCCGACCGGTGGTCCGGCGGCGAGCCGTTCCAGTACCGCCCGGGCAGCTGGGGGCGCGGAGAGCACGGTGCGGCGTAGCCGGGCCGGGTCTTCGACGAGTTGCGCCGTGTCGGCGTCGAGCTCCGCTGCCGGGCGGCCGAGCCCGGCCGGGTACGGGCCGACGACCTCGTCGACCGTGGCCACCAGACGCATGGCGTCTGGTGGCCCGTACGCCAACAGGAGGGTGCGGAGCCGGTCCAACGCCGCCCGGATCGCTGCCGGTGAGGCGCCACCGGGTGTGGCGGTCATGGCGAGGACCTCGTCCACCGACGTGCGGCCCTCCGGGTCGCGGGTCAACCGCAGTGCGTCGAGGATTTCCAGGTGGAACCGGTCCAACGTGTCGATCACCCGCGCCACCGAGGGGCGGGACTGCGCGCGGGCCGCGAGCGCGGACATGTCACTGGGCGGCGGGACCACCAGATCTGGGCGCATCCGGAAAAGCGCGGCCAGCCCTTCGTCGGGAAGGCCGCGGAGCACGTCGGTCAGCGTGGAAGCCATCGTCATTCCACGCTACCGCCCACCGGCGCCGTCGTTCGGTTGGCGGGCCGACCCGGTCGTCGTCACCGCTGTTCTACAACTGCAGCTGGAGGCGCCATAGCGCGTCCTCGCGCGGCAGCAGCAAGAGCCCTTGGCGAAGTGCCCAGCTGGCCCGTTGCGAGTCGGCGGTGGCGAGCGCGCGCAGCATCTCCCGCTCGACCGTGCTCACCACGACGGCGCGGATTTCGTCGGCGACCGGGCGCAGCAGCTCCTGCGCGGCGGGCGGCACCGCCAGGCCGGTGAAGAGCTCACCTCGGATCAGCGCCAGCGCGCGTGCGAGCCGCTGCGGATCGTCCGCCTCGGCCGACGGGTTGGCCAAGTCCCGGAAGACCCGCCAGTCCACCCACACGTCCGGGGACAGGTGCCAGGCGCCGCTGTGTTCCCGCAGGTACGGTCGGCCGGTGCTGTCCAGGCCCAGCCACCGTTGGACCTGTTGAGCGGCGCCTGCCGGCCCTCCAGGCAGCACGTGCTCCACCACCGCCTGTGGGACGCCCATCGGCAGTACGGCCGCTAGCGCGATCAGCGTGGCGAGCGTGTCCTGCTGTTCCCCGGCCATGCCCGCTGTCCGCACTTCGAACGGACCCAGCACCCGGACTTCGGCGGGGGCGAGGCGCCCCGGCGTACCGGCCTGTGGCGAGGGCGCGGGGGTCACAGTGGGCGGTGGCTCGGCACTGGGTGGTGGTGTGGCGGCACCGGCGATCAGCGGAGGGACCGCGGAGGCGGCTGTCGGTGGGGCGGAAACCGGTGGTGGGGGTGATCCTGACCCTTCGGGGCGGACCTGGACGCGGCCGATGACCCGGCCACCCGGGCCGTCGACCGGGGCGGCGGCGCGGGCCGGTGGGGATGCCGGCTCTGGTGCTGGGCGTGGCGAGGGCGTCGGCGCGGGTCGCGACGGTGGCTTTGATGGCGGTGCCGGTTGCGCTCGCGGCGTTGGCGCCGGTGTGGGTGAGGCGGGTGTCGGTGTCGGCGGGGTCGGCGCGACCGTGCCAGCTGCGGGCGCCGATGGCGCTGGAGCCGGCGCGGCCGTGTGGGCTGCTGCCGATGGTGCCGGTGCTGGCACGGATGGCGCCGCTGCCGGTGTCGGCGCGGGTGCCGCCGTCGCTGGTGCTGCCGCCGGCGGAGCCGATGAGGACGCGGTGGCGGGAGTCAGCAGTGCCGGCATCTCCGGCGCGATCGGCACGCTGGATCCTGACGCCATTGTGAACGCCGCGCCGGCGGCTTCGGCGGCGGGAAGCGCGCGGCGCCGCCTCGCCATCCAGCGGTCCCTGGCGGAGTCGCTCAGCGCGGCGGCACAGGCGATCACGCCGCTGCCCATCGCGACGCCGGCTAGGAGCCACCAGGTGCCGTCACTCATGTCGACCACGATCCTCGATTAGCCACTGTATGCGCGGCGCAGCCATCGAGCAAAGAGTAGGGGGCGTGCCTCCGTGTGATTGCATGATGGCGTGTCACCCCGGTTGGGATCATACGTCCGATGGTGGCGACGGCGTGCTGGCCTGACCCAGCAGCAGGCCGCCGAACTCGCCGGTATGAGCCTCGCCGCGCTGCGTGACCTCGAGCAAGGTCGGGTCGCCACCCCTCGCCCGGCAGCGTTACGGCGACTCGGTGAGGCGTTGTGGTTTCCCGCTTCTGAGCTCGACGAACTGATCCGCCGTGGACAGTCGGACCAGCTGCCCGCGGAGGACCTGTGGATTGAGGTGCTGGGTGGGTTGCGGGTGCGTCTCCACAGCGCAGCAGTGGAGATCGGCTCGACCAGATCCCAGATTCTGCTCGGTGCTCTCGCGCTCGCCGCGAACACTCCGGTGAGTCAGGAGCGTCTGGTCGAGTTGGTCTGGGGCAATCAACCGCCCCACAACGCCGCCGAGCGGTTGCGGGTGGACGCCTCCCGGTTGCGCCGCCGCCTCCAACCGGTACTGGTCCGTGGCGGTGCGCCTGACCTGGTCAGCACGCCCTCCGGCTACCAGCTCACGGTCGCCGACAACCAGGTCGACTTGTTGCTGTTTCGACACCTCGTCGCGCAGGCGCGCGCAGCCCGCCGCGACGGCGACCCGGACCACGCCTGCCGGGTCTTGGCGGAGGCGATGGCGCTGTGGCAGGGTGACCCACTCGCCGATGTGGTGCCGTGGGACGACCCGGCGGTGATCGGTCCCACCCGGGAGTGGCAGGCCGCCGTCGTGGACTATGCCGAGGTTGCTCTCGCACTCGGGCGTCACGTGGAGGTGATTCCACCGCTGCGGCGTGTCGTCGAGGTGGATCCACTCCACGAGGCGGCGAGCGCCGCGCTGCTCATCGCGTTGGCCGCGGCCGGTCAAGCTGACCTCGCCTCGTCGCTGTTCGAGGAGCTCAGGCGCCGTCTAGCCGAAGAGCTCGGCACCGATCCAGGGCCGCAGTTGCGCAAGGCGCAGCAGGCGGTGCGACGCCGTGCCGGCGCGGCGTACCCGCTGCCCACCCTCTCGGCACGAGGACGGCTGCCGCGCGACTCGGCGGAGTTCACGGGCCGCCGCCGAGAGTTGGAGTGGATGCGGCAACGGTGGGTGAGGCCGGCGGCCGGTGGGAACGGTGCGCCTACGGTGCTGTCGATCGTCGGCCCGGTCGGTGTGGGAAAGACCACCCTCGCCGTCCACTTTGCCCATGATGTGCTCAGGGACGGCTTCCACCCCGACGCCCAGCTCTACATCGACCTGGGTGAGGCACGCCCCGAAGCGGCGCTCGCCGCGTTGTTGACGATGCTCGGTGTTCCCGCCAGCGAGCTACCCGCACACCTACCGGGGCTGGCCGCCTGCTACCGGGACCGAGTCGCTGGCCAGTCGGTCATTCTGCTGCTGGACAACGCCCATGACGAGGAGCAGGTGGCCCCACTGGTGCCTGCCGGTGCCGGCCACCTGGTCCTGGTGACCGCTCGCCGTGTGCTCGCCTTGGACGGCGCCGATCTGCTTCCCCTCGACGTCTTCCCACCCGCCGACGCCGAGCTGCTGCTGGCACGGGTGGCCGGGGGTGAGCGGATCGGACGGGACCGGGCGGCCAGTCGCCGGCTCGTCGCCCGCTGCGGCTACCTGCCATTGGCCGTGTCCTTGGTGGCCCGGCGTCTGCGCGCCCGACCGGCCTGGCACCCGGCGGATCTGGCCGACCGGCTGGAGCGGGCACCGGACCTGCTGCGGGAGTTGGCCGCCGGCAGTGACCTCCTGCGGTCGGTCTTCGACCAGTCGGTGAAAGGGCTGGCGGGGGCCGAGCGGGAGGTGTTCTGTCTCCTCGCCACCCTTCCGACTGAGGAGGTCACTGTGGAGGACGCCGCACGGCTGGTCGGAGCGCCACCGGCGCACACTCGACGGTGGCTCGACCGGCTCGCCGACGAATGCCTCCTCACGGCGCTTCCTGCGGACCGCTACCGGCTCAGCGGTCTGCTGCGCGAATACGCGCGGACCCTTGCGACGCCCGCCTCCAAGGCTTCTCAGGAGGCGGGCGGAAGGTAGGCGAGCTGGATCAGCTGGGCTCCGCCGGCCCGAGTGATGAGCCTTCCGCGGCCGGGTGGCAGCGGCTCGGCGCGGAGGTTGCCCAGCAGTGGTCCTTCCTCGCGGCTGCCCGACATCAGGATTCCTGGGGAGGCGAGGTCGCGGATGCGTCCGATCACGGGATCGAACATCGCTCGACCCGCGCCGCCGCTACGGCGGACCACCACCATGTGGAAGCCGATGTCGCGGCCTTGGGTGAGGAACTCCAGCAGCGGTGCCAGCGGGTTGTCGTGGATGCTCGTGGCCACGAGGTCGTAGTCGTCGATCAGGACGAACAGCTCGGGACCGCTCCACCAGCTGCGCTTGCGCAACTGCTCGGGCGTGATGTCGGTGCCGGGGAGTCGTTTACGCATCGCGTCCGCCGTCAACGCGACCATCTGGCGCAGCGTATCGGAGTTGGCTGCGTACCCGACCTGGTAATCGTCGGGGACCAGGCCGAGCAGACTACGGCGGTAGTCCACCACGAGCAGCTGCACCTCCTCCGGCGTGTACATCTGCATGAGCCCGGAGGCGAGGACCCGCAGGAAGGAGCTCTTGCCGCATTGGACGTCGGCGAACAGCAGCAGGTGCGGATCGTTGCGGAAGTCGAGGAAGACGGGGCGCAAGTCGCGCTCGGCGATGCCGATCGGGACGCCCTTGTCGCGGTCCGCGGGCGGGAGGGCATCGTACGACAGCATCGTCGGCAGCATGCGGATCTTGGCTGCCCGTGGCCCAGACCAGGCGTCGGCTACCTGCGTGACGAAGTGGGCGACCCCGTCGGCGAGGTCGTCGGCGGTGGAACGCCCATCGATTCGGGGTACGCCGGCGAGGAAGTGGAAGCCGTCGGGAGTCAACCCCCGGCCGGGTGACTGGTCCGGCACCGTCGCCGCCTGACGGCGGCCCACCTGGGAGTCGATGGCGTCGCCCAACTTGAGCTCGACCTTGGAACCGAACATGTCCCGGACGTTGGGGCGCAAATCCATCCAGCGGCTGGCGGTCACGATGACGTGCACACCGAAGCCGAGCCCGCGGGTGATGATGTCCACCACCGCCGGCTCTAGGTCTTCGAACTCGCTGCGTAGCGTCTGCCAGCCGTCGATGACGAGGAACACGTCTCCGAACCGGTCGGAGACCTGGCCAGAACGGAGCAGTTGGCGATAGGTCGCCATCCCGTCCACGCCGTGGGCGGCGAAGTACTGCTCCCGTTCCGCTATGAGGGTCTGCGCCTCACCGATGCTGCGCCGCACTGTGTCCCGGTCCCGTCTGCCGCCGACACCGCTCACGTGCGGCAGGTCCTGCAGCGACGACAGACCACCGCCGCCGAAGTCGAGGCAGAAGAACTGCACTTCCTGGGGCGTGTGGGTGAGGGCGAGCGTGCCGAGGAGCGCGCGGACCGCGGTGCTCTTGCCGCTGCGCGGGCCACCCACCACGGCGACGTTCCCACCGCCGCTGGTCAGGTCGATCCAGAAGACGTCGCGCAACTGCTCGTAGGGCTTGTCGACGACGCCGACCGCCGCCTGCAACGCCCCGTGCCGCGACGCGTCGACGGTGGTCAGGCCTCGGCCAGCCACGACGTGCAGCGGGCCGGTCAACTGGTCGAGCGTGGGCGGGTCGGCCAACGGTGGCAGCCACACCTGGTGGGCCGGCTTGCCCTTGCCTTCCATCTGCGCCACGAGCACGTCGAGCAGGGTCTCGCCGAGCTGCTCGTCGTCCGCCTCGGTGGTGGGCGTCTCCTCCGGCTCCTGGTCGACCACGCGCGGCACTTGGAAGCTGGTCGAATAGGTTTGGATCGGCTCCACCCGGTTGCCGTCCCGGATGGTGCGCACCGGTCCACCACGCTGGCAACGACCCGAGACGTACGCGGCCCGGAACCGGGTCAGCGCGTCCGCCTCGGTCTTGAGGAAGCCGTGCCCGGGAGCGCGGGGCAGCTGATAGGCGTCGGGCGCACCCAGCACGGCCCGGCTCTCCATCGCCGAGAAGGTCCGCAGTCCGATGCGGTACGACAGGTGGGATTCCAGGCCACGAAGCTTGCCTTCGTCCAGCCGCTGGGAGGCCAACAGCAGGTGGACGGCGAGTGAACGGCCAACTCGACCGATCTGGACGAACATGTCGATGAAGTCCGGTCGCGCGGTGAGCAGCTCGGAGAACTCGTCCACGACCACCAGCAGGGCTGGCAACGGCTCCAGCGGCGCGCCGGCGGCCCGGGCGCGCTCGTAGTCGCGCTGGGAGGCGTAGTTGCCGGCGGCACGCAGCAGTTCCTGGCGCCGCACCAGTTCACCTTGGATGGCGTCGAGCATCCGGTCGACCAGCTCGAGCTCGTCGGCCAGGTTGGTGATGACGGCGCTGGTGTGTGGCAACCGATCCAACTTGGTGAAGGTAGCCCCACCTTTGAAGTCCACGAGGACGAAGTTGAGGATCTCGGAGCTGTGGGTGACCGCGAGGGCCAGCACGAGGGTCCGCAACAGCTCCGACTTGCCCGATCCGGTCGCGCCGACGAGCAGTCCGTGCGGCCCCATACCGTCCTGCGCGGACTCTTTGAGGTCCAGCTCCAACGGCCGCCCGTCGGGTTGCAGACCGATGGGGACGCGCAGTCGGTCCCGGTTGGAGCGGGTGGCCCAGCACGTGGCGAGGTCGAGCTCGTACGGGTCTCTGATGCCCAGCAGGTCGGTGAGGTCCAGCGAGCTGGCCAGCGGTTGCTCGCCGACGGTGAGCTGAGACATACGTAGCGGGGCCAGCGTTCGGGCCAGGGCACTGGCGTTGGGCAGGGGTAGGGCGTCGGCCCGTCCCACCTTCGCCTCGCCGTCCATGGTGCGGCTGGTCAACTCACCGTCTTCGCCGATCGTCAGGACCAGCGTGGTCTGGTCCAGGATGCGCGGCGGGGGTGTACTCAGGTCGATGACCGTGACGCCTTCAATGCCGCTGTCGATGAGCAGGTGCTCGGAGCCGGTCGTGTCGCCTCCGTCCAGGAACACCACAAGCTGTGCGCTGCCTTGCGACAGCGGCGACGCCGGGTCGAAGCGTGGCCGGCTGGCCAGGACGTCGTCGAGCATCGCCTCCAGGGCCGGGATGCTCGTGGCCAGCAACCGCATCTGACCGACCCCGTCGAGCTTCTCGGGGTGCATGGCGTGGGGAAGCCACTTCGCCCACTCCCACACGTCCCGCATATCGGGGTGGACACAGAACGCTGTCAGTACATCACCGGGCGCATGGAAGGTGCTCAACTGGGCGATGAGCGCCCGCGCGAACGCGCGTGTGCGTTCGGGCTCGCCGGTGACGTAGATGCGGGAAAAACCCCGCAGGGCGACGGCTACCGGCAGGTCCGGCACGGTGGCGTACCGGGTGACGAACTTCCGCAACGCCATCGCGCACAGTGGCTCTAGCTCGTCGACCGGTTTCGTCTCTGGCGGCACGAGCCGGGTCGCCAGCTCCTGCGGCCCCAGTCCGAGTCGGATCACCCCGTAGTCCCAGTCGCCGGGACGCCGCTCCCACAAGCGGCTGCTCTGCACGGTGGACCAGAGCTTGTCCGGGTCGGGATGCCGGTAGAACATGGCGCGTCGTTGCTGCTGCGCGGTGTCGCGCACCTGGGCGCGGAGTTGGCTCAGACGGCGCAGGTACCGGCGGCGGGCGAGGCTCATCTCCTGCTTGCTTGGCCCTTGGGCCTGCTGGTTGAGCACCATGAACAGCACCATGCCGACGATGCCCACCGCGAACAGGCCACCGACGACGTACATCAGTGGACCCATGCGGTCCAACCGGAAGACCAGCATCATGAGGATGCCGGCCCCGGCCATACACCCCATGGGAATCACCATCAGGGCCCGTGACCAGCCCTTTCCCGCTGGTGGCGGATTCTCGGGCGGTGGGTCCAGCACCACTTCGCCGGAGGGCAGTTCGGGTGCCGGTTGCCGCACCGGCCGTTTGACGATTACGGTCGCCACAACCGCTACCTCCTCGGCAATCAGGGCCTACCCCACTCGCAGCGCCCGCCTAGTATCGGTAAATGCCCGCCCCCCTGTATAGCCGGCTACCCCAACTGGAGGTACTCAGTGGCCAGCGCGTCCGCCGTCACCCTCGTGCGGGTCACCGTCCGAGCACCGACTCGGTGGATCGACGTAGCGTTGCCCGGCGATGTGGCCGTCGCCGAGCTGCTGCCGTACATCCTGCGCCACGCCGGCGACGACACCGCTGACGCGGGAGAACGTCACGCCGGCTGGCTGCTACGCCGTCCCACTGGCGACATCATCGACTCGCAGCGGACACTCGCCGCGCAGCGGGTCCTCGACGGTGAGGTGCTGCACCTCGTACCAGGCGACCTCGAGTGGCCTGAGCTGGAGTACGAGGACCTCGTGGAGACGATCGCCAGCGGTGCGCGCCGCGCCGGCCGCAGCTGGGGCCGCTCCGCTACCCGTCGATGTGGACTTGCCATTGGCGCGGCGATCCTGGTGAGCGGGCTGGCCATCGTGCCACTGTTCCAGCCGCCGTGGCTGGTGCCGGGCGTCGCCTTGCTCGCCGTCGGCGCAGTGCTGCTCGTCGCGGGTACGCTGCTGGCCCGCGCGCTACCGGACGCGCACGCAGGCGCCGTCCTGGCCGGATGCAGTCTGCCGTACGCGTTCGTTGGAGGTCTGCTGGTCACCGCGCCGGACCACGCCGGCCTGACCGATCTCGGTTCTCGCCAGCTGCTGTTGGCCACCGTGGCGGTGCTGCTGTTCGGCGTCGCTGGGTTCGTCGGCGTCACGGTCGCCGGACGGGTGTTCTCCGCGGCAATCGCCGTCGGTGCGCTCGGCGCGTTTGGTGCGCTGGTCGCCGGCCCACTGGCATCCGACAGCGCGGCCGCCCTCGTCCTCGCAGTGGGGATCGGGCTGCTGCCTGGCTACCCGTTGCTGGCGATCCGGCTCGGTCGCCTTCCCCTACCGACGCTGCCCCAACGGTCAGCGGACCTGTTCACCGAGGACCCGTTGCCACCACAACCGGAGGTCTTCAAGGCAGCCGCGCGTACCGATCAGATTCTGGCCGGTCTGCTGAGCGGATTGGCCGTGGCCAGTGTGGTGGCCGCGGCGTTCCTCGCGGCGGCCGGTTGTCTGACACACCAGCTGATGCTCGGCGCGGCAGCGCTGGCGTTGCTGCTGCGCGCCCGGCTGTTCGTCGTGGCCCGCCAACGGATACCGCTGCTGGTCGGGGGAGTGGTCGTGGCAGCGCTGCTCGCCTGGGTACGGGCCATCGCCGCCGGGGACAACACAGGCCTCGTGGTGGTGCTCCTCGTCGTGGTGGTGATCGCACTCGGGGTGGTGGCCGCCGGGCTGGTCTACAGTCGGCGGGCACCCTCGCCGTACCTTGGCCGGATCAGTGACATCCTGGACGTGGTAGCGATCCTCGCGTTGATCCCGCTCACCGGTCTCATCTCCGGGTTCTTCGCATATGTCCAGAGCTTGATGGCAGGACTGGGTTAGATGGCTAGCCGTCGCGACCAGCTCCACTCGTACCAGTTCATGATGCAGCGGGTCATCTCCTCGATCATGCTGCGTGAGACCGACCCAGAGCAGACGCCGCTGCGCCGGGGCGTGGGGGCGGTGTTCGGTGGGGTGATGCTCGCCGGTCTGCTCGCCATCGCCTTCGCTGTCTACGGCGTGATCAGCGGTAACTACGGCGCACGGTGGCAGCAGGAAGGGGCCATCGTCATCGAACGGGAGACGGGGGCCCACTTCGTCTACCAAGACGGCGTGCTGCAACCGGTGATCAACTATGCGTCGGCGCGGCTGTTGACCGACGGTTCGAACGTGCAACGAGTCGCCAGTCGCAACCTCGCCGACGTCCCCCGGGCCGTGCCGGTGGGTATCCCAGGCGCGCCGGACTCGCTGCCGCCGACCAGCCGCGTGGTCGGTCGACCGTGGACCATCTGCTCGGCCCAAGGTCGGGACCAGGCTGGCTCGTCGGTGACGACCACCCTCCTGCTGGTGGGTACGCCCGCGGCCGGCGGGGTACCGCTCGGCGACGGAGCCTTGTTCGTGAAGGATTCCGACGCGGGCACTCGCTACCTTCTCTGGCAAGGGCGCCGCTATCGGATCACCGGCGACGACCCGGACGCGGTGATCCGCTCCCTGTACGGATTCCAGGCACAGGTGGTCGAGGTCGGCACCGCGTGGCTGAACAGTCTCCCCGCCGGCCAGGACATCGGCCCGATCCCGATCGAGCGTTTCGGAGAGGAATCCGACGCTGTCCACGGACGCTCGGTGGGTGACGTGGTCTTCCACTCGGTGGCCAACGGTCGGCAGTACTACCTCGTCCTCGACGACGGGCTGGCGCATCTGACCGAGCTGCAGATGCTCTTGGTCCGTGGTCACTACGAGGTGGAGCCGGAGGAAATCACGGCAGCGGCGGCGAACGCGGCACCGGTCAGCAACGCCTTGGACCCCGCGAGCGACGACGCGGCCCCGCCGGTGGCGCCGCCGGAGTTGAGGCCGGTCACCGGCGACACCACTCCTTTGTGCGCGGAGACCACCGACGCTGCCTCCACCCCGGTCCTCACCTTGGACGCTGACCTGACGGTGGCGACTCCCGCCATCCCGACGATCGCCGAGTCACCGGAAGGAGTGCGCCTGGCCGACTGGGTGCTCGTACCGCCAGGGCACATCGCCGTGGTACGAGCGGTCGCCTCCGACACCACCGACATCGGCGCCTATCACCTCGTCACCGACGTGGGGCTGCGCTTCCCGGTGCCGTCGGTGGACGCGTTGGGGATGCTCGGGTACGCGCCGGAGCACGCGGTGGACATGCCGGCCGCGCTGGTGCAGCGCATCCCCACTGGGCCCACGCTGGATCCGTACGCGGCACGACTACCAGCCGATCCGGGGTCAGTGGCGCGGTAGCGCCCCGAGGACCTCCCGCTCGGCGGGTGTGAAGTTCACCCACGCGTACCGCACACCCGACGGGGTGAGCACGGCGAGCACCGCGTCCGGCATCACCGCCAGCGCTTCCTGGACGTGAGTGGGAAGGTTCAGTGCCTGCGCGAGCACGGCGATGTCGTGCCGCGCGAGGCGTTGGGTCAGGACCAGCTCGCAGTGGCTCAGGTGGGCGGCTATGGCGTGCGCAGCGGGGTGCTGGCCGATCGCACCAGGGGCGAGCACCGACAGTCGGGTCGTCCACGCCGGAAGGTCCGTGGCCAGCGGCTGGCCAGTGCTGTCGAGGCGAAGTACCGGCACGTCCGGTGAGGCGGCGGTCGCCACGTCGTCACCAGGGGTGCGCACCGCGACCCGGTCGGTGCGCCCGGTGGCGCGGCGGCCCAGCTCGATCCAGCTCGCCGCCGTGCCGCTGAACACCACGGCGCGGGCGCCGAACCGCAGCGCCCGGTACGTCAGAAGCTCGGCGGCCCACGCCCCGCCGACGAGGACCGCATTGGTCGGCTGAGGGCGGAATAGGCGCACGACCACCGGCTCGCCATCACGACTTTGCCCCAGCTGGAGACCGAACCCACCGCGGCGGACCGGTAGTTGGTCCAGCGCCTCGATCGGGGCCGTGTGCCGGCCTAGACGAAGCCGGGGAAGGCTGCGGTGGCGCCGCGCGTGCCACTGCTGCGCTACCACCGGTGGTTTCGGTGGTGCCTGTCCGGCGCTCGGCGGCGCGTTCTGCGGTGGACTCGCTGGCGCGGCGACAGCAGCAGTGGTGGCCACCGCGGCGCTAGCGGCCGTGGCGGCCGCCGCGGCGGTGCTCGCGTGGGCCTGACCGTCAGCGGGTGTTCCCGAAGCGTGTGGAGTGCTGGTGCTGGCCGGCGGAGGAGCCGGCGCCGGTACGACCGCCGGTGTGTGAGGTTGCGGTTGGGCAGCTGCGGGATAGTGGCCACTGTTCATCGAGCACCTCCTCCGCTTGGCGCGGAAGCGTACACCGCGAGGGCATGTTCGCCGTCCAGGGGGAAGAGCCGGGCGCCCAACCGGTCGGCCATCGTGGCCACGAAGTCGTCGAGCTGCGCAACGGTGGCCGGGTCGCTGGAGAGGCGGATCAGGCATCGTAGGTCGGTATGGGCTGCTTCGGGCGCCGGCTCGAGCACAAGCGCCGCACTGACCCGCACCTTGGGCAGCTCCGTGAGGCTGGCCAGGAGCGCGGTGGCACGGTCCGGATCCGGCCAGTCGCGGAGCCAGAAACAGCGGTGGACCAGCCGTGGGGAGTGCCAGGCGTCCCACTCTTCGTGAATGTGCCCTGCGCCAGGCCCGGCGGTGTCCTGCGGCGTCAGGTCACAGGAGAGCATCAGTGCGTCGATGAGTCCGTCGACGTCGAGCACCCGGGTCGCCAAGCCCCGCCGTTTCAGTGCCCGCCGTACCCGGCGGGTCAGCTCGGCCAGCACGGCTGGCACCTCGATGGGGCGGTGGAGGTCGTCGACCATGGCTTCGGCCACCCGGTCCGCGTCGAGGCGGACCGCCACCCACAGCCGCCGTTGCCGCGCTCCGGCCGAATCGAGCGCCGGTTCGGTGTGGGACAGCACCTGCACGATCACACCAGCGACTCCGGCTTCGGCGCCGATCTTGGCTAGCGCCGCCAGCGGCACCGGTGGGTCGGCTCCGCCATCACCGGCTTCCACCTCGAGGACGGCGAACCAGCCGGCACCGTCGGCGCCCATACCGAGCCGGGTACCGTCGGGACCCGGCACCTCCTCGACTGTGAGGTCGGGCACCAGCTCAGCGAGGACGGCCAGTCGGCGATCCGCCTGAGTGCTGCGGATGGCCCCGCGGCGTAGCCGACGGCGCAGCCGCAGCAGAGCGATCTCGCTAAGCCACCGTCCGCGCCATCGTCCGAAGGCCGCCACGATGGCGAGGAGTCCGACAACTCCGCTGAGGACGGCAACCCATACACCCTGGGCCAAGGCAAAAAACAGTCCTAGTTGAATCACCTGGAAGCCGAGCAGCCGCCACACTCCGACTGGACCCAGGCGACCGGGCACCCGCCGTGGGCGGAGGCATGCGCCGTCGTGAGTCACCCCACCTCCCGGAGGTAGTCCCGCACGAGATCGTGCAGACAGTACCGGTTTCCACTTCGTCTGGCGAGAAGGTGTACCTCGTGCAGATCCTCGAGGATGCGTCCCGCGTCGGCCAGGGTGGTCCCGAGGTGCGTAGCGGCGGCGGCCACGCTGAACTCTCGACCAGCCTGGCATAGGCGCTGGAGCTGGTGACGACGCTCTTCTGACAGTCGGCGGTGCGACTGGTCGAAACTTTCGCGGACCGAGCGCCCTCCCGCGGCCAACTCGCTGAGGCGCCTCGTGTCGTCAGCGAGCCGGCGGGCGGCATCGGTGAAGGTCACCAGCGGGCGTGCCTGCAGGCGTCGGGCGACGAGGCCGACTGCCAGAGGAAGCCGTCCACAGGCGTCGACGATCTGCTCGGCAGCCTCCGGTTCCGCGTTCATACGCTCCCTTCCCAGGACGGCCTCGAGTGCCTGTAGGGCCTCGTCGCGGGAGAACTCGCCCAGCGAGAGCCGATGGGCGCCCGGTAGCCGGAGCCGGCGGCGGCTCGTCACGAGGCACAGCGCATGTGGAGAAGCGGGCAACAACGGCACGACCTGTTGTGCGTTGGCGGCATCATCGAGCAGAAGTAGCGTACGTGTCCCGTTCAACTGTTGTCGATACAGCGAGAGTCGGCACGGAAGGTCCTCGGGGATCTGCGTGTCCGGTACGCCCACCAGGTGGAGGAAGGAGGCGAGCACCGCCGAGGGGTCGGCTGGTGTGTCGCTGGTGTGGGTCCCCAGATCCGCGTACAGCTGCTGGTCCGGATATCGACCGTCGGCGGCGAGGTGGTGGGCGAGGCGAAGGGCCAGGCGGGTCTTGCCGACGCCGGCCATGCCTTCGATGAGGATGATGGTCGGCCCGTCGCCGGCTCGGGTGTCGTCGGTCGCCCAATCGCGCAGGCGCCGCAGCTCTTCCTGGCGACCGACGAAGTCGGGGACGTCGGCGGGCAGGCTCCGGCGGGTACGCGCACGCGGTGACACCGGTCGGCCCACCTGTTGCCGCAGAACGCGTCGATGTGCTTCCAGCAACTCAGGCCCGGGTTGGATACCGAGGTCGCGGTCGAGACGCCGGCGTAGTCGATCGAATACTTGCAGTGCCTCGGTTTGTCGTCCGGTACCGGCGAGCGCCATCATCAAGTGCGCGTTGGCGACCTCGTGCAGAGGGTCGACGGCGATGACCTTGTGCAGGATCGGCACTACCTGTGCGTGGTGTCCCAAGTCAGCGCCGACGGCCGCGAATTCCGTGGCGACCGTTGGCCACTGTCGGATGAGCCCTACCACTGCGGGATCGTCCGCGAGCAGCGACAGGCCTGCCAGCGGCTCGTCCCGCCACAGGTCGACCGCTCGGCGGTAGAGCCTCCACGCCTCGGACAAGTCTGCCTGAGCCACCATCCGCCGTGCTTGCCGCACCAGGGAACGAAACTCGAGCAGGTCGATCTGGTCGTCGCCGACGACCAGCCGGTAACCACCGTCGCATGCGACGATCGGGCTTTCAGAGTGGGCCATCGAGGCGGGCCGAATGCGGCGGCGTAGTCGGGAGATGCGGGCCGCGAGAGCCGCTACGGTCGCGGGACGATCGGCTGCGGCGACGAGGGAGAGCAATCGTTCCCGGCCGACGGTGAGATTCGGCGACAACGCCAATAGCCCCAACAGGGCGCGTTGCAGGTCGGATCCGGGATCGACCTCGACCCCGTCTACTCGGACGGTGAGTGGGCCGAGGACGCCGATCCATAGATTGGCCGCGCTGTCACCCGCCAGCGGGCGGGGAGCCAGCCTCGCGGTGACGGCAGCGGGGAGGCCGAGAGCCGCGCCGAGTTGGCGGATGGTGTCGGCGCGAGGCGCGACGACTCTTCCTTGTTCGATGTCGCGTACGCCGGCGACGCTGAGTCCGGCCAACGATGCCACTTCAGCTTGGGTGAGACCCGCCCGTTTGCGATACGCGCGGATGATGTCGCGTAGCGATTCGTGGCTCCCCGTGGTGTCTGTCATCCACCCTCCCACAGCTACGGTGGGCAGCGATGCCCGGCGGTTACCGTGCTGCACCCGTAGCTAGCCCGTACTGGTTGTGTTACGCCGTCCCCACGGGCGTTTTGCAATAGGGATCGACAATGTAAGCGTCCGCCAGGTGTCAAGGCTGGCGTTAAGACTGGCAGAAGCGTACTCGTGGAACGAAGGAGTGCCAGTGGGTTTCGAGCTCGAAGAATCAGCGGTGGCCCAGACCGAAAAGGTCTTGCAGGA
Source organism: uncultured Micromonosporaceae bacterium (assembly GCA_964438855.1). Classification (GTDB taxonomy): domain Bacteria; phylum Actinomycetota; class Actinomycetes; order Mycobacteriales; family Micromonosporaceae; genus Natronosporangium. Next base: position 40,823 of record CAYTMR010000007.1, read on the forward strand.
AACCGGCGACCGGGTCCGTGAGGAGGCCCGTCGCGTCATGGACGAGGTGGCGGGTCTGAGTGGATCCGGGTGGCAGGGCGGCGCCATGACGGCGGCGGTCAACAAGCAGACCGGCGACTTCAACGACGCGGTGAACAAGCTGTACGACGAAATCAACCACATCTCCGAAGCGCTCGGGCTGGGTCGTGCGCTGACCATCTCCGAAGACCAGGCCAACGAGCAGGCCCTCAACGCGATCAGCCCTGACATCGGCAACTTCAGCCGCCTGTAGAAAGTGTGGTGAGCAAACATGCACTTGCGATACACAGCCGCTATCGACTTGACGGGTGACGGCATCGTCAGCACCGCCGACACCATTCAGGCGATCGGCGCCGACATGTACAGCTACCTGCGGGGCCTCATCGACAGCGGCAAGCTGAGTGGTGACGGTATCGCGCAGGCGCTGGAGCAGTCGCAGACTCGGTGGAACAAGGCCTGCGACGAATTCGCGGAGGCCGAGCGCAAGTTTGGTCTGACGACCAAGGAGTCGTACGCCAACATGATCGCCGCCGACTACCGGGGCGCCTCCTACTTCTGACCATTCTGGGTGTTGGGGTGCGAGCCGAAAAGCTCTAATGGCGGCCCGGGACGTGGGTCCTCCGGAGGATCTGGAGGCAGCACCGCGGTCCCGGGTCGCCAACCCCGGCGCCGACCTCTCACTCCAAACCCCACTCCGGCGACGATGAGAACGACCGCGGCCATGCCGAGAAGCGTCATGCGCGTCGCCAATGCGTCACTATGCCCTTGGGCAGCTCGCCGAGCCTGCTCCTCAGCGCTGAGCACCGCCGGCGTGAACGGCGGCGGTGACACTGGCTCACCAGCGACGAGCTGATCGACCATCGCGTGATAGGGACTGACGATTCCGTAGCCGTAGCGAGGGCTTCCCACTCCCTCGGGCGCCGGAGCCGCCGTGGCGAACATCCGGTGAGCGACGTCGTTAGGTGTCAGCTGCGGCTGGTACGACCGCAGGAGGGCGACGCTTCCCGCGACGTACGCGGCGGCGAACGCGGTGCCCGACACCGTTCCGAGTCCGTTCTTCGGAAACGGCACGGTGACCTCAACCCCGGGTGCGACGAGGTCGACGTACCCGGTGCGTGAGATGTGTGCGGTGCCGTCCGGGCTGAGCGCTCCGACGCCGATGACTCCCTCGTACGCTGCGGGATACGGCACCATGTCGGGCGGCTCGTTCTGTGTCGGCTCACCGACGGAGGCGACGACCACCGCACCAGCATCGATCGCCGCGGCCACGGCATCGCGTAACGCCTCACTGTCCTGATAGGTGATGGTCGGCACCACGATGACGGTGGCCTTCTCCTCCGTGGCCCATCGGATGCCACGTGCCAGGTCGGCCGGGCTGACCGTGTCTGAGGGTTCACGCCCGGATGGATACATGTCGCCCACGATCTTGGCGTCGAGGATCGTGACGTCCGGAGCCACACCGTGGAAGCCGATGCCGTCCTGTGATGCTCCGGCGACGATCCCAGCCACCGCGGTGCCGAGACCGAGGCAGTCACGTTCGCCGCTCGGCTCACCGAAGGATGGTTTCGGCGCGAGGTTGGGCCTTTTCCCCACCTTGCCGTCCAGGAAGGGGGTTGCGGCGACACCGGTGCTGACGACCGCCACGCGCTGCCCAGCGCCAGTGGAGAGCGCCCACGCGCGCTCCGGCGCGATGAGCGCCTGACCCCACGGCACCGGTGTGATCTGTTCTCCCGAGCCGACGCAGCGTGCCTGCGCGTGGGCAGGAGCCGATGGCACGTGCAGACCCAGTGCCGCCGCGAGCAGCACAGCACCCATGAGTCGACCGGCGGTACGCATGCCTGTTCTCAGTTGCCTCCACCCAATCGCCGGGGTGCGGGTTCGGGTCGGTGCTGCACCTCGGATGGTGACACCACCGGTCCACCGGGCGTCTCCACCTCCCAGGTGGGTTGCTCGGCGCTCGGGGGTGTCGTCCTGATGCGGCGTGCCGCCTGGTCTGCGGGGGGCACCGGGCGGGCGTGAGGGTCGTGCCTGACCTCAACCTCGGGCGCCTGCATCGCCGGCGGCACCTCGACGACACGGTTCGGTGTGTCGGCGGTGGCGGGCTGCCCGGTCAGCACCGGCGAGATGCCTTCCGGCATTCCTCGAGCGAAATCTGACTTGAGCCATTCCCGAATCCGCCGTGCACGCTCCAGCCGGGCGAGGCGATCGGCCCGGAGCCGTTGAGTCTGGGTGAGGCGAGGACCGGTCAGGTGCGGGTTGGACAGGATCGGCGGGGTGCCTCCTCCGAGCCCGCTGCGCTGTCTCCCGGCTCGCAACCGTGGGGCCTCCGCCGCGCTTCCTGGGCGGGCACGCCGATCCTTTGGGTCACCGAGGATGGGGGAACCGAGCCCCGGTGACGGCGGCAGGAAAGCGTCGGGCACCTCGGGCGACATCGCCGCGGTGCCCGGCGGGCCGGAGGTCGACTGATCCTGTCGGTGCTGTTGCGGTGCACCCGGTGGCATCGCAGAACCGGGTGGCATCCCGGCGCCAGGCTGGAAAGCTTCCTGGTCACCTCGCTGTGCACGGTGCTGTGGAGGGCGAGGATGGTTGCCGGCGGGTGGCATCCCCATCCCTGGCGGCATGCCCATCCCCGGTGGCATCCCCACACCTGCGCCGGGTGGTCCGTCCGATCCGGATACGCCGACGATGGTTGGCGAGGTGTCGGGCGGGGCCGCGGTGTCGACCGGTGGCACCCCGTTGACCAGGTGCGACACCGGTGGTGGGGTCGGGTTGTTCGGGTCGAACAACCCGCCCAGTTGTGGGGGTCTGGTGTTACGGCCGAGGACCGGTGGTGCCGACGGAGCACCAGGAGGGGACAGTGTGGACCCGCGGGGAAGAGTTCCCGGGTTGCCCCCCAGCGTCGGTGGTGTGATGACCCCGGGCAGTGGTGCTCCGCCTGGAGAGTCCGGTGCCGCGGGTGGTGGAGCAGGTGGCGCGACGGGCGGCGGGGGTGCCGATGGGGCGGCCGGAGCATCGGACTGGCCGGGAGATGGGAGCGGCGGCGCCACCGGTGGCGCGACGGGTGGGGCAGCCGTGGGTGGTGCGCTGGGCGCCTGACCGCTCGGCGGCTGGCTTCCGCTCAACCCTGGCGGTGGTGGAGGCGGTGCTACGGCTGTGCTTGGCGACGGACCGAGTGCTCCAATGAACTGGGCGGTCGGCGGAGCCACGGGAGGAGGAGCGCCGCCGAATCCACCTGGCGCCGCTGGGCCACCGAGCGGCAGGCGTTCCATTCCGAGAGCGCTGGGGTGGGCGACTGCCTCCAGCGGATCGAGCTTCGGAAGTTTCGCCGTCTCCAGGGTGGTGATGTAGGGAGCGTAATCGCCTGCGATTTCCTCGGCGAGGTCCCGGGCTTTCTTGTCCCACCACTCCACGAACTTCGATCGGTCCCGCTGCCAGGAGAAGTTCGCTGACTTGCCGTCCATGTACTCGCGTTCGATCTGGACGGTGGCGCTCTCGAAACTGATGCGGGCAGGGCTCCTTGTCATCAGGCGTTCGTTCTCTCGCGCGTAGGCCTCATCCCAGGCCGCCATCGCCTCCTGGTACTCGTCGTAGAGTTCCTGCATCTTCCTCTGGGCTTCACGCATGGCTGTGCCGAGCCCTTCGAGGGCGGCGCCGATATCATCGGCAACCTTCTGTGCCTCCTCCAACCGATCGACGAGCCTGTCGGAGCGCTCTAGGTATGCGTCTCTGGCCTTGGGTGACGTCCACTCTTCTAGTGAGCCTGCCACCTCCTGTAGTCGGATGACGGTGTCGTTCAGCAAGGTCGCGAAGTCGCGCCATTCTCGACCGATGCCCTCTGCGGTCGCCGGCTGCTCGCCCTGAATCTGTTTGTGGATGTATTCGATGGTTTCGGCGATGTACCCCGGATTGGGCATCGGGGGTACAGGTGGTGGAGGAGGCAGAGCTGGGTCACTCACTGGTTACTCCGGATCGAATCCGTGCCGCCGCAACTCCTCCTCCGCCATTTCGAGGCCTTCCGCGGTCATCCACTCCAGAGCTTGACCGGGCGGCACTGGACTGTTCTGCTGGCCGAACCACACCCAGTCTCGCCGTTCAGAATTGCCGTTGCTGTCATAGACGTCGCTGTAGTAGTAGGTGGATCCGGTTGAGAGTATCGACTTATAGTCGCGCCGCACCAGTTCGTTGCTGCTGTTGTAGTGGCTGATGATGTAGCCACCGTCGTCCTTCATGGTCCGGACCTTCCGGCTGACGAGATTGCCGTCGGCGTCTCGGATTTCGGTGGTCAGCGTGGAACTACTGTCGTGGTAGGTATGGCGTATGGAGCCACCCTCTGGCACCTCGCCATCACTGAGCGAGGGAGCCTCACCGTCGCCGTCTCCCTTCGGCTCCCCGCCGACCGTGTAGTCGGCGTTGACGTCGGGTGGCAACCCGGCAGGAACCTCGGCGTCGGGGTTGAGGAAGGCAAACTCCATTGCCTGTTCGTGGTCGGCCGTCTCGTATACGTCGGCGACGATGTGCAGGGCGGAGGAGAGTGCGAGGAGATCACCGGACAGATCGGTCAGCAGCTTGTAGGCGTCCCCGGGGTGTTTGCTGAGGTGGCTTTGGGCGAGCACACCAGGCTCGAAACCTCCGGTGCTGATGTTCATGTGCTGGCCAATGCCGTGGAGCAGGTGCGTGTTGTTGCGGTCCAGCAACTCGCTCTGAAACTCGGAGAGACTCTCGCCAGCTTCGCGGAGGGTCTCGGCATCTACGTCGACTTCTGACACGTGCTCCTCCGATATGGCCCTAGGGTTGCGATGCCTGTCGTGTCGGCCCGGCCAGATGCGACCGGTGCGGTAGGGCCCCGCCCGGGCCATCTCATTGTCATCTGCCCTGGCGAGTTGTCCCACCCCCTCCGCCCATTTTGCTTCCCTGAGTCCAGTCCGCAGCCGTAGTCGGTCCGTACCATGGCATGACACCCCGGTCGTAGCTGGAAGTCCGTGGTGGGGAAGCAGTAGTGGCTGCTCGGCCCGTGTCAAGTGGGGTAGCCGCGAGCGCCGTCGCGTGAAGGTCTCGGCGTCCGGTTGCTGTACGCAATGTCGGGGATACCGACGGTTGGCAATGTCATTGTGGCTGACGAGTGCTTGCCTGAAGGCCGTACCCTTTCCGTAGCGGTGTGGGGCCGGGCTGCCGGCAGCTGGCTTGAGCTGCGGTATTGCCGATGGGCGGCGATGTCTGGCTGCGTGCGCTCGTGTCACCGATGCGACGAATACTGAAGCCTCAGGAGGACGCAATGGAGGAAACTCCCTACAAGCTACCCAATGAGGCCACGCTGCAAGGGCTCATGGACGAGCTGGACCGTGCGATGAAGAACATCCCGGAGATCCACCGCCGGTTGATGGAGTTGACCGGCGTCGCATGGTCGGGCGATGGCATGGTGAAGGCCACGGTCGGTCCCCGAGGTCAGCTTCTCGATCTCGAGATCGACCCCCGGGTGTTCCGGCGTCCGGATGCCGCTGCGTTGAAGGCGTCCATCATGGGTGCAGTGACGGCAGCGATCCAGCAGGTCAACGAGCAGAGCCGTGAAATTGTTCTCGGCCAGGTGCCACCCGAACTGGCCGAGCTCCGCGCCCAGTTCCGGCCCGAAGGGGACGATCCCATCGCCCAGATGCTGCTGACCGATGCCGATTTGTTGGCTGAAAGGAGGCGTTACGGTGAGTGATTTCATCGAACTCAGCGATGCGGCTACGGCGGAGACCGCGGCGAGTCTCCTCATGGCACTGGGAGAGCAACTCAACGACGGCGCCAGCCCGCCCTCGGTGAACTGGGGCGACGACAGTTTCGGTGAGGCGATGCTCGAGGCCTACAACCAGCCGGGCGAAGACGGACAGCCGGTCCACGTCTCCTGCCTTGCGGAGAAGGCGACTTTGGGAAATGACTTGAGCCAAGTCGGAGAAAATGTCTCCAAAGCGGTTGGTGAGCTGACGGGTCAGGAGGCTGATAACCAGTCTCGGTTTGATCGTCTTGTTCCGCCTGGTGTGTGAGT
>CAYTMR010000008.1:0-43989 GCA_964438855.1 uncultured Micromonosporaceae bacterium
GGTCGGCCAGACGATCGCGGCGGCCAGCGCGTGGTCGAGGATCCAGTACGTGCTGGGCAACGATCCGGACTCGAAGAGGTCTCGGATCGCGGTGGCGGTTGCGGAGACCGGGTTCCACGCGGCGATGGTCCCGAGCCAGGCGGGCATGAAGTCCGGTGGTGCGAACACCGATGACACCATGCCCAGCGGGAAGGTCGACGCGAGCAGGTTGCCGGCCGCCTCGGTGTTCTTCACAGACAGCCCGATGTAGATGCCGACGAAGATCATCGCTAGTCTGAGCCACAGCAGCAGGCCGAACGCGGTCACGGTGGCGGCTAGTGAGCCGCCGGGGCGCCACCCGAGGACCAGTGCGACCGCCGCGAGGATCAGCAGGTCGGCCGCCGCCTGGATGATGTCGGCTACGCCGCGGCCGGTCACCGGGGCCGAGGGGGCCATCGGCATGGACCGGAACCGGTCGATGAATCCCTCCTCTTTGCTGAGGGCGACGGCGAACGCGGTGTTCATGAACCCGAAGACCATGGTCATCGCGAACAGGCCGGGGATGGCGTAGTCCAGGTAGCCCTCTCCAGCGCCGTGGCCGGTGACGTCCATGGCGCTGCCGAAGACGTAGACGAACATCAGCACCATCGCCACGGGGAAGCCGAGCTGCCACGCGAAGGTGGACGGCTGGCGGACGAGGTGGGTGAGTTCTTGTCGGACGATGGTCCAGCTGTCGACCACCGCCCACTTGGCTCGCTGTCGTGGGGTGTCGTCGGGGAGTACGTCCGTGGTCACGTGACCTCCTCCGGTGTGCGCTCACGGCCGTCGTCGGCCGCGTCCAGGTCGCCAGGGGTGGCTCCGGTGAGGTGGAGAAATGCTTCGTCGAGGGTGGGCCGTCGCAGCCCCAAATCGGCCACGGTGATCGACCGGTGGCGCAGTTCTGCGGCGACCTCGGTGAGGGCGCGGACGCCGTCGGCGACCGGTACGGCCACCGACAGCGACACCTCGTCCACTGTTGGGTCGACGGATCCCGCCTTGCCAAGCAGCTCCACGAGCGCCGGTAGGTCGCCGGGCTCGGCGGCGACCACTTCGAGCCGCTCGTTGCCGATGCGTCGCTTCAACCCGGTCGGGGTGTCCTCGACCAGGTTGCGACCCCGGTCGATGACGCTGATCCGGTCGCAGAGCTTGTCGGCTTCGTCCAGGTAGTGTGTGGTGAGCAGGACGGTGGTGCCGCGTTCGGCGAGGTCCTTGACGGCCTGCCACACCTCTCGCCGTCCGGCGGGATCCAACCCGGTGGTGGGCTCGTCGAGGAAGAGCACCGGCGGGGCGAGCAGCATGCTGGAGGCGAGGTCGAGCCTGCGGCGCATGCCTCCGGAGAAGGTCTTGGGTGCCCGGTCCGCTGCCTCAGCCAGACCGAACTGAACCAATAGTTCCTCGGCGCGCGCCCGGGCGTCGGCTTTGTTCATGTGGAACAGGCGCCCGAACATGACCAGGTTCTGTCGTGCGGTGAGCGTGTCGTCGACCGCGGTCTGCTGCCCGGTCAAGCCGATCTGGCGCCGGACCAGCCGTGGTTGGGTGGCGACGTCGTAGCCGGCGACGTGCGCTCGACCGCCGTCGGCGCGCAGCAGGGTGGTGAAGATGCGTACGGCGGTGGTCTTGCCGGCGCCGTTGGGGCCGAGTAGGCCGTGGACGACGCCGCGGGGTACGGCCAGGTCGAGGCCGTCGAGGGCCTGGGTACTCCTGAAGCGTTTGCGCAGGCCTTCGGCGAGGACTGCGTGACGTGGTGGTGACACGGGCCTCCTCCCGTGATTGAGTACGGCGTACGCACATTAGCGTACGCCGTACTCAATTCGCAACCGGGATCGTAGGATGGTCGGCACCATGACTACCCAGCGCAGCGCTGTCGACCAGCTCCGTGCCAGCTTGGAGCTGCTGTGGCGGGATCGCGAGCGCCCCGCCCGAGGCCCCAAGCCCACCCTGACGCTGGAACGGATCGTCGAGGCGGCGATCGCGGTGGCCGACGCCGAAGGGCTCGACGCCGTCTCGATGCGTCGGGTCGCCGCCGAGCTGGGTGTGGGGACGATGTCCCTGTACCGGTACGTTCCGGGTAAGTCCACGCTGATTGCCCTGATGCTCGACACGGTCAGCGATCCCGCGGAGTGCATCGACCCTCTCGAGGGAGAGGGGTGGCGTGCGCGGCTGGAGGCGGTTGCCCGGGGCTCGTACCGGCTCTACCTCGCCCACCCCTGGCTGCTGCGGACCGACTGGCGCCACCCCGTGTTCGGGCCCAACACCCTGGCCAGGGTGGAGTACGTCATCGCCAGCCTGAGTGGACTGGGCCTGACCGACCACGAACAGGTCACCGTCATGATCGCCCTGGACGGGTACGTCTCGGGATTCGCCCGTCAACGCCTCGAGGCCGAAGCGCTCCCCGAGGTCGCCGGGGTCAGCGAGTTCTGGGAGCAGCACTACCCGACGCTGGAGAAGGCCATGAACTCCGGGGCCTACCCGGCCCTGGCCGCGCTCGCCGGGGATTCCTTCAGCCTCGGCTGGGAGGAGAGCTTCGAGTTCGGGCTGGCGCGACTACTCGACGGGGTCGCGGTGCTCGTGGACAGCCGCCGCGGCGTGCTGCCGGAGCCGTCGCCCGGCGCCGACACCACGGGCGAGTGACGGCCGGATCAGCCGGCGGCCTGTTCGGCCATGGTGAGCAGATCGGTGAACCGGGCTGCCCCCTGCACCGGCACAGCCCATCCCGCGGTGGTCTCCACCAGGCGGGTGTCGGGACGCTCCAACCAGTCGATGATCCGGTCGGTCTCCTCCGCCGTCGCGCCGCCGAGCGGCCCAGGGCCAGGTAGGACGGTTTCGGCGGTGGCCCGCACCGCCTCGAGCACCGGCCGAGGGTGGACCCGGGGCGGGGCGTAGCCGGCCGCGGCGAGCCGCCCGTGCCGCACCACCGCCAACTCCCAGCCGCCGCCCGCTGGCCGGGCAGCGCACAGTTCCTCGATCTGGTTCACACTCACCCGCCGCTGGAGCCGCATGCTGGCGCGTAGCAACGTCGCGAGCCGGCCACGCAGGGTTGCTGCCTCCTCGTACCGACCCGCGTCGGCGAGCCGGTCGAGTCGGGCGCGCAGGTTGTCCACCACCACACCCGGGTCGCCGGTCATCACGTCCCGCACCGGGGCGACGACCCGCTGCTCATACTCGTCGACCGACACCCGGTGCTGGCAGGGCGCAAGGCAGCGGCGCAGCTCGGCCAGGACACAAGCGGGCGACGGAGTCCGGGGCGAGAGTCGGGTGGTGCACTGCCGCACCGGCACCGCGTCGTAGACACCGGCGGCCGCGGCCTCGGCCGCCTGGCGGGAGCTGAACGGCCCTAGGTAGGGGGCGCCGTCACCGCTGGGGGAGCGCACCAGCGACAGCCGTGGGTACGGCTCCCGGGTGAGCTTGAGCCACCACGTCCGTTGTGGAAACTTCGAGCGTCGGTTGTACGGCGGGGCGTGCGCCTCGATCAGCCGCAGCTCGCGGACCTGCGCCTCCAACGGGTGTGCGCACTCGACCGCCTCCACCCGCTGCGCGGCGGCCAGCATCTCCTTGATCCGGGCCCGGCGTTCGGCGGCGGTGAAGTAGCTGCGCACCCGTGTGGCGATGTCCTGGGAGGCGCCGACGTAGAGCACGCGGTCGTCGGCACCACGGAACAGGTACACCCCTGGCTTGTGTGGTAGGCCGTCGGCGAGCGTGCGCTTGCGCCGCTGCACGGGGCTGACCGCCTTGACGAATTCCACCGTGTCCCGCAGGGTGTGCACCTTGTAGCCGCCCAGTCGGGCAATCAAGCCGTGCAGCACCTCCACCGTGGCCCGGGCATCGTCCAGAGCACGGTGGGTAGGGCGCACACTGGTGTGGAAGTGCTCGGCGAGGGTGGCCAGCCGTCGGTCGCGCACCTCCTCGGGCAGCAGCACCCGCCGGGCCAGCGCCGCGGTGTCGAGTACGACGGGGCGGGGCCACGCGTATCCGTGCGCAGCGCAGGCCGCCTTGAGGAAGCCCACGTCGTACGGTGCGTTGTGGGCCACCAGTACCGCGTGGCCGAGGAACTCAAGCAGACTCGGTAGCACCGCCTGGATCGGTGGTGCGTGCGCCACCATCGCCTGGGTGATGCCGGTCAGGACGGTGATGAACGGCGGGATGTCGGTGCCCGGGTCGACCAGCGTGGCGAACTCGCCCCGCACCTGGCCGCCGCGGACCTTGACCGCACCGATCTCGGTGATCCCGGCACCGTCGGGTGCCCCTCCGGTGGTCTCGAGGTCCAGCACCACGAAGGTGACCTCACTCAGGTCCACCGCGAGCGGATCGGCCAACACCTCGTCGAGGCGAGGCTGGTAGGTCTGCTCCGACACGGCGGGAGGCTAACCCGGCCCTCCGACAGGCCCGGCGTAGCCGTGGCGCCGGGCGGCCCGGCGGCGAGCCCGCCGACGCAACGCCCACCAGAAGAACAGGCAGAGGCCGACGAGGAAGAACAACACCAGCACCGGTAGCAGGATCGCCGCCAGGGACATCGTGACGCTGGTGACGTCCTCGGCGGTGCTGACGAACGGTGCCCCCACCCCGGCCGTCATGGCGTTGAGGACTGGCCGGACCAAGGCCTTGAGCAGGTGCACGATCAACGCGAGTACTGCGCCGACCGCGATCGGCACCCACGAGCCGCCTTCTGTGCCCGCATCGGTGGTGGCGGCGGTGGACGAGCCTGCGCCGAACGCGATCCCACCCGTGGCGGGCCGTACCACCGTGTAGACGATGTCGTTGATGCTGTCCAGCACCGGCACCTTGTCGGCGACGAGTTCGAGCACGAGCAGGGCGACGAGGACGCCCAACACCCAGCCGTTGGTGAGCCATGACCAATCCTGCGGCAGGGTCACCAGGTTGGTGTAGCGCGCGAGTAGGCCGAGGGCGAGCAGCGGAACCCAGGCGTTGAGCCCGGAAGAGGCGGCGAGACCGGTCCCCGTCAGCACTTCGAGCACGGTCTCAGGATGCCAGCCGGCGACAAGTCCGGAAAGCCCGCCGAGCGAGAAGGTCGTCTATGCGATCCGGTCGGTGCCGGATGGCGTGAAGAGCGTCGGGCGCGGGTCGCGTCGGCCGTCTGCGGGTGTCGTAAGGTCGACAACCGTGCGGTTGGTGATTGCGCGGTGCTCGGTGGACTACGTGGGGCGGCTCTCGGCACACCTCCCTTCGGCGGTTCGACTGTTGATGGTCAAGGCCGACGGCTCGGTGTCCGTCCACGCGGACGACCGGGCGTACAAGCCGTTGAACTGGATGAGCCCGCCGTGCCGACTGGAGGAGGCGCCGGGAGTCTGGCGGGTGGTCAACAAGGCCGGCGAGGAGCTGCGGATCACCTTGGAGGAGGTGCTGGCCGACAACACCTACGAGTTGGGTCCCGACCCGGGTCTGCGCAAGGACGGGGTGGAGGCGCACCTGCAGGAGCTGCTCGCCGCCTCCCCGACCGTGCTCGGCGAGGGATTCACGCTGATCCGCCGGGAGTATCCGACGGCGATCGGACCGGTGGATCTGCTGTGCCGGGACGGCAACGGTGCCACGGTGGCGGTGGAAGTCAAGCGGCGTGGTGAAATCGACGGAGTCGAGCAGCTCACCCGTTACCTCGAGTTGCTCAACCGGGATCCGCTGCTGGCACCGGTATCGGGGGTGTTCGCCGCTCAGGAGATCCGCCCTCAGGCCCGGGTGCTCGCCGAGGACCGCGGCATCCGGTGTGTCTGGCTGGACTACGACGAGTTGCGGGGTATCGAACCCGACGAGGCGCGCTTGTTCTGACCTCCGCCGGGCGAGTGGGTGAACGTGATATGAGCCGAGCTCGGAGTGTCGAACCCGCCTTCGGGCGGTGATATGGCAGGCTTGGTTGACGTGTCCGCGATTCCGTTTCCTTCGGCGCTGCGCCAGCCGGCCTGGGTGACGGACCTGCTGCGGTTACTCGGTGCTCGTCCGATTCCGTTGGACGCCTTGCTCGCCATTCTCCGCGCCCGTCACCCGTCGGTGGGACGGGACGAGGTGGAGAGTCTGTTGCTGACACGCGCCACCGTCCACGGCACCCAGGAGGGCTGGGTGGACCTGATGGCGGCGGCGGACGGCGCGATCCTCACCCGCGTGCTCACCGCTGACGAACTCCGCCGTGGAGTATTGGTGACGGACGGTGACCTTGACCTGTGGGCGCGATTGGCGGGGGGTGGACTGCCGTTGGCCAGTGGCGGGCAGGTCCGGGCCCGTCACCGTCCCGACACCGTCACCGGCGCCGACGGCGAGCTGGTCGGCCCGCCCGGTTGGTTGGACGGGATGCACGAGGGGCAACTGATCGGAGTCCGCCTGAGTCAGGGAGTGCTCGAGGTGATGGCGGTCGCGCCGCCCGCGTTGGACCGGGACCGCGCGCAGCGGCTGGTGGCGACCACCGCGTCCAACGCGTGGTCGTCGCTCGCTGCCTACCTGGAGCTGCGCGAGGTGGACTCCGGGGTGGAGCCCACGACGCGGATCGGTTGGGCGGTGGCGGACCTGGTCGCCACCTGCCCTGGGGTGCTGCGGACACCGTTGCCGCCGGTGTCCCGGCTGCTTGAGCTCGGTGGCCTGGTCGTCCACGGCAGCCGCGCCAGCCTGCCCGGTCTGCCGACCGACCGCCGGCAAATCGCCGCCTTGAGCGATACCGAGGTACGGGCCCGGGTTGCCGTCGCTGCCTATGCGCGGACCTGGAGCGGTGGTGGGCCCGTGGCCAATCAGGACGGTGCTCTCTTCCTCGACCTCGCGGTCATCTGCGGGGTGTTGGAGCACCTGGCGGATCTCGTCGAATGCGACCCCCTGCCGCTGGCCGCGCTCGATGGGCTGCGCCGGCTGGCCCGCACTCCGACCGAGCGTGCCGCTGTGGAGCTGCTCGCCGCCCGTTCGGCCGAGGGGCGTGGTGACTCGGCGACGGCGGAGCAGCTCGTCAACGCCGCCCTGTCCTACGATCCGGAGCTGCTGCCGGCGGTCCTCGACGCTGCCGAGTACGCCGCTACCAGGGGTGATCCCGTGGCGGCGGAGGGGTACTTGAAGCGGGCCGGCCGCCCAGCCGACGACCCACGTCGAGTGGCATTGGCCAAGGTGGTCGCCACGCCGGCCACGGCCATCGCCCGGGCACAGCCGTGTCCCTGCGGTTCGGGCGAGCGTTACCGTCGGTGCTGCCTCAAGTTCGCGGTGCACCCACTGCCGATCCGGGCGGGGATGGTCTACGCCCGACTGGCGTGGTACGCCTACCGGGCACCCCGGCGCGGTACGGTGACCTGGCTGGAGCGGATGGTCGACGTGGACCAGCCGCATGCCGGCCTGCTGCCCCTTGACCTGGCGATCTTCGACACCGGCATCATCGACGACTATCTCGCCTCCCGTCGGGAGCTGCTGCCGGCCGACGAGCGTGCCCTGTTGGAGCGGTGGCGGGCGGCCCGGATCGCCCCTTACCAAGTCACGGCGGTACGGGACTCGGCGTACGTGACGCTACGGCCGCTGCTCGGCGGTGAGCACGTCGAGTTGCGTAACCGTTCGCTAGCCGCGTCGGTGCGCCGCTACGACGTGCTGGTGGCGCGCATCCTGTACGACGGTCGACGCGAGTGTCTGATCGCGCCGGCGCGACCGGTGCCATTGGATCGCGTCGCCGAGGTGATGGCGATCTTCGACGACTACCGGCCGCAGGCGCTCGCGGCGTTCTTCGGGCCGAAGTCCAGCGACACCGCCGACGATCCGTTCAGCGGCATGGTCGACGCGATCGGGGACGCGTAGGGACCTAGCGTGGTGAGCGGCCGTAGAGCCATCGGTAGAGGCGCACGAGCCGCTGGGTGTCCCGGGGCGTGCGGGCGAAGGTCCGGGTCGGCAGCGGGGAGCGCGCCTGTCGCACCACGATCGACTTGGCGTGAGCGAATTCGCGTAGACCGTCGTCGCCTCGTAGTCGCCCGATGCCCGAGCCGCCCACACCTCCCCAGGGTAGGCTGCTCATCCCGGCGAACGAGAGAACGTCGTTGACCGCGGTCATACCCGAGCGCAACCGCCGCGCCGTGGCCAGAGCCCGCCGCCGTCCGTAGACCGCGCCGCCCAGCCCGTACGGCGAATCGTTGGCCAACCGCAACGCTTCCTCCACGCCGGACACTGCGGTGACGCTGAGCACGGGACCGAAGGTCTCTTCTCGCATCACCAGAGCGTCGGTCGGCACCTCCACCAGCACGGTCGGGTGTACGTACGGCGGGCGAACCGCTTCTGGTCCACCGACCACCGCCCGTGCACCACGTGCCAGGGCGTCCTCAATGTGGCGGCGGATCACGTCGATCTGCGCTGTTACCGTGATCGGTCCCAGATCGGCGTCCTCGCCCGGGCCGACGGTCAACCGTCGGGCGTGGGCGATCACCCTGGACAGAAAGTCGTCGTACACCGCGGCGGCGACATAGGCACGTTCGATCCCGACGCACGCCTGACCAGCGTTGGTGAAGGCACCCCACACGCACGCCTCGGCTGCCGCCGCCACGTCGGCATCGTCGTCGACGATCAAGGCGTCCTTGCCGCCGGCCTCCACTACCACCGGGGTGAGGCTCTCGGCGCACGCGGCCATCACTCGCCTGGCGGTCACGGTGGAGCCGGTGAAGGCCACCTTGTCCACACCAGACCTGCACAAGGCGGCTCCCGTCGCCCCGTCACCGTGCACACAGGTCAGCAGCGGGTGCTCATGGACCACGTCCGTGAGCGTGTCGGCGAGGAACTGGCCGACTGTGGGGGTGTGCTCACTCGGCTTGAACACCACTGCGTTGCCGGCGGCCAACGCGTAGGCGATGGTCGCGAGCGGGGTGAGCACAGGGTAGTTCCACGGGCCGATGACACCGACCACGCCGTAGGGTCGGTATTCGAGCCGGGCAGCGGCTTCGGGGAGGGTCCGGACCCGGCGGACCCGGCGAGGCCCCAGCACCCGCCGGGCGTGCCGGGCCGCCCAGTCGATGTCACCAATCCCCACGGCGATTTCGGTTACCGCGTCGGCGTAGGGTTTGCCGGTCTCGGCGCTTACCAGCCGGGCCGCCTCCGGCATCCGGCGCGCCAGCAGGGCCCGCCAGCGCAGGAGCCGCCGACGTCGCTCGGTGAACCCGAGCGCCGACCACCAGTGCGCGGCAGTCTCGGCTCGCGACACCGCGGCCGCCACGGCTGCGGAGTCCGCGACCGGGAACCGGGCTACCTCGGCCCCACTGCGCGGGTCGGTGGAGATCACCTCACACCTCTTACCCGCCGCGATCATGGCAGCGAGTCTAGCCACGATCACCCGTCGGCGCGGGACGGAACAGAGGTGGCTGACCCGGTGCGGGTGGCCAGGTAGGTGGCGAGCTGGTCGCGCCAGTGTGGTTGGAGGGGGAGACCGGCTGCTCGCCACCGGTCGTGGCCGAGCACGCTGTAGGCGGGGCGTCGCGCTGGCCGAGGGAACCGGTCACTGGTGGTGGGGTGGACGCGCTGCGGGTCGAGTCCGAGAGCGGCGAAGACGGCCTGGGCCAGGTCGTGCCAGGTCGCCTCCCCGGTGGCCGTGCCGTGGTAGACGCCGGGTGGCGCGTCACCGCGTACCGCTGCGGCGGCGAGCGCGGCGAGCTGCTCGGCGAGCGCCACCGTCCAGGTGGGCTGCCCCCGCTGGTCGACGACCACCTCCACGGTCTCCTGCGCGGCGGCGAGCCGCCGCATGGTGTCGACGAAGTTGCGTCCGTGGGCGCCGTAGAGCCAGGCGGTGCGTACGACGTACCCGGTGGTGGGCAGGGTGGCGAGCACCGCCCGTTCGCCGATCAGCTTGCCTCGGCCGTAGGCGTTGACCGGTGCGGTGGGTGCGTCCTCCGGGTAGGGGGTGACTCCGGTACCAGCGAAGACGTAGTCGGTGGAGATGTGGAGCAGCCGGGCGCCGGTCGTGGCGCAGGCACGGGCGAGCCCGGCCACCGCGTGCCCGTTGACCGCGGTCGCCTCCGCCTCGCGGGCCTCTGCCCCGTCCACATCGGTCCATGCCGCGGTGTTGACGACCACGTCGTGCCCGGCGACCGCGTCGGGCAGGGCGGCGGCATCGGTGATGTCGAGAGTCGCCCGGTCGCAGGCGGTGACGTCTACCGCGGTCTTGAGTGTGGCGACCAGGTCGCGGCCCAGCATGCCGGTGGCGCCGGTCACGAGGACACGCATCAGCGCAGGCGGTCCCGCAGCGGCTCCCACCAGTCGCGGTGGTCGCGGTACCACTGCACGGTCTCAGCCAGCCCGATGTCGAACGGTATCCGGGGCTGGTAGCCCAACTCGGTGCTGATCTTGGTGATGTCGAGCGAGTACCGACGGTCGTGGCCCTTGCGGTCGGGCACCATCTCGACCATCTCCCAGCCGGCGCCGCACGCCTCCAGCAACCGGGCGGTCAGCTCCTTGTTGGTCAGCTCGGTGCCTCCGCCGATGTGGTAGACCTCGCCGAGCCGGCCCCGCGCGGCCACCAGCGCCACTCCGGTGCAGTGGTCGCTGACGTGTAGCCAGTCCCGTACGTTGCCGCCGTCGCCGTAGAGGGGCACCTTCCGGCCGTCCAACAGGTTGGTGACGAACAGCGGGATGACCTTTTCGGGGAACTGGTAGGGCCCGTAGTTGTTGGAGCAACGGGTGACGACCACTGGCAGGCCGTGGGTGCGGTGGTAGGCAAGGGCCAGGAGATCGGAGCCGGCTTTGCTGGCCGAGTAGGGCGAACTCGGCGCCAAGGGCTGATCCTCCGTCCACGAGCCGTGCGCGATCGACCCGTACACCTCGTCGGTGGAGACGTGGACGAATCGGTCCACCCGGTGGCGCAGGGCAGCGTCGAGGAGCACCTGGGTGCCGACGACGTTGGTCTGGACGAACGGGGCCGCCCCCGTGATCGAACGGTCGACGTGTGACTCGGCGGCGAAGTGCACCACCACGTCCTGGCCGGCCATCACCAGGTCGACCAGGTCTGGATCACAGATGTCGCCCTCGACGAACCGTAGCCGCGCGTTGCCGGCGACCGGGTCCAGGTTGGCCCGGTTGCCGGAGTAGGTGAGCTTGTCCAGCACCGTGACGTCGGCTCCCGCCAACGCCGGGTAGGAATCGCTCAGAACCTCCCGAACGAAGTGAGAGCCGATGAAACCGGCGCCGCCGGTGACGAGGAGCTTCATGGTCCCGCAGTGTAGGTGCCGGTACCACGGTGTCGCCGGTCGCCCACAGTCGCATCCCCGACAGCGGCGCGGCAGGCGATTCACGTCTTGGCTAGGCTTCCCGGGTGCGTGGAGTGTTACTCGCGGGAGGCACTGGTTCTCGGCTGTGGCCGATCACCAAGGCGGTTTCGAAGCAGCTCATGCCCGTCTTCGACAAGCCAATGGTGTACTACCCGTTGTCCACTTTGATCATGGCGGGCATCACCGAGATCATGGTGATCACGACGCCGGAGGATCAGCCCCAGTTCCGACGCCTGCTCGGTGACGGCAGCCAGTGGGGGATCCGGCTGGAGTACGCGGTGCAGCCCCGCCCGGAGGGCATCGCCCAAGCCTTCCTCATCGCGGCGGACTTCCTCGATGGCGATTCGGTCGCTCTCATCCTCGGCGACAACATTTTCCACGGTGCCGGGCTCGGCTCCCGACTGCGGGCGCACACGAGTCTCGATGGCGGCCTCGTCTTCGCCTATCCGGTGGCCAACCCGCAGGACTACGGAGTGGTGGAGTTCGACGCCGACGGCCGGGTCCGCAGTATCGAAGAGAAGCCACGGGAGCCGAAGTCCCGGTACGCCATCCCGGGCTTGTACTTCTACGACGCCGACGTGGTCACGATCGCGGCCGGACTGCGCCCCTCCGCCCGTGGCGAGCTGGAGATCACTGCGGTGAACGAGGAGTACCTGCGCCAGGGTCGACTGCGGGTCGAGGTGCTCGACCGGGGAACCGCATGGCTGGACACCGGCACCTTCGATTCGCTCGTCGCCGCGGCCGAGTACGTGCGGGTGATCGAGGAGCGGCAGGGCTTCAAGATCGGATGCGTGGAGGAAGCGGCGTGGCGGGCGGGTCTCATCTCCGATCAGGCCCTGCGTGAGTTGGCAGAACCGTTGCGCAAGAGCGGTTATGGCGACTATCTGCTTCAGCTGCTCGAGTGGTCCGTGGTGGGGGGCACCCGTTGAAGATCCGTCCCCTGAGCATCGCCGGCGCCTGGGAGATCATCCCGCAGCAGCACGCTGACTCGCGCGGTGTGTTCCTCGAGTGGTACCGGCACGACCGCCTCGCTGAGGTGGTCGGGCACCGATTGGATCTCGCCCAGGCCAACCTCTCCGTGTCGGCCCGCGGCGTGGTGCGCGGCATCCATTACACCGACGTGCCACCTGGGCAGGCCAAGTACGTCACCTGCCCCAGCGGGGCAGTGCTCGACGTGGTGGTGGACCTGCGGGTGGGGTCGCCCACCTTCGGGCGGTGGGAGGCGGTGCGCCTCGACGACGTCGATCGTCGGGCGGTCTACCTCACCGAAGGATTGGGTCACGGGTTCTGCGCCCTGACCGAGGGGGCAACCGTGGCCTACCTCTGCTCGACGACGTACCACCCGGCGGCCGAGCGGTCGATCCACCCCCTCGACCCCGCCCTTGGGATCACCTGGCCGGTCGACGCGCCGCACCTGTCCGCGCGCGACGCCAACGCCCCTTCGTTGTCCGAGGCACGCCTGCCCGACTACGCCGCTTGTCTGGCCTTGCATCCGCCGCGCGGCACGGTCACGCCGTAGTCGCTCGCCCGGGTCGGGCAGATCCGATCCGGGCGAGGGTCACGTCAGCCAGATGAAGTACGCCAGACAGGCCGCGGCGAGCACGTACGTGATCAGGTGCACCTGCCGCCACCGTCCCTGCACCAGCATGAGGAGGGGGAACAACACCAGTCCGGCGGCGATGCCGTTGGCGATGGAGTAGGTCAACGGCATCGCTACCACGGTGAGGAACGCCGGGATCGCGAACTCCAGCTTGGTCCAGTCGATGTCCCGTAGGCCCCGGGCCATGAGGACGCCGACCACGATCAGCGCCGGAGCGGTCACCTCAGGGGTGACCACCGCCAGCAGTGGCGAGAAGAACAGGGCGACGAGGAACAACGCCGAGGTCACCACCGAGGCCAGACCAGTGCGGCCACCGGCCGCTACGCCGGCCGAGGACTCGATGTAGGACGTGGTGGTGGAGGTGCCGAGCACCGCACCGGCCATGGTCGCGGCGGCGTCCGAGGTGAGCGCCCGGTTGGCCCGGGGCAGTTTGCCGTCGCGCAGCAGTCCCGCCTGGCTCGCTACCGCGATCAACGTGCCCGCCGTGTCGAAGAAGTCGACGAACAGCATCGTCAGCACCACGCTGATGAGTTGCACGGCGAGCACGTCGGGCAGGTTGACGATCGCCTCACCAAAGGTGGGTGCCAGGCTCGGCACCCGGGCGACCACTCCGCTGGGCAGGTCGATCAGGCCGGTGACCACCCCAGCCGCGGCGGTGAGGATCATCCCGTAGAAGACACCGCCACGAACGCCACGAACCAGCAGCAGGGCGGTGACCGTCAAACCGAAGATCGCCAACAGGGTGGCGGGTCGGGCCAGGTTTCCGAGCGTCACCGTGGTCGCGTCGCTCTGGACCACGATCTCGGCGTTGCGCAGGCCGATGAAGGCGATGAACAGGCCGATCCCGGCGGCGACGGCGAGCTTGAGCTCGTTGGGGATCGAGTTGATGATCATGCCGCGGACGCCGGTGACGGCCAGCACGAAGAACAGGAGCCCGGAGACGAAGGTGCCGGCGAGGGCCGTCTGCCAGGGAATGCCCATGCCGAGCACGACCGTGTACGCGAAGAACGCGTTGAGGCCCATGCCGGGGGCCAGGGCCACCGGGTACCGTCCCCACACCCCCATCACCAGGGTGCCGAGCGCGGCTGCGAGGGCTGTGGCGACGAAGACGGCGTTGAGGTCCATCCCGGCGTCGCCCAGCACCTGGGGGTTGACGAACAGGATGTACGCCATCGCGAGGAACGTGGTGAGCCCAGCGACGGCTTCACGACTGAAAGTGCTGCCCTGCTCCGATACTCCGAAATAGCGGTCGATCAGGGCGATGGCGCCACGGGGCTTGGCGGTGGCCTTCTCCTCCGTGGGGGTGGGGGGGCGCTCCGACATGCCCCACAGTCTCCCCGATCGTCAACGGACGAGGTCGAGGCGGGGTATGCCGGGTGGCTCGAACCCCATGACTTGTCCGTAGAACGACAGTTCCGCCTCCGCGGCGGCCTGGATCGTCTCCGCCCGCCGGAAACCGTGCGCCTCGTTCGGGAAGACCACCAGCGCGTGCGGTACGCCTTTGGCCGCCAACGCGTCGCGGAACGCCTCGGCCTGGTCCGGTGGCACCACCGGGTCGTCGGCGCCCTGCAGAAGCAGCACCGGGCAGCGGGCCTGGTCGGCCCGGTGGATCGGAGAGCGGGCCTCACCGTCGGGGCCGACGAGGTTGGCCACGTACCGCGACTCGAAGTCGTGCGTGGTCTCGGCGAGTCGGCCAGCGTCGGTTACCCCGTAAAGAGAGGTAGCGGCGGCGAAGACGTCGGTGGTGGTCACCGCGCACAGCGTGGTCCAGCCACCGGCGCTACCGCCACGGATGGCCAGCCTCGCCGGGTCGGCGTCGCCGCGTGTGACCAAGGCGCGCGCCGCCACCACGCAGTCGTCGACGTCTACCTCGCCCCAGGCGCCGTCCAGCCGTTGCCGATAGGCCCGGCCGTAGCCGGTGGAGCCGCCGTAGTTGACGTCGAGCACCCCGATGCCGCGGCTGGTGAAGAACGCCTTCGTCAGGTCGAGGACCGGTGTCGACTGCGCGGTCGGTCCACCATGGACGAACACCACGTACGGCGGGAGCTCACCGTCGGGCGCGGTGTGGTCGGGGTTGCGGGGCGGATAGATGTGGACGTGGACGTCTCGCCCGTCCGGGGCGGTCAGCGTGGTCGACTCTGGCACCGGCAGGTAGCTGGGGTCGGGCAAGGACTCCGGATCGACCGCCGGGCGGACCACCTCCCACTGCCCGGTGTTCGGCCGCACCAGGATGATCGCGGTCGGGCGCGCCGGGTCGCCGGCCACCAGCGTGGCCACGTCCCCGTCCACCGTGAGGTTGGCCGACAAGGTCCGATAGGGAAGATCGAGATCGGAGAGGTGGCCGGTGGTCGGGTCCAGCACGCCGAGCCGCTGGGTGCCGGTGCCGTGGATGCACAACAGCCGCCCGTCAGCGAGCCGACCGTAGGTGGTCAGTCCCAGCTGCCACAACGGGTAGCCGAACTCCTCCTCGGCACGGTGCAGCGGTGCGGGGCTTCCACCCGCGGCGGGCACCCGGTAGAGGTTCCACCAGCCGTCCCGGTCGGAGACGACGAACAGGTGATCGTCGCCATCCCACTCCGGCTGGAGCACCGATTCGGACTCGCCGCCGAGCACGGTGCGCCACTGCCGCACGGTGCCGTCGTGGTGGAGCTCACCGACCCGCAGCTCGGTGCCGTCCCACGGCATCCGTGGATGGTCCCAGGCCACCCACGCCAGCCGGCGGCCATCCGGCGAGAGACGGGGGTGGGCGAGGAAGCGGGAGCCCGAGACGACCTCCACGACGGCCGAGGGCGTGTCGGCGGCCCGGCCGTCGATCGGTACGGCTACCACGTGGCGAGTGACCTCGTCGCCGTCGTGGCGCTCCCGCACGCACCAGATCGTGGCCTGGTCTGGTCCCAACTGCAGGTCCACGTAGCGGAGCCCGCCCGGCGTGACCGGCGCCGGGGTGAGCGGGACCGGGGTGACCGCGCCGGGATCCAGTCGGTAGAGCCGCTGGTCGGTGAAGTTGACGAAGGCCAGGGCCGGACCGGCCGCCGTGGGTACGGGCAGGAAGCTGCGCCCGCCGTACTCGTGGACGCGGCTGCGCACGCTCCACGGCGGCGGCAGCAGCGAGACCACCTCACCGTCGGCGCGTCGCGCCATCACCGTGGTCCGCCCAGCCTCGGCCGGTCGGTCCTCGTTCCACCACACCTCGTCACCGACCGGGGTGGGGAAGTTCAGCCGCCTCGCGGCGGCGGTCAGGTGCTTGGCCGAGATCGGCGAGACCCACTCGCCATACCGGGTGATGGTCGGGAGGCTCACGGCGTCGAGCTTAGCGGTCGAATCGTTCGGTGGTCGGCCAACTCGGCAGTATCGGGGCTGTCCGGCCAGACGCGTCCTCCATGAATTCTGCCTGACTACAGCGACCGAAACCGGGCATATACGTCCAGTCTGTCCATCGATCTCCGATGCGGAGGGTGGATGGATAGCTCCATGTGCATCGGAGATGACCGGCAACGGCGGTTCGTACGCTAGAAGCATGAGTCCGCGTCGCAACCGCCCGTCCAGAGCGAGGTTCCACGGTCGGCTGCCCTACCAACCGCTGGACGTCGAGCGGGTGCGCCGGGGTGTGGAGGCACTAGAGGACTGGGGTGGGCGCCAGTGGCGGGTTCGCCAGATCCCCGCCCACGCCGCGGAGAAGATCTATCGGTGCCCGGGTTGTGACCAGGAGATTCGGCCTCGGGTGGCGCACGTGGTGGCGTGGCCGGTGGAGGGACTGGCCGGGTTCGTCGGGGAGGGGGAGCGCCGGCATTGGCACACCGCCTGCTGGCGCGCCAGGGAGCGGCGCCGCCCGGTGTGACCGTGTCGCCGCTGGCGTCAGCCGGCCACCCGGCTGGATTCGTCCCGACCCCAGGTAGTGGAGCGGGAGCGACTCTTGGCCAGCAGAGCGGCGATGACGGTGATCGTCACGTAGCAGACCGCCGCCGGTGCGAGCCACGGCTTCGGCAGTACCACGTCCCGCAGCCACGACAGCCGCGCCGCCGGCCGTACTCTCGGAGTGCCGTGGCCACCGGAGCCTGCCCGCAGAGCGGCGTTGCCGGACCGGACCCGTGTCAACCGACGTACCAGGTCCGTGGTGCGTAGCGGCGTGGCCACCACCGACTCGACCTGGGCCACTTCCCGTTTCTCGTGGGGAGCGAATTGGGAGTCGAGGAACAGGTCGTCGGCGATGACCTCGGGAAACTCGTCGAACCGGGCCCGCCCGGCCGCGGACAGGGCGATCACACCTCGGCCGAACAACGCGTGACGGAACACCGGCAACCGGCTGTGGATCGCGTAGTAGGCGCGCACGAGGAGAGGCCGGCCGACCAGGTCCAGTCGACGGCGGGGTACGGCCGCGAGCACGCCGTCGGACGCCTCCAACGCGGCGGCGAGCGTGCGGATCGCCGCACCGGAGATGGGGATGTCGGCATCCAGGTAGACCCGGGGGAAACCGACCGCGACCGCGTCGCCTGCGTTGAGCGCCCGTGCCTTGCCGGGCTGCGCCAACTCGATCACCCGCACGCCCGGATGGGCCCGGGCCACCTCCGCGGTGGTGTCGGTGCAACCATTGGCCACGACGGTCACGTCGAGGTCGTCCAGGCCGTCCGCGAGCAGAGCGTCTAGGCACCGGCCGATCACCGCCGCCTCGTTGTGGGCGGCGATCACCACGCTAACCATCGGTCGGGTCTCCCAGCAGTCGACGCCACACCGACAAGTAGTTGGCCTCCTGTCGTTCCCAGGCCAACCGTTCGGTGAACCTGGTCAGGCCGATCTCCCGCATTCGTGCCCGTCGGTCCGGGTCGTCCAGCAGTTCGTCTAGGGTCGCGGCGAATTCCTTCGGATGGCCGGTTGGTACGTATGCCGCCGCGTCCTCCGCCGTCCGTCTGGTCTCGATGAGGTCGACCGCCACCACCGGCACCCCACGGCCGAGGTACTCGACAGTCTTGGCCATAGTGGACAGTTGATTCATGCGGGTGGGCGCGTCCGGCTGGATCGCGACCGTGGCGGTGCGCAGGAGGGCGTCTACCTCAGGGCCGTCCAGCCATCCCGTGAACTCCACCAGGTCACCCAGACCGCGATCAGCCACCAATGTGGTCAACGCGGGGAGCATCTCCCCATCTCCGGCGATGACGACTCGCCAGCCGGCGCGGCCGCGTCGCCGGGCCAACTCTTCCGCCGCGTAGATCACGGCCTCGACGTTGTCTTGTGGGCCGAGGACCCCGAGGTAGACGATCCGGTGCGGAGACCCCGGCGCTGGCGATATGGTCGGCCCCGCGATCTCCGCGACGGTGGGTCCGTTTCGGACCACCGTAATCTTGTGGTCCGGTACGCCCCTGACCCGAGCGTTCTCCCGAAATGATTCGTTGGTGGCGATGACCGCACTGGCCGTCCGGAGGGTCAGCCGCTCCATCAGGACGAGCACCCGGTAGACCAACGGGTTGGGCTCCTCGCCTGAGCGGGTGGCATAGACCTCAGGGGACAGATCGTGGTGGTCGAACACCCACGGCCTGCGCAGGGCGCGTACGAGAAGGGCAAGCGGCCAGTAGATGTCCGGAGGGTTGCACACCTGCACCGCATGCGCCCGGCCGCGTAGCACCTCTCCAAGGAGCCGGAACGTGATGCAGACGAACGACCAGGCGAACTCCAACGCAAACGTCAGCAAGCCTGACCCTTGCACCAGAACGGGATAAGGCTTGAGTCTGGTGCTACGGCTGCCAGGCAGTACACGCAGGTTTCGGTCGCCTCGGGGAGCGATGACGGTGACCTCGTACCCAGCACGTTCCAGGCTGAGGCATTCCCGAATGACGCGGCGGTCCCGCTCGGCAGGAAGGTTGGCGACCAAAATCGTGACATGCCGGGGATGGCGAGGGGACATGAGGGCTATCCTTCCGATCCACCCACCCATCGGCAATGAATGTCGGATACGCGACAGCCGCCGGGCGGGCGCCGTTCTCCGTGACAGGTTAAGCCTGGAGGTCGTCATGAAGTTCACCGAGTCCCGCCGTTGGCGTGCCCGCGCGCACGAACTCATCCCCGGTGGTGCCCATACATACGCCAAAGGGGACGACCAGTACCCCGAGGATGCACCGGGATTTATCGCCCACGGCAGGGGTTGCCATGTGTGGGATGTGGACGGTAACGAATTCATCGAGTACGGGATGGGGTTGCGGTCGGTGACGCTCGGTCACGCTTACCCGCCCGTGATCGAGGCGGTTACCGCCGAGCTGACCAAGGGGGCCAATTTCACCCGCCCCACCCCGATCGAAGTCGCGTGCGCCGATGAGCTGCTCGACCTGGTGGCACCTGGTCGAGATTGGATGGTGAAGTTCGCCAAGAACGGTTCCGACGTGACCACCGCCGCGGTGCGGCTGGCCCGGGCGGTGACGGGGCGGGACGTCGTGGCGATCTGTGCCGACCAGCCGTTCTTCTCCACCGACGACTGGTTCATCGGAACCACCCCCATGTCGGCCGGCATCCCGAAGTGCGTCCAGGACTTGAGCGTGAAGTTCCGCTACAACGACTTGGCTGGACTTCGCGCCCTGCTGCGGGAGCAGCCGGTGGCGGCGGTGGTGATGGAGGTGGAGAGCGTGACGCCGCCGGCGCCCGGGTTCTTGGAAGGCGTGCGCCACCTGTGCGACGAACACGGGACAGTGCTGATCTTCGACGAGATGATCACCGGGTTCCGGTGGCACCCCGGTGGCGCCGCGGCGCTCTATGGCGTGACACCGGACTTGAGCACGTTCGGCAAGGGGATCGGCAACGGGTTTTCGGTAGCGGCACTCGTGGGCCGTCGAGAGCTGATGGAGCGAGGTGGACTGCGGACCGACCAGGAGCGGGTGTTCCTGCTCTCGACCACGCACGGAGCCGAGACCCACGCCCTGGCGGCGGCGTTGGCCACCATCCGCACCTATCGCACGGAGCCGGTGGTGGAGCACCTGTATCGACAGGGCGAGCGACTGGCCGAGGGAGTACGCGCGGCCGCGGCTAGGCACGGCGTCAGCGAGCACGTCGGCGTCATGAGCCGGCCGTGCAACCTCATCTACTACACCCGGGACGGCGACGGTCAGCCGTCACAGGCGTTCCGCACGCTCTTCCTGCAGGAGCTGCTGGCCCGGGGCGTCTTGGCTCCGTCCTTCGTCGTGTCCTACTCGCACACTGACGCCGACATCGACCGCACCATCGAGGCGGTGGATGGGGCGCTGGAGGTGTACGCGCAGGCATTGTCGGACGGGGTCCAGCGGCACCTACGGGGACGACCGGTGCGCCCGGTCTTCCGCCCGTATGTCTGACCCGCCGTGAGCGCGTCGTAACCAGACAGTGGGCGTGAGTGTTTCTACGATGGTCAGCGCCGTGCAGGACCGCGGAGAAGGAGAAGACCATGGGGCGCCGAGCGCGAGGTGGCAGGCACGCGGCCCGGCCGAGCCGGTTCCGGTTGACCTTGCTCGGGCTGGCCATGGTGGCACTGGTCGCCGGTGGTGTGGCCACAGGGCACAACCGCCCGTGGGTTGCGGCGACCGCCGCGGAGCATCACTCGACCGAGGGCACGTCGCGTGGCGCCCCGGCGACAGAGCACTCGGTGAGCGCCCTGCCACCGTTCGCCAGCACTGACGGCGGCCTCGCCAAAGGTGACACGGCGAGTCGGTCACCGGTGCCCAGACGGTTCCCGGACGCCAGCTCCACCGGGGTGCCGGATGGCGTGAACCTACGACGAAGCGGCGGGATGACGGTCACGGAGGACGGCACCGTCCTGGAAAACCTGCTGATCGTCGACGGCAGCATCGACATCTACGCCAACAACGTGGTGGTCCGCAATGTCCGGATCACCAACGACCGGACCGAGGTCCAGTGGGGCATCCTGCAGCGGGAGGGCTACAGCGGGCTCCTGGTCGAGGACAGCGAGATCTTCGGCAACGGCGTGCACCCGTTCGTCACCGGGATCGCCAATCACGGTGGGATGGCCACCATCCGTCGAGTGGAGATCCACACCATCACGGATGGGGTGGTGATGAGCTCCGGTGTGCTCGAGGACAGCTACCTGCACAGCCCCAAGTACTTCCCGGACGATCACACCGACATGGTGCAGGCCAACGGCGGACCACGAGGCGGCCTGGCACTCGTCATCCGTAACAACACCATCATCAACACCGAAGACCAGACCGGGGCGGTGTCACTGTTCGACAACTTCCGTCCGGTCAGGAACGTGCGGGTCGAGGGCAACCTCCTGGCAGGCGGTGGCTACACCTTCTACGGCGGGGGCTACCAGTCGGAGGGCTCCACCCCCGCCAACATCGTGGTGGTGGACAACGTATTCAGTCGCCGTGTGTTCCCCGACGGCGGCTATTACGGACCGGTAATCTACTTCGATGTAGACGCACCCGGCAACCGCTGGTCAGGCAACGTCTGGGAGGACGGCGGCACCGTGCCCCCGGCCTGACCCTCCGGGGCCGGGGGAACCGGAGGCGCTGGCGGCCAGCCAGCGCGCCACTCTGCCCGTCGCCGCCACACGTCACGCCAGTAGTCGGCCCGACCCGTGACCGTCGCGCCGAGAGCGCGGAGCGCGATGCCGGTGGTCAGCAGCAGCCGCCCCAGCGCCGCCTTCCGTGCGGGCCACCGTAGGCGGAGGTAGGTGCACTTGCCGCGCAGCACCATCACTCGCTTGTTGACGCTCGTGGAGGCGGCACCGCCGACGTGCACCACTTGCGCCTCCGGTACGAGCAGCGGCCGTGCTCCTCGCTGTGCCGCGCGAGCGCACAGGTCGATGTCCTCGCTGTACATGAAGTAGTCTGGCGTGAACCCGCCGAGTTCCTCGAAGAGCGCCTTTTCCACCAGCAACAGGCAGCCGGAGGCCGCGGGCACGTAGGCGGCTCGATCCCGGGGCAGCCTTGGCAACTCTTCCGGGTTGAACCAGGCGGAACGCCGCCACAGTGTCGACAGGCCAGTGGCGAAACAGGTGAGGCTCCACAGCGAGGGGAGCCCGAAGCAGGAGCGGCCATCATCCGAACCGTCCTCAGCCAAGGTCCGCCCGGTGTAGATGCGGGCCGCTGGTTGGGCCTGGGCAGCGGCGAGGAACGCCGCCAGCACGTCGGTGACTGGGGTGGTGTCCGGGTTCATCAGCAGCAGCCAACGGCCCGAGGCGCGGGCGGCGCCCACGTTGACCGCCCCGCCGAAGCCGACGTTCTCCGGCAACCGGAGCACCGTGGCGGACGGCTCCGACGAGGCGATCGCGTCGGCAGAGCCGTCCGTGGACGCGTTGTCCACGACGATCACTTCGTACGGCACGGTCGGGCTGGCAGCGCGCAGTCTCGCCAGGCACCGCAGGGTCAACTCCCGGGTCTGGTACGAGACGATGACGACGCTGATCAGGGGTTCGGTCACCGTGTGCTCCGATTCGGCGAGACGACACGCGCGGCGGTACGGGTGAGCCGACGGATCCGCCGCCTCACGATGACCTCCTGTCGGCGAAGGTAGAAGCGGCGGACCGCGGCCGCGGCTCGTCGCCGTTGATCGTCGGTGAGGTCCGCGGCGTTGACGTGCCGCAGCAGCTCCCGCGACTGGAGGAGGGTAGCCGCCCGGATCTGCCAGACCGGTACCCCGTTCTTGCGCGCTACCACGGTGCTCTTCTCCGGGTCCCGCCGCCGCGTCGCCAACACGTCGGGTATGTGACGCCACGGGCCGGCGAGGGCCAGGCGGGCGGCCAGCACCTGATCCTCGGCGTACATGTTGTGGCGATCGATGCCCACCAAAGTGGATCGCCGCATCAGGCCGTAGAGCGGGTCGATGGTGGCGTAGCTTTCGTTCAGCAGCCGCAGCATCTCGGTGAACCGCTCGGCGGGATCGTCCGACGACAGTGCGGTGCCGTGGTACTCGCCGATCTCCGAATGGCCATCCGAGGTGAGGTACTCGATCTGAGTGGTGACCAGCACCAGCCGGGGATCGTCCAGGTAGGCCTCCACGCACCGGGAGACGTAGGTCGGCGCGAGGGTGTCGTCGTCCCCGATCCACCGGAAGTACTCGCCCTTGGCGATCCTGGCAGCGCTGTTGAAGTTGTTGAACAGCCCCACGTTGACCGGATGCCGATGATAGACGATGCGGGAGTCGGCGGCGGCCATCGTGCGGCACAGCTCTTCGGTGCCGTCGGTGGAGGCGTTGTCGCAGATCACCAACTCCACGTTGGGGTAGTCCTGTGCCAGCACGGACTCGATCACTGCTGGAAGGTCGCGTTCACCGTTGCGGACCGGTAGACCGATCGACACCAGAGGCGTGGTTGTGGCCATCACTCCCTACTTCCCGCCAGGCGCGTCGCCCTGCGTCTTGCCCGTGATGATGTCGACGACTTGCCGGGCCGCCCGGTCCCAGGTGAAGTGGGCGGCGACCGCGTCCGCCTGGGCGCGACACTGGTCGTAGACGTCGTCGTCGTCGAGTACTTTGGCGATGACACCAGCTAGCGTGACCGGATCGTCCTCGGCGATGAGGTCACCGTTGACTCCAGGTGTTATCAACTCAGGCATGGCGAAGGCGCGCCGACCGATGCAGGGCAGCCCTCGGGCCAACGCCTCGGCGAAGACGATGCCGAACCCCTCCAATCGGCTGGGCATCACCAACAGGTCGTGGCTGTCGTAGAGCCGCGCCACCTCCGTCGCCGGCAGTGAACCGAGGAATCGGACACCGTCCGGGACGCCGCCGGGCAGTGGCCAGCTGGGGGGACCGGCGATGGTGAGGGTGATCTCCGGATCGTACTCCCGTCGAAGCACGGCCAGCGCATCGACGACAAGGTCGCCGCCCTTGCCTTCGAATCCCTTGCCGACCAACAACAGCCGCCGTCGAGGGCGATCCCGATGCGGCACCGGTGTGTCGGCGACGAGCGCCGACCGTCCGGGATTGACCACATGGATCTTTTCAGCCGGCACATCGGACAGAGTGGTGAGCCGTTCGGCCAACCACCGGCTCATGACGATGAGTCCGGTTGCCCGTTCGTAGATTCGGCGCTGCCGGTCCCGGTACCGCAGCAGTTGGTCGCGGCGCATGGCCGCGACGGTCAGGCCGGAAGGGAGTGGACCCCGCTCGTCCAGCAGCGCCAGCAACGCGTCGAAGCTGAAGTCCTGGTACAGGAAGTAGGGACGATCCAGCTCCGCCAGGTCCTGGATCTGCAGCACCGCCATGCAGTCGCTGGCGGCGACCCGCCGGGTCAACTGCCGCCGCACGATCCGGTCGGTCAAGGCGGATTCGCGCCAGACGCTGGTGAACCGTCCGTCCCGTCGCCGCACGTAGGCGAGCTTGAGCGCGAATTCGGTGGGTGCCGACAACTCGACGCCGACGTCGACCACGGTGGCGTAGCGCCGCATCGCCTCCCGCAGCGACCATGGGGTATAGGACCAGGTACGTCGTGGCTCGGTGCGGTCCCACTGGCACGCGAACCCGATGTGAGGGCCCCGCATCCTGATTCCTTCCGCGGCGCGGATACTTGACCGACCGATTATCGCAAGCGTGATGACCCACGCTGGAGGGACTCATGGGTGATTCTGTCGGCCGTCGGGCCGCTGGGTTACGTCCGTTGGCCCGTCACGTCGCGCGTCGACTCACCGCACCGGTTGGCACGGTCCGGGCGGTGCGTACCCGTAGCAACAGGTTCGTCGTCACCTACGACGATGGGCCTGACCCGACCGGTACTCACGCGGTGATGTCCGCATTGGCCGATTACGGCGTGACCGCGACCTTCTTCGTGCTGCTCCCTAGGGCGCGCCGGTATCCGCAGCTGTTGGAGGAGATCACGGCGGCTGGCCATGAGATCGCCCTGCACGGCGAGGACCATCGGCGACTGACCACGAAACCCGCCGCGATGGTGCGCCGGGAACTCGCCGGGGCCCGCGCGGAGCTGGAGGATCTGGTCGGTGCGCCGGTGCGGTGGTTCCGACCACCGTACGGTGCGCAGCTGCCCGCCACCTGGTTGGCGATCCGGCGGGCCGGACTCGATCCGGTCGCCTGGGGCCCGACCCCGTACGACTGGCTGGACCGGCCCGAGCACGAGCTGGCTGAGCGGGCACTGGCCCGAGCAGCGGCAGGCGAGATCCTCCTGGCACACGACTCGTGGCCCGGCCCCGACGTGGGGGTGGACGACGGTCCACCACCCCCGATCGACCGGGGACGGTTGGCGCGTCTCATGCTGGAGGGCCTCGCCGAACGGCGGCTGGTCGGCTGCTCGCTGCGTGATGCACTCATCGACGGGGAACTGGTGCGGTGGGCGTGGTTTCGCCGCTGAGCGACCAGCTGGCGGTTCAACCCTCTCTTTTGGTGGGTGCGGTGGTGGCGGTGCGTACGATCCGTGCCGGATGGGTGAGCCGCCACATCGCCCCGGCGAAACCGGTGAGCAACGCCACCAGCAGCGTGAACGTGTCGAAGGCGTGGGTGTCGAACGTGAAGCCGCACAACACCGCGATCGCCTGAGTGGACAGCAGCGCGATGCACAGGTGCCGGTCCGCCTCCGTCTGGGACCGGCGGTAGGCGATGATCGCGAGGGCCGAGGCGGTCACGTGCAGGCCGGCCAGCGCGGCCACACCGACCAGACCGTGGGTGATGAGCGTGCCCAGCCACTGGTTGTCGAGGAGGATGTAGAGCTCGGGGAGGAACGTGCCGATCCCACGGCCGAACCAGGGGCGGTTGGCGAAGTACTCCGCGACGACTGGGTAGTCGTCGAGCCGTCCCTGGATGCTCGGGTCGTCGCTGAAGGCGAGGAAGATCGAGCTGATGGTGCCGAGGAGGCCAGGTTGCAGCACCAAGAACCCGCTGCCGAGCGCGGCACCGGCGACCAGCATCTGAAAGCGCAGCCGCCACGGCCACGCCCAGAGCATGATGAGCATGCCGACACCGAGCGCCAGGATCCCGGTGCGGGACAGAATCAACGGGATGATCGCGGCGATACCGAGCGCCGCGGCCGTGGCCAGTTGCCGTCGCAGGCGGGTGGCACTGAATCGCGCCCAGTGGATCGCGTACGGGAGGATGATCGCCATGACCGCGCTGAATTCGATGTAGTGCGCGGTGGTGCTAGCGACCTGGAAGAACCCATCTCCGCGTGCGCGGAATCCGGTCAGGTCACCGTGTAGCGCCATTCCTGGCAGCACGAGGTACTTCGTCAGATCGATCCCCAGCAGAGACTGGGTGTAGCCGATACCGGCGATGATCGCCCCGCACCACACGATCAGCCGGGACACGGCGTCCAGCCGCTCGCGGTTGGCGATACCGTCCGCGCCCATCAGCAGCACGCCCACCATCGCCATGGTGGCCAGCATGGCCGCGTCAGCGCCGCTGGCCTCGAGTGACGGCAGGCCACGGGAGTGCCCGGCAGCGTAGGAAGCGAGCGCGGCGGACACGAAGGCGAGCGCGGCCCACCGGATCGGTTGGGGCCCGGTCATGGTCAGCCGCGGATGCAGCCGGGCCGCGATCCACCAGACGAAGAGCAGCAGGCTGACGAGGAGAGCGGGCTTGCCGAAGCTGGCGAACGCGGGCACCACCAACTGCGTGGGCAGCAGCAGGAGCACGCACACCATCAGCGTGATCACGCTCGAGCTGTCGATGTAGCTCAAGCGTCGCCGAGTGCGGTAGAGCCGCTCACCGAGGGCGGACGGCTCCAGATCAGCCGGGAACGCGGTCAACGGTTGTCGGACTGCTGTTTTGGCCATCGCGCGTGCTTGAGGGGCAGGACGATGGTGCTGTCATCGTCGTAGGGAAGACTGCCCGACGGGGTGGCCGGGTACCCCGATGGCGAGTCCTCGTTGCGTGCGTCCGGTTCGTCGTCACCAGTCGAGGGGGCACTGTTGCCGCTGTCGGGTGGGCGCGGGAAGCGACCCGCGCTCGGCGTGCTGCCCTCGCGCAGCAGGTGTGACATGTCCGCGACGACCGCCGGGCTCACCGGGGGCGCGGGCGAGGTGGGGCTGACCGAGGCGCTGGCCGTCGAGGCGTTGTGCCCGGTGGTCGGGAACGGGGCCGGCCGGTACGGCGCGGGCCACGGCTCCCGGCCTGGAGCACCGGCGCGGCGGCGTCGGCGGCGGTAGATGAGCGCGTCGACCGCGACCGCGGTCGCGCCGGTCAGCAGGACTCCGAGACCCGCAACCGCGACCATGGCCCGCCGCTTGCTGCTGTTGTTGGGGGTCAGGTCGCTGCCGTCGTCCAGCAGCAGCGTGGTGATCGCCTTCTCAGAGCTGACGCTGTACACGTCCTGACGGGACTGCACCGCCTCGACCACGATCGTGGCGAGCCGCTGTGCGGTGGCCGTGGCCTGCTCCGGGCTGTCGCCGATCACCTCGATGACGACGATGGGGAAGTACGGGTCGAGCGCCACCGTGAACTCGCCGCTGAGGCCCTCGTCGGCTAGGGACTTGGCCAGGCTGGGGCGTTGCATGCTGACCACCACCGCCTGCCCGAGCGCGTCGGCTCCCAGCTGTGCCCAGGGGTTGTT
Organism: uncultured Micromonosporaceae bacterium; assembly: GCA_964438855.1. Lineage (GTDB taxonomy): Bacteria > Actinomycetota > Actinomycetes > Mycobacteriales > Micromonosporaceae > Natronosporangium. The sequence goes on from CAYTMR010000008.1 coordinate 27,293, forward strand.
CGCCCCTTCGGTCGCGCTGTCCTCGTCTGGTTGGACTTGTGGGGGTATCAGCTGGACGTGCGCCACCGCCTCGTAGTCGGGCGAGATCGTCGCCTGCATGGCCATCAGCCCGACCGCCAGGGCTACGAGCATCGGCACGCTGACAAGCCAGCGTCGGAAGACCAGCTTGGTCAGCTCCCATAGGTCCATTCTGTCCTCCCACGGGGTCGCGGGGCGATGGTAGTGGCTGCGGTGCGCATCATCGAGTACGCAGCTGCCGGACGGTGTGGCGAAGGGTTGGCACCAGGCGAAGGTGGACACTCCGGACTAAAGCGACCGATCGGGATGGCGCCACCCGCCCGGTGGCGATCGGTAGCTCGGCGTTCCGCAACGTGTCCTTGAATTCGGCTTGCCCCTTCCCGAGGTCGATGTGGTGGATTCCGGCCGAGGCTGCGGCCTCGGCCATCAGCAACGCCAGTTGAAGCCCTGGCGAGTACTTACCGGCGTCACGGTCGTAGGCCGGGAACCAGTCGACCAGGATGGTCACGCTGGCGAGGCCGAAGTCGAGCGCGATCAACCGCTCTCCAGCGTAGAGGGCGGACAGGACTCCCGCGCAACCCGATGCCCGAGAGGCGGATAGCTCCTCCACCACCTGTCGGATCCACGGGACGTCGAACCGATCCATCATCCCCGTTCGTCGGTACTGCGCCGACTTCCAGCGCATCAGCGTCGCCAACAGTGCGGGGTCGCGGACTCCGTAGTCGAACTTGAGCTCGCCCCACTCCCGCGCCAGCTTGCGCTGTTTACGTAGCGCGGCTTTGATGCTGCCGCTGGTGGCGGCGCGTCGCTGCCGCAGGTAAGCGTCGAAGCCCTCGCGCAGGTCCATGAGCGGAGAGCCCTCCCGCTCGGTGTGGTACGGCCAGAACGGTTTCTGGTCGGCGAGCAGGTGGTCGAACTCCCACACGGGTAGGCCGCAGGCGCGGATCAGCGCCATGGCGTCGAAGTCGAAGCCGGGCTCGTGCAGCACGGCCTGGCAGTCAGAGATCCCGGCCCCGATCGCCTTGCCGATGACCTTGCCCCGGATCTCGAAGGGGAAGAAACCGACCACCCGGCTGCCGTCCTCGATCACGGCCACCCGGGCGCGTGGTCGCGCCCGGCCGACCGCCAGGGTGAACTCCGGGGCGAGGAACGGATTGCGCCATTCGGGGCGAGTCGCCTGCAACGCCCGCCAGAGTTCGAGTTCCGGCAGACCGAGTTCGGAGGGGTGGACGACCGTGATCTTCATGGCGAGGGGGATCCGTTCGAAAAGAGGGAGAGGCGCGGGAGGAACTGTCGTACCCGGGCGAGGAGCCACGAGTCGAGCGGCAGGAGAACGACCGCGGCGACCAGCGTCGCAACGGTACCAGTGGCCAGTAGTGCGACCGGTACGGCCAGGTGGTCGGCGCTCCACCAACTGACGACCGTCCCGCTGGCCGCGGCGGCTGCCGCAGCGAGCAGGGCCGGCAGCGCCGGCCTCAGGATCGGTCCGATGCGTAGCTTCAAGGTGCCGCGGATCGCCCAGAACAGGGTCAGCGACGCGGTGACCGTCTGCGCCGCCAGCGCCGCCACCGCCATCGCCAGTGCCTGCTGTGACGTGGGGGCGCCGCCGTACCTCAGACCGGCGGCGATGAGGAGCAACGCGGTGATCACGGCGCTGGTCCAACCGATCGCCGCCAGAACCCCGGGGTGACCCGCGGCCTGGATCGCCGGCCCCAGCAAGTTGCTGACGCACGCGACGACGGCGAGCACGCACAACACCCGCAGTGTGTCGACGGCGGCAACCCATTCTGGGTCCAACAGCGCGAGCAGCGGCAACGCGGCCCCGGCGAGGATGCCGAGCGCGGGGACCGCGAGGATCACCCCGGCGTGGACCAACGCGCCGAGCTGCCTCTCGAACTCCGCCCGTTGGTGCTGTAGTCGGGACAAGTGGGGCACCGTGATCTGCCGTACCCCGTCGATGGCGAGGCTGCTGCCCATCTCCACGATTCGTAGCGAGAAGCGGTACAAACCCAACGCCAGCGGGTGGAAGAACAGCCCAGCGAGGATGGTATCGGCCCGGCTGCTGATGAATCCGGCGAGAAAGTCCGAGATAGACAATAGTGAGAAGCGGCGCATGTCGCGTAGAGCTGGCCGAATCGGACCACGCCGGGGTCGCCAGGACGACGTCGCCCACAACAGTACGACGCTGAGCACCGAGGCGGTCAAGTGCTGTAGCACGAGCGCCCAGATCCCGAGTCCGGCCAGCGCCGCCGCCACTGCTACCGCGCTGCTGACCGCAGTGGCGACCAACAGCCGGGCCTGCAACCGACGCATCCGCATCTGGCGGCGCAGGATCGAGTCCGGCACCACGATGAGCGCGTGCAACACGATGACCGGGGTGAGTGCCCAGCAGATGACCGTCAGTTGGGGCAGGTTCACGGCCGCCGCCCACAAAGGAGCGACCGCGGCGAAGATCAATGCGAGCACCCCGGCGGTGACCAGGTTTGCTACGAAAGCGGCGGTCAAGTGTCGGTCGTTGACGTTGGCCTGCTGGATGACCGCGAGTGCCGGCCCTTCGTGTAACAGCATCTGCGTGAAGGTCAGCCACGTCATGGCGAGGGCCATCACGCCGAAGACCTCTGGCAGCAGGATAGCGGCCAATAACAGCGTAATGAGGCCGTGCAGCACCATCTGCCCGCCGCCGAGCAGGTACGACCACAGGAGGGCACCTCGGACAGTGCGGCTGTCGTGCGGCCGGTCGTCGACTACCGGCGCGGGGGACGGGGCGGGACCCGACGCGGTGTCAGGATCGGCGGTGTGGGTCATCGCACCCTCAAACCTCTCATGTCGGTATGACTGGGAACAGCTCGCTGTCGCCTATGCGACAGGGCGACCCCGTCAGTGCGTTCATCCGGCACACTGGCAGGCTGTTCCCGAGCCCTCCGCAGGGCCGCCAGCTATCTTCACATGCGACAGGAGGCCACCATGCGCGTACTGGTCACTGGTCATGCGGGCTATCTCGGTTCGGTGCTCGTGCCGATGCTGGTGGCCGAGGGGCACGATGTGGTTGGTCTCGATACCGGCTGGTACGCCGACGGCATGCTCGGGCCTGCACCCGATGCGGTCAAAGAGTTGCAGGTGGACGTTAGGGACGTGACCGAGGAGCACTGCGCCGGCATCGACGCGGTGGTGCACCTAGCCGCGCTGTGCAACGACCCGGTGGGCAACCTCGACCCAGAGTTGACGTACGACATCAACCACCGGGCGACGGTGCGGTTGGCGCAAGCGGCACGGCGAGCCGGGGTGTCCCGGTTCCTGTTCTCGTCCTCCTGCTCGCTGTACGGCGCAAGCGGAAGCGACGACTTCCTGACCGAGGAGGCTCCCATGGCGCCGGTGACGCCGTACGGGGAGTCGAAGGTGCGGTCGGAGCGGGATCTGCGGGCACTGGCCGACGAACGGTTTTGTCCGGTGTTCCTCCGCAACGCCACGGCGTACGGCTTTTCGCCGCGGCTGCGCGGGGATCTGGTGGTCAACGATCTGGTCGGCCACGCGCTGCGGACCGGAGAGGTGCGGTTGCGCTCGGACGGCTCGGCGTGGCGTCCCCTGGTCCATGCGGAGGACATCGCCGCGGCGTTCGTGGCGCTGTTGTCCGCTCCCGCCGAAGCGGTGCGGGGCCAGGCGTTCAATATTGGTCAGACAGGGGAAAACTACCGTATCCGGGACGTCGCGGAGATGGTGGCCGAGGCGGTGCCCGGTAGCAAGGTGACCTTCGCGCCGGGATCGGGTGCCGACGCGCGTAACTATCGGGTCGATTGTGGCCGGATCCGGCAGGTGGTGCCGCAGTGGCGGCCACGGTGGACTCTGCGGGAGGGTATCGCCCAGCTGGTCCAAAAGTATGAGGAGTACGACCTGCGGTTGGATGACCTCATGGGGGCCCGGCACCAGCGTCTGTTGGCGATCCGGCGGTGGCGGGACGCGGGCCGATTGGACGACCAGCTGCGGTGGAGGCAGCCGTGAGCGACCTGGCGCGTCGGTGTGACGCCTGCGGCGAATCGACGCTGGTGCCGTTCGCCGACTTGGGGGACATTCCCGTGCTGTGCGGTGTCCACTGGGCTGATCGGGACGAGGCGGTGACGTCGCCGAAGGGAACGATGCACCTGGCGTACTGCCCCAGCTGTGGCTATGTCAGGAATGTCGCCTTCGAGCCTGCCCTGATGGTTTATGACACCACAATGGACACCAACCTGCACCATTCGCCGGCGTTCCAGCGCTACTCGACGGAGTTGGTGGCGCACCTGACCGATCGGTTCCGGTTGCGCGGCGCCCGCGTGCTGGACATCGGCTGCGGCCAGGGCGAGTTTCTCCGTGAGCTCTGCTTTCACGCCGGCTGCACCGGAGTGGGCTACGACGCCATGTACGCCGGGGCGCAAGGAGCCGATCCGTCCGGCGCGGAGTTCTACTCCCGTCACGCTCCGCGTGGCGCGGACCTGCCCGTGTTCGACGCGTTCGTGTGCCGACACTGGTTCGAGCACTTGGACGATCCGTACGAGTTCCTCGTCGACCTGCGCCAACAGGCCGGTGATCGACCGGTGTTCGGGTACATCGAGGTCCCCGACGCCGGGTACGACCTCTCCACCGCTGGGTGGGAGGTCATCTACCCGCACGTCTCGTACTTCGACCAGTACTCGCTGCATGCGATCGTGACCCGCGCCGGCTGGCAGGTGGTGGCGCTCGGCACGTACTTCTCCGGGATGTTCGGCTGGATCGAGATCGCGGCCAACCAGCCGGACCTGACCCCCGCCAGCCCGCCCACGATCGCCCAGCGGGACCAGCATCTGGCGGCGGTGGGCGCGTTCGCCCAGCGTCAACGGGACGAACGGCAGCGATGGCGGCGGACCATCGCCGACCTCGCCGACCAGGGAGCGCGGCCGGTGCTGTGGGGTGCCGGATCGCGTGGCGTGCAGTTCCTGACCGCTGTCGATCCAGAGTGTCGGCTGGCCGCGGTCGTCGACGTGAACCCGCGCAAATGGGGGCGGTACCTGCCGGTCACCGGTCATCGGGTGGATCCACCGGAGCACCTGGCGACGATCCGGCCGGAGGCGGTAGTGATTACTAACCCGGCGTATCGGCAGGAGATCGGCGAGTCGCTGTCGGCGCTCGGGGTGAGCGCAGAGTTGCTGGTGGCCTGAGTGAAGGAGTGAGCGGGTGGACTGTCGACTATGTAGTAGGCCGCTGACCGAGACCTTCGTCGATCTTGGGATGTCCCCGCTGTGTGAAAGCTACCTGCGAGCCGACCAGTTGGACGCGCCGGAGACGTTCTACCCGTTGCACGTCCGGATCTGCTCGGAGTGTCTGCTGGTGCAGTTGCCGGCGTACGTGCCGGGAGAGGAGATCTTCTCCGAGTACGCCTACTTCTCCTCGTACTCCGACTCGTGGGTGGCGCACGCGAAGCGCTACGCCGACGCGATGATCCAGCGGCTGGGGCTGGGCCCGGACAGTCTGGTGACGGAGGTCGCGAGCAACGACGGGTACCTGCTGCAACATTTCGTCGCCGCCGGTGTGCCGGTGCTCGGGATCGAGCCGGCCGCCAACATCGCCGCGGTGGCGCGCGACAAGGGCATCCGCACCGAGGTGCGCTTCTTGGGCGAGCAGACCGGGACCGAATTGGCGGACACGTATGGCCGGGCGGACCTGGTAGTGGGGAACAACGTCTACGCCCACGTGCCTGACCTGGTGGGCTTCACCGCCGGTTTGGCGGCGCTAGTGAAGCCAGACGGCCTGGTCACGTTGGAGTTTCCGCACCTGCTGCGGCTCATCGAGGGTCGGCAGTACGACACCATCTACCACGAGCACTATCAGTACCTCTCGCTGCTCACCGCGCAGCGTGCGCTCGCCACCGGCGGTCTCGTGGTGGTCGACGTGGAGCAGCTACCCACTCACGGCGGATCGTTGCGGGTCTACGCGCGGCCGGAGGCTGCCGCTGGCGAGGTGGCACCGGCGGTCAAGGAGGTGCTCCAGCTGGAGGCGGCCGCGGGCCTGCACTCGTTGGAGGGGCACCGTGGTTTCGCCGAGGCGGTGCACACCATCAAGCACGAGTTGTTGAGTTTTCTGCTGCGGGCACGGGCCGAGGGTGCGAGCGTGGTGGGGTACGGCGCTCCGGGCAAGGGCAACACCCTGCTCAACCACTGCGGTGTTCGCACGGATCTGCTCGCGTGGACAGTCGACCGAAACCCGTACAAGCAAGGCATGTTCCTGCCTGGCACACACATTCCGATCTACGCGCCGGAGCGTATCGCTCATGAGCGGCCCGACTACGTGCTGGTGCTGCCGTGGAACCTCCGAGAGGAGATCACCGCGCAGTTGTCCTACGTACGCGACTGGGGAGGCCGGCTCGTATTCCCGATACCCGAGCTGGAGGTGGTCTCGTGAAGGTCGTCCTGTTCTGCGGTGGCCTCGGGATGCGGATGCGGGAGCATGAGGCTTCCGCGCCTAAACCGATGGCGATGGTGGGGGATCGACCGCTGCTGTGGCACGTCATGCGCTACTATGCCCATTTCGGGCATAAGGAGTTTATCTTATGCCTCGGGTACGGCGCCGCGGCGGTGAAGGAGTTCTTCCTCCACTACGACGAGACGAAGTCCAACGACTTCACCCTCTCAGCGGGTGGACGCGAGGTCCACTTGCACTCCTCTGACATCACCGATTGGAAGATCACCTTCATCGACACGGGATTGCACTCCACCATCGGCGAGCGCCTGATGCGGGTACGTGAGCACGTCGAGAACGAGTCGATGTTCATGGTGAACTACGCCGACACGCTCACCGACGCGCCTCTGAACGAGATGGTCGACCGCTTCCGCGCCAGTGGCGCCGTCGTCAGCATGATCGTGGTGCCGCCGGTGTCCAGCCATCACGTGGTGGAGATGACCAACGACGGGCGGGTCACCGCCGTTCGGGAGGTCCGGGAGCTGATGCAGTGGGAGAACGGCGGCTACTTCATCATGACGCCGGAGGTCTTCGACGTGCTGCGGGAGGGTGAGGAGATGGTACCCACCGGACTGTCCCGCCTGATCCCCGAAGGCAAGCTCATCGCGCAGCGCTACACCGGGTTCTTTCGGGCAGCGGACACCTTCAAGGATCGCGCCGAGTTGGAGGCCATGTTCAACCGCGGTGACCGGCCGTGGATGGTGTGGGAGCAGGACCGTCAGCCCAACGTCGGTGCGCTCCTATGATCGCCTTCGACCTCGGTGGTGTGGACACGGCGGTGCTGCTCGGGGCGCATCCGGACGACATCGAGATCGCCGCGGGTGGCACCCTGTTGACCCTCGCCGCCGCCAATCCCGGTCTTACCGTGCATTACGTGCTGTTCACCGGGCGACCGGATCGACAGGCGGAGGCCCGGGCCGCGGCCACCGCGTTCCTGCCTGGCGCCAAGATCATCTTCGGGCTCCACGCGCTCCCGGACGGGCGTCTCCCGGCGCACTGGGGCGAGGCCAAGGAGATCATGGAACAGGTGGCGCGGGAGGTCACCCCGGATCTCGTGCTGGCTCCGGCCCGGCACGACGCCCACCAGGACCACCGGACCGTCGCTGGCCTCGTGACGACCGCATTCCGGGATGCCCTCGTGCTCCGGTACGAGATCCCCAAGTGGGATGGGGACCTTGGCAGGCCCAATCTCTACCTGCCGCTGGACGAGGCGACCGCGCGGCGCAAAGTGGAGCTGCTCCACGCCCACTATCCCTCCCAGCACGGTCGGGACTGGTGGGACGAGGAGGTGTTCCTCGGTCTGGCCCGGATGCGGGGCATGGAGTGCCGCAGTCGTTACGCCGAGGCGTTCCAGTGCGACAAAGCGGTGTTTCGCCTCGGCGCTTCGCCCGCCTGAGGCCCGGCGACGGGAGCTGAGCCCGCAGGCCAGCGGGGACGAGCGCGTCGTCAGTCCGCCGGCTTCGTGGTGCTCGGCGTCGACTCCGTCGCTGCGGAGGTGTCGTCGGCCGAGGTGGACCCGTTCGGCGCCTCCTGCTGCTCCCGCAGAGCTGGTTCCACCGCGACCGGATCCTCGGTCGTCAACGCGGCCTGCGCCGCCTGCTGGGCCTGCTCGGCAGCCCGCTCGAGCTCCCGCACCGGGGCCTCGGCCTCGTCCTCGGTGAGCTGGGCGTCCTCCAGCTTGTGTGCCCGACGCTGGGCGACCTCGGCGGCGGCGCGGACCTGGTCCAGGCGCTCCCGTTCGGCGCTGAGGGTCGCGGTGATTTCGCCTAGCCGCTGGCGCACGAGGGCGAGGTCCTGTTCGGCGACCGCGTGGCGTTCGGTGACCTCAGCCAGCCGGCGCTCGGTGTCGGTCAGCTCCTGCTGGGTCGCGGCGAGCCGCTCACGGTACTCGTCCGCCTCCCGCTTGAGCGCGGCGGTCTGCTCCCGCGCCGCGGCGACGTCATCGTCCGCTTGTGCGCGCAACTGGGCGGCGTGGGTCCGTGCCTCGGCCCGCACCTGCTCAGCTGCCTCGTGCGCCTCGGCGCGGATCCGCTCGGCGGCCTCCCGGGCCTCGGCCTCCAGCCGCTCGGCGGCTGTCTGCGCCTCCGATTGGATCTCCGTCGCGCGCTGCTCGGCGTCCACCCGGACGCGGGCGGCTTCCAGCTCCGCCTCCGAGCGGATCCGGGCGGCCTCCTGTTCGGCGTCGACCCGGATGCGGGCGGCGTCTCGCTCGGCGGAGTCACGCAGGGCAGCCGCGTCGTTCTCTGCTTGTTCGATCAGCGACAGACAGTGCGCGTCGGTCTCCGAGCGGGTGGTCCGGGAGTACAGCTCGGCGTGGTCGGTGATGCGAGTGGCCTCGGCCTGCGCCTCGTCCACCAACCGCTTGGCCTGGTGGTGGGCGTCGGCGAGGGCCTCCTTCGCCTCCTCGCGGACTCGCTCGGCCTCCGCCCGGGCGGCATCCAGCTCGGCCTCGACCTTTGCCCGTCGCTTCTCGTCTGCCTTGCGTTCTTCGGCGCGCCGGGCGGCGAGCGCCAGCTCGAAGTCACGCATCGCCTCGGCCTGCCGCTCACGGGTCTCGGCGATGATGCGGTCGAGCTCTTCCTGCTGGGCCTTCAGATCGGCGGCTGCCTGAGCGCGGATCTGTTCGGCCTGCTCCTCGGCGACCGTCAGCAGCTTCTCGACGTAGGGGCCGAGGTGGCGGAAGGACGCGCGCTCGAGGTTGTGGCCCATGCCGCGCCGGTGCAGACGGGCGATCTCGTCCCGGAGGTGTTCGACTTGCCCCTGCAAGGCCTGCCGCTCCAGCTGGGCCTGTTCGCGTTCGGCGGCGAGGGAGGCGATCTCCGCTTCCAGCCGAGCTACGTACTCGTCGACTTGCTTCTTGTTGTAGCCGCGCAGGGCGATCTCGAAGCCGGTCTCTGCCCTGAGCTCCTCCAACGCGAACGTGTCACCGCCTTGCGACATACCTTCATCCTCACATGGAATGTCCCGTCCTGCTCAGGTTCTCCCGAGCAGGACGGGACATGATTCTCGTCTGTACCCGATCGGCGTGTGAAGGCCGCCATACCCCCCGGTCAGGACGACGATGTGGTATCGGCCTCGGGTTTCGCCTCGCTGCCGCCGATGCCGGGCACGATGCCCGCCAGACCGGAGAGCATCTGGCCGAGCTGGGCGGTGACGGCATCCTTCTGCCGGGTCAGCTCCTCCAGCTCCCGCTTGGCAGCCTGGGTGGTCAGCTCGGCCTCGGTGCGGGCGTCGGTGAGCAGACGCTGCTCCTCCGCCTTGGCGTCGGCGATGGTCTTCTCGGCGAGTGCCTTGGCACGCTCGATCGTCTCGGCCGCCTGGCGCTCCGACTCGATCCGCCGAGCCTCCGCCCGCTGCTCGATCTCCTTGGCGCGCTCCTCGGCCGCCCGTGCGCGCTCTTCCGCCTCGGCCACCATCCGCTGCGTGGCGGCCACCTGGGCGGCGTGCCGCTCCGACTCCTCCCGCTCGGCCTTCTCACGGCGCTCGGCGATCTCCAACGCCAGAGCCTGAAGGTCCTTGTCGCGCTTGTCCCGGGCGTCGGTGAGCAGCTTGGTCGCCTCGGCGCGCTTCTCTTCGGCTTCGCGCGAGGCCTTGGCGCGCATCTGCGTGATCTCCCGCTCGGCGGTGGCCCGGAGCGTGGCGACCTCGCGCTCGACGCTCGCCTTGAGCTCGGCGACCTCGTGAGCGGTGGCGGTCCGCAGTGCCTTGGTCTCCCGATCGGCGTCGGCGCGCAGGGTGTCGGCCTCCCGCCGAGCCTGGACGCGCAGCTCCGCCGCCTCACGCTCCGCGGCGGTACGTAGTTCGTTGGCTTCCCGCTCGGCGGTGGCCTTCATGGCCGCGGCCTCGGCCCGCGCCTTGTCGGTGATCTCCCGCGCCTCGAGGCGGGCGGCGGAGAGAATGCCTTCCGCCTCCCGCTTGGACTCGGCCCGGTGATCGTTGGCCTGTTCCTCTGCGAGCCGGAGGATCTGCTCTACTCGGGTGCCAAGCCCAGAGAGGGTGGGCCGGCTGTTCTCCTCCAACTGCTTGGTGGTGTCGTTGAGCTTCTGCTCCATCGTGCCGAGCCGCTGCTCGGCCGCGCGGAGGCGACGCTGGGCGTCGTTCATCCGCTGGATGGCTTCCTGCTTGTCGGCCTCGGCCTGGGCGAGGGCCTGCTTGAGCCCGGCGATCAGGTTGTTTACCTGTTCGCGGTCGTAACCGCGCAGGACGACGGTCAGCTCATGCTGGCTGTTCGCGTTGTCGAAGAACGCGAGCGACGATTGCTGCTGGGGCATTGCGCCATACTGGCAGACCACCCTGGGTAGTGCGCAAGGGCGCACGGGTCGTTGTCGCCCGTTTCGGCAGCGGTGACGGTGCGTTCAGTGATCGTCGGTCGAGGACTGAGCTGCCGGTTCCACCAATTCGACCAGTACTCCGCCGGCATCCTTCGGGTGGATGAAGTTGATCCGCGAGCCGGCGGTACCCCGCTGCGGCTCCGAGTAGAGCAGCCGGACACCGCGTTCCCGTAGCGTGGCACACGCGGCGTCGATGTCGGCCACTGTGTACGCTAGCTGTTGCATCCCCGGCCCTCGCCGGTCGATGAACTTGGCGACCGTGGAGTCAGGGTTCAGCGGAGCCAGGAGTTGGATGGCGGTCCCTTCGCCGTTCGGGCCGACCGCCAGCATGGCCTCCCGCACCCCCTGCTCCTCGTTCGTCTCCACGTGGACGCATCGCAGGCCCAGCGTCCGCTCATGCCAGGCCACCGCGGCATCCAGGTCGGGCACTGCGAGCCCGACGTGATCCACCCCAAGCACCCCGATGCCGCTGACAACCTCTGCGTTCATGAGGCTAGTGTGGCAACCCTAGGAACCGTTAAGGGCGGAGGGGCATGACCAGCTCAGTGATTGTCAGCGGCGCCCGTACCCCGATGGGGCGGCTGCTGGGCAACTTGAAGGACCTGAGCGCCACCCAGCTCGGGGCGGCGGCGATACGTGGGGCCCTGGCGCGCGGTGGGGTGCCGGCGGAGCAGGTGCAGTACGTGATTCTGGGGCAGGTGCTGCCCGCCGGCACCGGCCAGATGCCGGCGCGACAGGCGGCGGTGGCGGCCGGTATTCCGATGACGGTGCCGGCGATCTCGATCAACAAGGCATGCCTGTCCGGACTCAACGCGATCGCGTTGGCCGACCAGCTCATCCGAGCCGGGGAGGCGGACGTCGTGGTGGCCGGCGGCATGGAGTCCATGACCAACGCGCCTCACCTGCTGCTCGGTCTCCGCAAGGGGCACAAGTACGGCGACGTGCCGCTGCGCGACCACATGGACTTCGATGGACTGACCGACGCCTTCGACGGATGGTCGATGGGTGAGGGCACCGACCAGGTCGCTGCCCGGCTCGGCATCGGGCGGGCGGAGCAGGACGAGTTCGCCGTCCGAAGCCACCAGCGGGCGGCGGCGGCACAGAAGAACGGCTTCTTCGCCGAGGAGATCGTCCCGGTCTCGGTACCGGTACGGCGCAGGGAGCCGGTGGAGATCTCTCAGGACGAGGGGGTCCGGCCGGACACCTCGGTGGAGGCCCTCTCCCGGCTGCGTCCGGCGTTCCGTCCGGACGGCACCATCACCGCCGCCACGTCGTCGCCGATCTCTGACGGCGCGGCTGCCGTCGTGGTGATGCGCCGGGACCGGGCCGAGGAGGCGGGGCTGCGCTGGCTGGCCGAGATCGGGCCCCACGGCTCCGTGGCGGGCCCGGACAACTCCCTGCCGTCCCAGCCGGCGGCCGCGACCCGGCAAGTGCTGGCCAAGGCCGGCCTCGAGGTGTCCGACCTGGACCTTATGGAGATCAACGAGGCGTTCGCGGTGGTGGCGCTGCAGTCGATCCGGGAGCTGGGGGTCGACCCGTCCATCGTCAACGTCAACGGCGGAGCGATCGCTCTCGGCCACCCGGTCGGGATGTCCGGCGCGCGCGTCGCCCTGACGCTCGCGCTGGAGCTGCGGCGCCGCGGCGGCGGGGTCGGCGTGGCCGCTCTGTGCGGTGGCGGTGGCCAGGGCGACGCGCTGCTGTTGCGGGTCCCCAAGGACTGAGGCGGCGCACGTGGCCCCAGCAGACCTGGCGACGCTGGTGACGAAGGCGCGCGGGGGAGACCCGCGCGCCGTCGCCCGCCTCATCACCCTGGTCGAGTCGGGTGACCCACGCCTGCCGGAGCTAGCCGGCCTGCTCGCCCCCTACGCCGGTGATGCCCAGGTGATCGGTCTGACCGGATCGCCGGGGGTGGGTAAGTCGACCACCGTCAGCGCCCTGGTGACGGCACTGCGCGCGGCCGGGCGCCGGGTAGGGGTGCTCGCGGTGGACCCGTCGAGCCCGTTCACCGGCGGCGCCATCCTCGGTGACCGGGTCCGGATGCAAGAACACGCCACCGACCCCGGTGTGTACATCCGATCCATGTCCAACCGCGGGCATCTGGGCGGCCTCGCGGCGGCGACCCCACAGGCCGTACGGGTGCTCGCCGCCGCCGGCTGCGAGGTGATCCTCGTGGAGACGGTCGGGGTGGGCCAGGCGGAGGTCGAGGTGGCTTCCCTGGCCGACACCACGTTGGTGCTCCTGGCACCCGGCATGGGCGACGCGATCCAGGCGGTCAAGGCAGGAATCCTGGAGATCGGTGACATCTTCGTCATCAACAAGGCGGACCGAGATGGCGCCGACGCCACGTACCGCGACATCCAAGGCATGATCGGCTTGGCCGAGCGGGCGCCGGGCCAGTGGCGGCCGAAGGTACTGCGGACGGTGGCGGCCAAGGGGGAGGGCATCGACGAGGTCGTCGCAGCGATCGACCGGCACCAGACCTGGCTGCGTGAGCACGGTGAGTGGCGTCGCCGCCGGGAGCTGCGCGCCGCGGCCGAGGTCGAGCACATCGTCGTCTCCGGACTGCGCGCCGAGGCACGCCAGCTCGGCGGCGGCACGCGGTTGTCGGAGTTGGCGGCCCGGGTGGCCGCCGGCGAGCTCGACCCGTACACCGCCGCTGCACAGGTCAGGGACGCACTACGGGGTGAGACCCCGAGCTGAGCCCAGCTGGCCAGCGGTGGCTCGACCGTGGCCTACCCGCCGCGTGTGAGTCCGGTTCGCGCCGTATGCTCGGGGCCGGCTACGGAGGTGTGATGGCCGGTTCCCACAGTCACGACGACGGCGTGATGCCGGCGTCCGCCCGCGTCCGCCGCGTCCTCACCGGCGTCATGGTGCCGTTGGTGTGCGCGACCGTGGTCGCGTTGGTGCTGCTGTGGCCGCCGCGACCACAGGTGCCCGAGGACGCTGGTCGGGGCACCTACTATGACGGGACCGTGGTCGAGGTCCACGCCCGCGAGTGCACGGACCAGGAGGCGTCGTTCGGTCGCCAGCGCTGCGGGGAGGTGGCGGTCAAGGTCGGCGAAGGGCCGGACGCCGGGCAGATCATCACCACCGCAGTGCCGGATGGGCCGGGCGCCCCCGTGGTAGCGGTCGGGGACGAGGTCATCCTGTTCGTCGGCTTCGACCCCGCCGATCCGACCGTGCGTCGCTACGACATCGCCGACCATCAGCGAGGTCAGCCCTTGTTGCTGCTGGCGGGTCTGTTCGCGGTGGCGATCGTCGGGTTCGGTCGGCTGCGCGGCCTGGCGTCCCTCGCAGGGCTGGCCTCCTGCTTCGTCCTGCTGGTCCTCTTCGTGCTGCCGGGGATCATCGCCGGTCATCCGCCGCTGCTGGTCGCCGTGGCCGGCGCCGCCATGGTGATCTTCGTCATCATGTACCTGGTGCACGGCGTGAGCGTGCGGACCACCGTTGCGGTGCTGGGCACCCTCGCCGCACTGGTGATCACCGGCATCCTCGGTGTCCTGGCCAGCGGCGTGGCTCACCTGACCGGTTCGGTCGGCGAGGAGGAGCGGATCCTCTGGGCCGCCGATCCGGGCCTGGACCTGCGAGGACTGCTCCTCGCCGGCATCATCATCGGGTCGCTCGGGGTGCTCGACGACGTCACGGTCAGCCAGTCGGCGACCGTCGCCGAGATCGCCCGGGCCAATCCGGGCCTGTCGCGACGCGAGCTGTACCGCGCCGGGGCGCGGGTCGGGCGCTCCCACGTCGCCTCGGTGGTGAACACCTTGGTGCTCGCCTACGCCGGCGCCTCCCTGCCGTTGCTCATCCTGATCGTCATGAACACCGGCGGGGAGAGCATCGTCGACGTCCTCACCACCGAGGCGATCGCACAGGAGATCGTCCGCAGTGCGGTGGCCACCATGGGCCTGGTCGCAGCGGTACCGATCACCACCGGCTTGGCAGCGCTGGTCTGTGCGTCCGCCACCGAGGAGCCCGGACCGACCCGACGACCGCCGCTACGACCCCGCGTGGCCGCGGCAGACGTCACCGACCCGCAGCCGACGTGGGAACCGTGGCCTGGGCGACCCGCCGGCGGGTTCACCCGCGGCGACGCGCCAGAGTGAGCCCATCGGCGATCGGAAGCATCACCACCTCGACCCGCTCGTCGGCGGCCACCATGGCGTTGAACTCCCGGATCGCCACCACCTGGTCGCTCTGCTCTGCCGGGTCCACCACCCGGCCCGATTGCAGCACGTTGTCCACGATGATCAGACCACCTGGGCGGGTACGTGGGACCAACTCCGCCCAGTAGGCCGGGTAGCTCTGTTTGTCCGCGTCGATGAAGCACAGGTCGAGGTGGGGGTCACTGGGCAGGTGGCGCAAGCCTTCCCGCGCGTCGCCGATGCGCAGTTCGATCCGGTCGTCCACGCCGGCCCGCTGCCAGTAGCGTCTCGCCACCGCGGTGAAGTCCTCGGAGACGTCGAAGCAGGTGAGTCGACCGCCGTCTGCGAGGCCCTTGGCGATCGACAACGAAGACAGGCCGGTGAAGGTGCCCGCCTCGACTGCGTGACGGGCGCCCAGCAGTCGTGTCAACAGGGTGAGGAACGCCGCCTGCTCCAGCGCGATCTGCATCCGTGCGTGCTCGGGCAACGCGGCGTGCGTCTCGTTGATGAGGTCCGTCGTGACCTGGTCCGGTGGGGTGGCGTGAGCCAACAGATAAGAGTGGATGTGGTCGGAGAGGATGGGGGACTTCGGGCTCATGCCACGAACCTAAGTCACTGCCCGTGCGGCGGACAGTCGAGCCCTCCGGCCGGGTCAGTCCAAGCTGCCGCCGCTCATCGCGGCGTGCAGCCGCCGGTGCGTGTTCGCCTCCGCCATCCGTCCCTGCCGTTCCAGTGACCGGGCCAGGGCGATGTGCGCCCACGCGTCCACAGGATCCAGCTCCACGATGCGGCGGAACGTCTCCTCCGCCCGGCGCAACTGCGCTGAGTGGAAGAACGCCCGGCCCAGCAGTTCCAGCACCGAACGATTGTTGGGTTCCGCGTCGGCGACCACGGTCAGCGCCTGCGCTGCCCCGTGGTAGTCGCCTGACGCAAAGCGTTCTTGGCCGCGCAGGTACGCTTCGTACGTCGACTCGGACATGATGCCCCCTTTCTGGATGGGCAACGCCGGTCGCCGACCCGTTCATTCCCACTATGGGCGTGCGTTGCCTTAGCGATCGTTCAATAATGCCGCCTATCATCGCGGAAAGGGAACACCGAGGCCGCGGAGGGACCATGCGGGCAGAACAGATCGCCGCCGGGCGGGCGCGTTGGCAGGCGCGGTACGACGCGGCGCGAAAGCGGGACGCCGACTTCACCACGCTGTCTGGTGTGCCGGTCGAGCCGGTCTACGGACCACCGGACGGTCTGGACTACCCGGGCTTCGAGCGCATCGGATGGCCGGGAGAGTACCCGTTCACCCGTGGGCTCTACCCGGCCGGTTACCGCAGCCGGACGTGGACGATCCGGCAGTTCTCCGGTTTCGGCAACGCCCGGCAGACCAACGAGCGGTATCGGATGCTGCTCGCCGCCGGCGGCGGGGGCCTGTCGGTGGCGTTCGACATGCCGACGCTGATGGGGCGCGACTCCGACGATCCGATGGCGCTCGGTGAGGTAGGGCACTGTGGGGTCGCGGTGGACTCCGCGGCGGACATGGACATCCTCTTCGAGGGCATCGATCTCGGCGCGATCACCACCAGCATGACCATCTCGGGGCCCGCGGTGCCGATCTTCTGTATGTACGTGGTCGCCGCCGAGCGCCAAGGCGTCGACCCCTCGACCCTCGACGGCACGCTGCAAACCGACATCTTCAAGGAGTACATCGCCCAGAAGGAGTGGCTCTTCCCACCCGAGCCCCACCTGC
>CAYTMR010000009.1:0-43915 GCA_964438855.1 uncultured Micromonosporaceae bacterium
CCTCACTGGCCAGCGGGGCATCAAGTACGACCAGGACCTGGTGTTCGGGCACGGCGACCTGCTCAACGCCTTCTTCCTGGTGGACCTGCTGGAGTTCGGTGGTGTCAACGGTGGACCGGCCTACGACGGGCCGCGGCACTTCGACTACAAGCCACTGCGCACCGAGGACATGACCGGCGTGTGGGAGTCCGCCGCCGCCAACATGCGCACCTACCTGCTGCTCAAGGAGCGGGCAGCGCAGTGGCGGCAGGACCCGGAGGTGGCCGAGGCGCTCGCCGCCAGCCGGGTGGACCAACTCGCGGTGCCCACCCTCGGCGAGGGGGAGACCTACGCCGACCTGCTGGCCGACCGCTCGGCGTTCGAGGAGTTCGACCCCGACGCGGCCGCGCAGCGTGGCTACGGCTACGTCCGGCTCAACCAGCTCGCCGTCGAGCACCTACTCAAGGCCCGCTGACCGCTGGTCCGGTGGCCGTCCGCGGTGAGGGCGGCGAGCCCTCCCGCGGCGGCCGGAGACCCTGATGAGTGGAGGACGAAGCGTGACGCTAGTGGCCGGGGTGGACACCTCCACCCAATCGTGCAAAGTGCTGGTCTGCGACGCGGAGACCGGGGCGGTGGTCCGCTTGGGGCGTGCCGCTCACCCGGACGGCACCGAGGTCCATCCGGATGCCTGGTGGACGGCGTTCGAGCAGGCAGCAGCGCAGGCTGGTGGATTGGCCGATGTGGCCGCCGTCGCGGTCGGGGGCCAACAGCACGGGATGGTCTGCCTGGACGGGGACGGCCAGGTGGTGCGGCCAGCCCTCCTGTGGAACGACACCCGCTCCGCGGGTGCCGCGGCTGACCTGATCGCCGAGTTGCCCGGCGGTGCCAAGGCGTGGGCGCAGGCGGTCGGACTGGTACCGGTGGCCTCCTTCACCGTCACCAAGCTGCGCTGGCTCGCGCACCATGAGCCGGAGCACGCCGCCAAGGTCGCGACGGTCTGCCTGCCGCACGACTGGCTCACGTGGCGGCTGGCCGGTGCCAGCGGGGCGCCGACGACCGACCGCTCCGACGCCAGCGGCACCGGTTACTGGTCGGCCGCGACCGGGGAGTACCGCAGGGATTTGCTGCGGCTCGCGTTCGGTCGCGACGACGTGGCTCTCCCAGAGGTGCTCGGCCCCACCGCCGCAGCGGGTGAGACGGCGAGCGGGGCGGTGCTCGGACCGGGAGCCGGCGACAACGCCGCCGCCGCTCTAGGGGTGGGCGCCCGCCCCGGCGACGTGGTGGTGTCGATTGGTACCTCCGGCACCGTCTTCTCGGTCGCCGACAGTCCGGCGGCTGACGAGTCCGGGATCGTCGCCGGGTTCGCTGACACGACGGGACGGTTCCTACCGCTGGTGTGCACGCTCAACGCCGCCCGGGTGCTCGATGCGGCCGCCAGCATGCTGGGAGTCGACCACCAGCAGCTCTCCGACTTGGCGCTTTCGGCACCGGCCGGGGCCGATGGCCTCGTCCTGGTGCCGTACCTGGAGGGGGAGCGGACCCCGAACCGGCCGCTGGCCACCGGTGCGGTCCACGGCCTCACCCTGCGCACGGCGACGCCGGCCCACCTGGCCCGGGCCGCGGTGGAGGGCATGCTGTGCGCGCTCGCCGACGGGTTGACCGCGATGCTCGCCCACGGTGCGGTCGCGAACCGAGTGATCCTGGTCGGCGGCGGGGCCGCTTCAGAGGCGGTCCGCCGGATCGCGCCGCAGGTCTTCGGCTGCCCGGTGCTCGTACCTCCGGCTGGGGAGTACGTCGCCCTGGGTGCGGCCCGCCAGGCCGCCTGGGTGACGGCCGGTGGTGCGGAGCCTCCGGAGTGGACCGCGGCCGAGGCGCGGACCTACGAGGCGGACCCGGTGCCCGCGATCCGTGAGCAGTACGCTGCGGCCCGGGACAAGATTGTCGAGCGTCGCGCATAGAAGGGCTCCCCTCATCCGGGCGGATGAGGGGAGCTGGGGAGCCGGGGAGTGACCCCTTGTGGCGGCCACTCCCCGTCGTGGTCTCCAGGCCCGGATTCGTCAGCCCTTGACCGCGCCGCCGGTGATGCCGCGGACGAAGTAGCGCTGCAGTGCCAGGAACACCGCCACCGGCAGGGCCATCATCACGAAGGCCGCCGCCGTCAACAGGTGCCACTGCCCGCCGAGTGAGTTGACGAGGTTACCGACCGTCACCGTCAGCGGAAGGTTGGACGGCTGGACACCGATGAAGACCAATGCGACCAACAAATCGTTCCAGACCCATAGGAACTGGAAGATCGCCATGGCGGCCAGCACCGGGGCGCTCATCGGCAGGGCGAGCCGGAAGAACGTCGTCGCCGGGTTGGCGCCGTCGATCGCGGCGGCCTCGAACACCGCCCGAGGTAGGCCGCCCATGTAGTTGCGCAGCAGATACACCGCGAAGGGCAGGCCGAACCCGGTATGGGCCAGCCAGACGGCGAGGAACGTGCCGGCGATGCCCAGATCGGCGAAGAGCCGCAGCAGGGGAACCAGGGTCACCTGGAGCGGCACCACGAGCAGCCCGACCACCACCACGAAGATGACGTTCTTGCCGGGGAAGTCCATCCACGCGAAGGCGTACGCCGCGAAGGCGGCGACCGCGATCACGATGATGGTGGAGGGCACGGTGATCAGGACGCTGTTGAGGAACGCCCGGCCCAACCCTTGCTGGTTGAGCACCTCGGTGTAGTTGCTGAACGTGAACTCGAACGGGGGTGCGAAGGCGGTCCACCAGCCCGATGAGCTCACCGCCGACGACGGCCGGAACGAGTTGATGAACAGCCCGATCGCCGGCACTGCCCACACCGCCATGATCGCCATCAGGGAAAGGTGCAGGACGATACGCCCCGGGCGAATGTGGCGTCTCTTTCGCCCGGGCGGGGTTGGGCGCCTGTCCGTGGCCGAGGTGGCCGCGGGGGTGGATGGGAGAGCAGCGTCGGTGCTCATCGGATGGCCTCCTGCTCACGGAACCGGCGGATGTTGAAGATCATCATCGGCACGATGGCGATGAAGAGGACCACCGCGATCGCGCTGGCTCGTCCGAAGTGGCCCACGTTGAACAGTTCCTTGTACATCCGGTTGGCGAGCACCTCGCTGTGGAAGTTGCCGTTGGTCATCACGTAGACGATGTCGAACGCCTTGAGGGCGATGATCACCATCGTGGTGCTGATGACGGCGATGGTCGGCAACAGCAGCGGGAAGATCACCTTACGGAAGATTTGGAACTCGGTGGCGCCGTCGACCCGGGCGGCCTCCAGCAACTCCGCGTCGATCCCCTTCAGCCCTGCGGAGATGATGACCATCGCGAAGCCCACCTGCATCCAGACCGCGACGGCGATCAGAGCGAAGGTGTTCAACGGTGACTCGCTCAGCCACGCGATCGGCCCGGCGTTGAACGCACCGGCGACCGCGTTGAGCGTCCCGACCTCCGGGCGGAAGTCGTACATGAAGCGCCAGATCACACCGGCGGCGACGAAGCTGATCGCCATCGGCAGGAAGACGACCGTCTTCACCACCGGCTCGTACTTCACGCGGTCCACCAGCACGGCGATGAGTAGCCCGAAGCCCACCGCGCCGACGGTCAGGAACACCAGCCACAGCAGGTTGTTCACCAGGGCGGTGATGACGTCCTTGCTGCCGAAGAGGTACTCGTAGTTGGCCAGCCCGACGAACTTCTCCGAGTAACGGTCCATGAAGCTGCGTCGGATGGTGTCGATCGTCGGGTAGACCAGGAACACCGCGAGGAACGCCAGCGCTGGTGTGATCCACAGGTAGGGACGGACTCGCGGCACGATGCGGCTGGGCAGGAACCGAAGGATGAACTCGATCAGGAGGATGTAACCCACCACCGCCGCCGGCACGCCGATGATGACGAGTCCGCTGGTGAGGAGCGGATTGTTCATCTGATCCCCTTGTTAGGGGAGCCGGAGGGCGGGGTGGCGCCCTCCGGCTCCGGTCCGGTGGTTACTCCTCCGCGTACGCCGACTCGCGTACGGAATCGAGTTCGTTCAAGATGCGGTCGAGGTCACCCGGCTTCTGGGTGTACTCGAGCGTCGCCGACCAGAACGCGTTGTTCATGGCCTCCGGCATGAGGTCCGAGGCGTCGAACCGGAAGACTTCGGCCTGCGCCAGCAGCTCGGCGGAGCGAGCCGCGATCTCGTCCGGGTAGTTGTCCACCTTGCTGTTACCGGAGAGGGCACCACCGATGCCGACCCAGATCGACTGGGCCTCCGCAGTGACCAAGTACTCCATCAGTGCCCGCGCCTCCGGGGTGTCGTTGAACATCCCGAACAGGTCGCCGGCACCGGTCATCGCGCCGGCGTAGGCGGGGTTGATGTCGGGCATCCGGAAGAAGTCGTAGTCCTCCGTGGACGCGCCCGCCTCATCCTGGAAGAACTCGGTGATGAACGACGCCTGGTGATGGAACAGGCAGCCCGGCTCGTCGTCGAACATCGGGTTCGCCGCGGAGCCGAAGTTGGTGTTCACCACGTAGTCAGAGCCGCCGTACGAGTTCGCGACCACCTCGCCGTACGCTTCGAACGCCGACCGGATCTCAGGGGAGTTCCATGGGTGCTCGCCGGCGACCCAGGCGTCGTAGACATCAGGACCGGACTGGCGTAGGACAAAGTCCTCGATCCAGTCGGTGGCTGGCCAGCCAGATCCCGGACCCGCCTCCAGCCCGACGCACCAGGCCGCGGTGTCACCGGTCGCCTGCTCGTCGGCGATGGCGGTCAGTTCGTCCCACGTCTCCGGCACGGTGCCGTCGTAGTGGGCGGGGTTGTACCAGATCAGACCCTTGACGGCGGCCTTGATGAAGACGCCGTACAGCTGACCGTCCACGGTGCCTAGTTCTACGAAGCCAGGCGAGGTCTCGGCCTTGTAGGTGTCGATGTCGATGATGTCGTCGAGTGGCACCAGCGCTCCCCGCTGGGCGAACTCGCGCATCTGGCCGGGGCCGGGCAGGCCGGCGAGGTCCGGCAGAATGCCCGAGGCCACGCCGGTGGTCAGCACGGCGTTGATGTCCCGGGTACCGGTGTACTCGACCTTGATGCCGGTCTTCTCCTCGAACGGCGCGACCATCTGCAGGAAGGCCTCCTGCTCAGCGCCGCCCCAGGTCCCGATGACGCTGACCGTGCCGCTGCCCGACTCTTCGTCCTCGCTGCACGCCGCCGCCCCCAGCAACAGCGTGAGTGACCCGGCAGCCGCCGCGCCACGAATGAGCAGGCTTCTCCGTATGGACATTTACCTAATCTCCTTTTACAGCTGTTTTCGCGCAGTGCGTCAAACAGCACGGTTCAAGTTGGGCCGGTCCGTGGTCTTATGCAATCCCTGCCCGTTCAGGCTGTCCAGGGGCTTCCAGCGGGTTTCCAGGTAACGATTCTGTAACCAACCCGCGTGTCAGAGGGCGAGCCGATAGCCCCGTTTGATGATGGTTTGGACAAGTTCTGGGTCGCCGAGGAGGCGGCGCAGCCGCGAGACCGCCATCGCGACCGCGTGATCGTCCACATCAGCCCACGACGCGGTGGCGGCCCGAATAGCGGCGGCCGACAGGACCCGCCCAGGTTCCCGCGCCAGCGCTCGCAGCACCGCTAGTGGCCCCGCGGGCACCGGAATGAAGCGGCCATCGAGGAGTACCGCATGGCCACGGATCTCCAACTGCCGCCCGCGCACCGTCAGGCGCACGCACCGATCGGGCAGGGTGGTCAGCACCTCCTCGGCCAACTCCTCCAGGAAGGGTCGGGCGGCGAGCGTCACCGGCACGCCCCGGGCTTGCAGCGGCGCCGCGGTGAGCGGACCCAGCGCCAGACAGAGCACGTCCTCATACAGCGCAGCCAACAGCTCCTCGAGCCGTTGCTCCCGCTCGGCCTGGGCCAGCAGGTACTCGGCGGTCGGCGGCCCGGCGAAGGCCACCGCGTCGACTTGGCGTCGGACCACCAGGTCGATCAAACGACGCAAGATCATCGCGTGTGGCGGCGGGCTTGCCCGGTACGTCGGTACCACCACCACCTCCGCGCCGGCCTCGGCCAGCGCGTGGCACGGGTCGCGCAGCGCTCCGCGGTTGATCTGCACCACCACGCGGCGCCCTCGCAGCGGCTGCGCCAGGAGATAGCGCAGCAGTTCCTCGGTCTCCGCGCCGGCCGTGGACCAAATCGTGGTCATTCCGAGAGCGCGCAGGCTGTCGGCGGCGGGTGGGTCACGGGCGAGCAGTCGGGCATCGCGGAACCGACCCACCAGCCCTTCGGCCATCCCCCACCGGCGCGCCGCGGCCAACCAGGTGCGCAGGCCGTAGGCGGAGGAGATGACCACCTCCCGGGCGGGCTTGGCGAGGCACTGCTCGGTCGCCTCGCGTAGGGCCGGTTCGTCCACCACCGCCATCGCCCGCATCGCTTGGATACCGACCGTGCGCGCGCCTACGCTCTCCAGCATGGCGGCGATCGGGTGACGGCGCCGCTCGGTCGCGACCGCGACGCTGTACCCCGCGAGGGGCGCGATCGCCGCCGGCGGTTCATAACGATCGGGTGTCGTCTCTCTCACAAGATCACGATTTTGTTGCCCGGGCGTGGCGGGTGCGTCCAGCCCGGCCGGCGGCCCCGTGACCTGGGAAACCGCTGCGCTCCGGGCGCCCGGTGAGCGCCAGAACGGCGCCGAGGCTGAGCGCATCCAACTGTCGATCTTGTGAGGGGTCTTCCGTTCGTGTTACAGACCCGTGCCCACCATTGTGCCCTGGTTAACACAACCGCCAGCATTCCATTCACGAGCGAGGAGTGCGGCGGTGCCAGTGAGACTACGGTACGGCGTGGCGGTTGTCACGACGGTTCTGCTCGCGGTCACCGGCTGTGGCGGTGGCCGAGGCAGCGGCGACGGCGAGCTGGCCGGCCACGTCATCGAGGTGGCGGCGATCTGGACCGGCGCTGAGCAGGAGACCTTCCTAGCGGTGATGGAGGCCTTCGAGCGGCGCACGGGAGCGCGGGTGCGCTACACGTCCGGCGGTGACGACCTGCCAGCACTGCTCAACAGTCGACTGGCCGGTGGATCGCCTCCCGACGTGGCACTGCTCGGTCAGCCTGGAGTCGTCGCCCAACTCGCCCGGCGCGGAGCGCTGCACCCACTGACCGGCTCGGCGTTCGCGGCGGTCAACACCCACTACGACGAGTCATGGCTGGAGCTTGGTCGTGTCGACGGCGTCCTCTACGCCATCCCCTACAAGGTCGCCAACAAGTCGGTGATCTGGTACCGGACCGACGCCTTCGATGAGGCGGGTGTCTCGCCGCCGACGACGTGGGAGGAACTGACCACCGTTACGGGGTTACTGGCGGACGCGGGGGTGGGGACCATGGCGGTGCCGGGCGCCGACGGCTGGGTCCTCACCGACTGGTTCGAGAACGTCTACCTCCGGCTGGCGGGCCCCGAACGGTACGACCAGTTGGCCCGCCATGAGCTGCCGTGGACCGATCCGAGTGTGGTAGCCACATTGGAGTTGCTGGCCGAGTACTGGCACCAGGACCGGGCGATCCAGCAGGACGCGCTTCAACTCACGTTCAGCCAAGCGGTCGCGGACGTGTTCGGCCCTAGGCCGAAGTCGGCGATGCTGTTCGAAGGCGACTTCGTCGCGGTGGAGATCAACAAACTGGCGATCGCGGCGATCGGGCACGAGGCACGATTCTTCGACTTCCCGGCGGTGGGCACCTCTTCTCGCAGTGTGGTGACCGCGGGAGACCTCGCCGTGATGCTCCGGGACACCCCGGGAGCCCGGGCACTGATCACTTTTCTCGCCTCGCCCGAGGCGGCCGAGGTGGCCGTGGCCAGGGGTGGCTTCCTGTCCGCCAACCGGAGCCTGGACCTCGCCGCGTACCCGGACGACACCACCCGTGACCTCGCGGCCTCGCTGCGGGAGGCTGAGGTGCTGCGCTTCGATCTGTCAGACCTGGCCCCGCAGTCGTTCGGTGGTGGCACCAACGCGAGCATGTGGCGACTGTTGCAGGAGTTCCTCGCCGATCCCCGCGATCCGGTCGCCACCGCGGAGCGGCTGGAGGCAGCCGCGCAGCGTGACTGGGGGCGGTTCACGTGAAGCGTGTCCGGGCCTCGCGTCGCCGCACCGCCCTGATCTACCTGACACCCGCCCTGGTCATCGTCGCCGTGCTGGTGCTCTACCCGATCGTCTACACCGTCTGGCTCAGCTTCCACGGCCCGGACGGGAGCAGCTTCGTCGGGCTGGCCAACTACGTCGAGATGTTCACCTCGCCGGACACCCGGCGGGCGCTCGCCAACAATGCGGTGTGGGTGGTGGTCGCCCCCAGCGTGGTGACCGCGCTCGGCCTGGTCTTCGCGGTGCTCTCGGAGCGGGTCCGGTTCTCGACGGCGTTCCGGGTCGCGCTGTTCATGCCGATGGCGATCTCGTTCCTGGCAGCCGGGGTGACCTTCCGGCTGGTCTACGATGCCGACCCCGCACGCGGCGTCCTCAACGCGGTCGCCGTGGCGGTCCACGACACCTTCCGGCCTCCGTCGCCGTACTCGGGCGCCACCGTGCGGGAGGGGTCCGGGCTGGTCGCCGAGGACGGCACGATTGCGATCGACCGACTTGTGAGCGTCGACGAGACGCTGCGTATCCCGCTGGTGGGTTTGCCCTCTCAGCAGCTGCCTGACCACGCCCAACAAGCGGTGGAACCGGATCCTGGGCCCGGGCTGCGTGGCGTGGTGTGGCGAGACTTCACCCGGGGCGGTGGCGGCACGCCGGGGGTGGTGGACCCCGGCGAGATGGGGCTGCCCGACGTCGTGGTGGAGGTTCTCCGTCACGGGGAAGTGATCGCACAGGCACACACCGACGAGCGTGGTCGTTTCGTCGTTCCTGAGCTTGCCGGCGGCGAGTACTCGGTCCGGCTCGCCGCCGGCAACTTCACTCCACCGTTCCGTGGGCTCACCTGGCTCGGTCCCACCCTGGTCACACCCGCGATCATCGGCTCCTACGTGTGGGTGTGGGCGGGATTCGCGATGGTGGTGATCTCAGCCGGGCTGGCGGCGATCCCGCGGGAGGCGCTCGAGGCGGCCAGAGTGGATGGCGCCACCGAGTGGCAGGTGTTCCGCTTGGTCACCATCCCGTTGGTCCGACCCGTCCTGGCGGTGGTCGCCGTCACACTCGTCATCAACGTGCTCAAACTGTTCGACCTGGTCTTGGTCCTGGCACCGGAGTCGTCCCAGCCCGAGGCGACCGTCATCGGCCTGGAGCTCTACCACGTCTCGTTCACCGAGCTCAACACCGGACTTGGTAGCGCCCTGGCGGTGCTGCTGTTCCTCCTGGTGCTGCCCGGCATGGTCTGGCGAGCCCGGGTCTTGCGTCGGCAGGAACGGAGGCTGCCGTGACCTTCGTCAGCACTCGGGTGCCGGAGCTGCTGCCCGCCGGCACGATGCCGGTCGGCCCACCGCGGCAGCCCTTGATGCGCCGCCTGAGCCGGCGGCTGGCCACGATCGCGCTGCACGCGGTCGTACTGGCGGCGGTGGTGATGTGGCTGGTACCGACCGTCGGCCTGTTCGTCGCCAGCCTGCGGACGACCGCCGACAACTCGGCCACCGGATGGTGGATGGCGCTGCTGGAGCCGCGTCAGCTCACGTTCGACAACTACGGAGCGCTGCTGACCAACGAGACCATCGTCGGGTCGCTGTGGAATTCCGTGCTGATCACTGTCCCGTCGACCGTACTGGTGGTGGTGATCGGCTCGTTCGCGGCCTACGCCTTGGCGTGGCTTGAGTTCCCGGGCCGGGACTGGGTGTTCGTCGGCCTGGTCGCTCTGATCGCGGTGCCGGTCCAGGTGGCGATCATTCCCAACGCTCGGCTGTTCGGCGCGCTCGGCATCTACGGTGACCTGACCGCAGTGATCGCATTCCACGTCGCGTTCGGGTTGCCGCTCGCCGTCTTCCTGCTTCGTGGCTTCTTTCGTGGCATTCCGCGAGACCTGTTGGAGGCGGCGAGGTTGGACGGCGGCACCGAGTTCACCGTCCTGCGGCGGGTGGTGATGCCACTGTCCGGGCCGGCGATCGCTTCTCTGGCGACGTTCCAGTTCCTGTGGGTCTGGAACGACCTGTTGGTGGCTTTGGTCTTCGCGACATCGGAGAACGCTCCTATCACGTACGCGTTGCGGGAGCAGATGCGGGTGTTTTCGTCCAACATCGACATCATCGCTCCAGGGGCATTCCTCTCGATGATCGTGCCTCTGATCGTCTTCTTCGCTTTCCAGCGCTACTTCGTCCACGGCGTGCTCGCCGGTTCGACCAAATAACCGAGGAAGGAGCACACAATGCTCAGCGAAGGTAAGACTCCCTGGTGGCAGCGGGCAGCGTGCGCCGGCCAGGATCCGGCCTGGTGGTCGGACGACCGGCGGATGTGGCCGTCTGCGGTGCGGCTGTGTATGTCCTGTCCGGTCCGTGACCGGTGCCTGGCTGACGCAGTGGAGCAGCGGGACAACGGTGTCATCCGCGGCGGGATGCTCATGGTCGACGGAGGGCGAGGGCACACGGTGGTTCCGCTGATCTGCGCCCACTGCGGCCGCCGCCCGGTCCGGCTCACCCTCACCGGCGGCGTACCGCGCTACTGCGGGCGGACCTGTCAGGTGGCGAGCAACCGGTCGAACGCCGCGCGTCTGGCGCTCGCCAGCTGACGACGCGACGTTGTCCGTTTTCGTGGTGTTCGCTCTGTTTGCAGAGATCTCTTCCGTCAGCTCATCGCGCCGTGTGCCGAGGGTCACCGAGTGACCGGAATCGCAGTCCGACAGTGGTCTCGGTCACTGGATTTCGGCGCGCGCCCAGCGGAAGAAACGGGCGAAAGTCGCGTATACCTGCGGCGCTTTCAGGCAGTGCACAGCCTGGGATGACACGCTAAGGGCGTAGTTACCGCGATTCAGTTTGGCTCGCGGACGACGAGGAATCACAGTGGCGTGTCCGCTGTTGTACTGGCTGACAGCACCGCCGAGGGAAGCGGTGACCGCGGGGGAGGAGGCAAGCGTGGAGACGATGGTGATACGGACCGACGAAGTCGCGGAGGAACGCGACCTGGTCGGTGTGTACTTGCACGAGATCTCCCGTACGCCCTTGCTGGACGCGGCCAAGGAAGTTGATCTCTCGAAGGCGATCGAGGCCGGGCTCTACGCTGCTTACCTGCTGGAGAACGACGAGATTCCTGAGGGTGCGACGCGGGCCGAGTTGCAGCAGTTGGTGGCGGAGGGGGAGCGGGCCAAGGACCTGTTCATCCGGGCCAACCTGCGGCTGGTGGTCTCCATTGCCCGGCGGTACGTGCGTTCAGGCATGCCGATGCTCGATCTGATCCAGGAAGGCAACACCGGACTGGTGCGGGCGGTGGAGAAGTTCGACTACGAGCGAGGCTACAAGTTCTCCACGTACGCCACGTGGTGGATCCGTCAAGCGATCTCGCGAGCCATCGCTCAGCAGGAGCGGACGGTGCGCCTGCCGGTGCATCTGGTGGAGGACGTCAACCGGATGCGTAACGTGGTCCGGCAGCTGACCCGTGAGCTGGGGGCCGACCCTCAGCCGGAGCAGGTCGCCGACGCGCTCGGAGTCAGTGTCGAGCGGGTCCACGAACTCAAGCGTTGGTCCCAGGACACCGTGTCGCTCGACACTCCGGTGGGCGACGACGGCGACACCAACCTCGGCGACCTCGTCGCTGACGCGGACGAGCCCTCGCCGGAGGACGTGGTCATGTCGGGCCTAGAGCGGCAGCGAATCGAAAGCCTGCTCAACCACCTCGACGACCGGTCAGCCGGCATCATGCGGGCCCGGTACGGCCTGGAAGACGGGCGCGAGCATTCGCTGACCGAGGTCGCCTCCCGGTTCTCGCTGTCGCGTGAGCGGATTCGGCAGCTGGAGATCCAGGCCTTGGGTCAGTTGAGGGAACTCGCCCGGGCGGAGGGCCTTCAGGCCGCCTGACAGGAACAGCGGACACGCAAAACGCCGGTCCGGTGCCCCCGCACCGGACCGGCGTTTTGCTGCCCGCCCCCCTTGGCTTCGCCCCACCCAAGGAAGATTTTCCTCGCTAGAAGAAGATCTTGCAACCTGGCATTCCGCCATACTTCCGAAAACCATGTAGCTAGATGCATACTGGCATCAGGGAGGTGGTCTTAATCCTAGTTAAGGTGCCGTCGCCCGGGGCGAGCCGGCACCGGCGTTCCGACCCCAAAGCCGTGGCCGGAACGCGGCGGCGGCCTCCGGAGCAGATCCGGGTGCTGGCGTTCCAGTCACCAGCCGAAGGGGGTTCTGGCGATGATCAACAATCAGGTTGCTTCGGCAGACGGCCGGCGTGGGCGGCCGATGGTGCTCTACGACGACGGGGACACCGTCGTCACCACCGCATACTTCGAATCCGGCGGCCGCCGGTACCCGTTGGCCGCACTGAGTACGGTCCGCCGCGCCGAGCTGGCGAGCCGACCCAAGTCCCGCCAGTACGAGTTGTGGGCTCGCATCGGCGGTGACTGGGTCCGGCTCTACGCCAGCCGTAAGGAGCGGGTGTACGGCCAGGTCTGCCGGGCATTGACGCGGGCCAGAGAGTACGCCGGGTTGGCGTAGAGCGCACGTTCAGCCGAGCTTGCCGGCGATGCGGGCGATGAGAGACAGTGACTCGGCCTTGGACAGTGCCGCTGCCTGGAGTTGGCTGAAGCAGAGTCGGTAGTTCTCCACGTCGACCGGGTTGTCGTGGACGTGGTAAGCGAATGCGTACTCGGTCGACACCACATCGGTGTCGTGTGGATCGGGGAACTCCAGGATGGTGAACGGGCTCAGCATCGTCACCACCCGCGCCGTAAACGGGAGCACGTGGATGTGGATGTGCGGGTGGCTGCCGAGCGCCACCAAGTGGAGCAGCTGTCGCCGGAGCACCTCCGGCCCGCCCACCTCCCGGTGGAGGACCGACTCCTCCAGCACCGCGGTGATCTCGGGAAGGACTTCGCGACCGAGCACCTTCTCTTGTCGGATCATCCGGAACTCGATGCGCCGGTCGGCTTCCCGTGGTGTGAGCTCCACCATTTCGCTTGCGCGCGAGAGAATCGGCGGGATAATGGCGTCCTGGACCGCTCGCGCGAACTCCTCCGTCTGGAAGAGCCCGGGCATGCTGAACGGATAGAACATCCGTAACGCGTTGCACTCGTCTTCGAGGCCGATATAGGAGAGGTACTGTGGCGGGACCACGTCGCGGTAGCGGGTCCACCACGGTTTGCGGCGACCGATGCGTGCCAGCTCGACCAGTTCCGCCACCTGGGCGGGGTCGTCGATCCGGTAGAGGCGAAGCAGCTCACGGAGATCGTTGGTGGAGATGCTGACGACACCGGTCTCGATTCGGATCACTTTAGACAGCGACCAGTCCATCTGTTCGGCGACGTGCTCCTGCGTGAGGCCGGCAGCGTCGCGCGCTTGACGGAGAGCGTTGCGGAGCCGGCGGCGGCCCGCGGTGGGGCTGTGCACCGTCGTCACGTCAGACCACTACCCTCAGTCCGTGCGCTCATCTGGCCGGAATTAGCCAGCCGGTGGCGAAGTCGCGGAACGCCACCTAGCAGAAGGCTACACCGCCTAGCTGAGTGGTCGCTTGATGAGCTGGCGCAGGTTTTGTCGCGCATTTTCGGGATATATGAGTTCACAGCCGCTTGACAGCCATATGATCAAGACAGTAACGTGCCCGACGGCTCAGTTGTGCCAGCCGGCCAACAGTGTTCGACGGCTTGTGCCTCTTCACCATTTGCCTGGAGTGAGAATGAGTTCATCGGGAGTGCCTGCTACGGCAGCGTGGCGCAAGAGTAGCCGGTGCGACGGCGGAAACTGCGTCGAGGTGGCGTCGTACGAGGCGGGTGTCGCCATCCGTGACAGCACGGTCCCGGACACTCACCTCACCGTCGACCGCGCGAGCTGGCGGCAGCTTCTGCAGGCGGTGCGGATCGGCGCGCTCTAGACAGAATCGATCCTCGCGGGGGCCGGCGCGGTGGCATTGGCTGCTGAGCCGGCCCGACGCAATTCGGCGGTCACCCGCCGTTCCGCGTAGAAGGACAGAAACGGAACCGTGCCGGCGAGCATGATGAGCGCCATCCGTTTCACTGGCCACTGGGCCCGTCGGCCCACATCAAAGACGGCGACCAGATAGACCATGTACAGGAAGCCGTGGATCGGGCTGACCGTCTGCGACAGCCGGGGCATGTCGAAGCCGTATCGGAGCACCACCCCAACCGTCAGCAACAGCAGCATCACGCCGACGACATGAGCGATGACCCGAAAGCGTGTGAAAGCACCGGACACGGTCAGACTCTCCCTGGGTAATCGGCCGGCCGCGCGCCGGGATTGGCGTTCAACCAGGCTAGGTAATGGTTGTAGGCGGCGAGTTCCGGGTCCTCGTCGTTCGTCACGTGGCCTGCCGGGCGGGTCACCACGGGCGGCCGGGTCACCACAGGCGGGCGGGTTGCGGCCGGTGGTGCCGGGGCGGACC
Source organism: uncultured Micromonosporaceae bacterium (assembly GCA_964438855.1). Taxonomy (GTDB): domain Bacteria; phylum Actinomycetota; class Actinomycetes; order Mycobacteriales; family Micromonosporaceae; genus Natronosporangium. The sequence goes on from CAYTMR010000009.1 coordinate 14,482, forward strand.
GCTGAGTCGCCTGTTGACTGGTGTTGCGCAGCCTCCGGCGCACCTCCCGCCACCAGAGGAAGGCGGTGAAGGCCGCGAACAACGGCCACTGGAGGGTGTACCCCCAGCTGAGCGCGTTACCGGCAGTGGCGCGTTCGTACTGCCAGAAGCCCAGCCACAGCATGCCGACCACGAGCACAGCCGCCAGCGCGTGACCCACCAGCCACGCCGGCGTGAGCAGCTGCCTCATAGGAGAACAGCATAATCCTGGGCCTGCTCACGCCAGCCAGGCCAGGGTGAGCAGGGTACCTCCAGTCAGGTAGGGCCCGAAGGGCAACGCGTCACGCCGCCCGGCCCGACCTGTCACCAGCAGAAACGTCGCCACCACGCCGCTGCCGAGGAACGCGAGAAACAGCCCCACCAGTACCGCTGCCCAGCCCAGCCAGCCGAGGAGGATCCCGGCGCCGAGCGCCAGCCCGGCGTCGCCCAGCCCGAACGCCCGCGTCCCGAAGATCAACGTGACGAGGGCGAACCCCAACCCACAGCCGACCCCGGCGAGGGCTGCGCGCACCCACGCCTCGGCGTCGCCCGCGACGAGCGTGCCCGCCCCGAGGAGCGCCAGCGCGGCCCCGGCCGCCGGCAAGGTGAGTCGGAACGGAAGCCGGTGCACCGACAGGTCGATGAAGGTCAGCGACACACCTACCGCCGCCCACACCCCGGTCGCCGCGGCCTGCCACCACGTGCCGTGTGGTACCGCCGCCGCGACGACCAACGCCGCCGCCACCACCGTGACCACCTCCACCGTGTACGGTGGCGGTCCGACCCGCCGCTGGCAGGCGCCGCAGCGGGCGCGAGGTGACATCGCCGACAGGTTGTGCCGGAGGCCCAGCGGTGCCTCGCAGTGCGGGCACTGGTGGCGCCAAGGCTGGTCACTGGGGACTGCGTGGACCAGCGCCGCCCACCGCAGCAGGGGTGTCACACTGACCGCCGCCAGCAGCGCGCGGCCGCGGTCAGGAGTCCTGGACACGGGCGAGGGCTGCCAGCGCGACACCTCGGGCGCCGGCCATGTCGAGGTCCGGTACGAGTGCGAACTCTGAGGCGCGTCGCTGCTCCTCCCGCAGTTGGGTGTGCTGACGCACCTGCGCGAGGAACCACTCTCGGAAGTGCGGTGCCGCGTCGACGACGCCACCGCCGACGAAGTAGGCGTGCGGATCGGTGACGTTGGCGGCGATGGTGAACAACCGTCCGAGCGCCATCGCCTGCTGCTCGAAGATCTTCAACGCGAGTGGATCGCCCCGCTCGCCGTAGCCGCGGACCAGCTTCGCCGCCTCCCGCAGGGAAGCGACCCGAGCCAGTTCGTGCTCCGGGTGACGGGTCAACCAGTAGTGCAAGAGGTTCTTCTCGATGCCGGTGAGGGAGGCGACGCTCTCGGCGTCGCCCTTGAAGCCGCAGTTGCAAGCCGGTAGGGGCTGGTCCTGCGCGAGTAGTCCTTCCATGGGGAGGTGTACATGCCCCAGCTCTCCGGCCATGCCGGACGCCCCGGTGACCACCTGGCCATGCTCCACCACTCCACCACCGAGGCCGGTGCCGACGATCGCGGACACCGAGGAGCGCGCTGACGCGTCGGATCCGAAGTGCACGTGGTGGGCGTAGAGGGCAGCGGCGTTGGCGTCGTTGAGGTAGATGACGGGTAGCCCCAGGCGACGTTCGAGGGCGCCTCGGAAGTCGAACCCGTACCACGCCGGATCAGCGAAGTTGGTCGCCCCGGCCGACGACAGTACGCCCTCCGCGCTGGCCGGGCCAGGCGTGTCCAGGCCTACCGCGGCGACCGCGCTGCGGGGCACGCCGGTGTAGTCGAGGATCTGGTCCAACGCGGCGACCAGCACGCCGAGCGCGACGTCCGGGCCTTCCTGGACCCGGCTCGGGACCTCGACCATCCGATCGACCAGGAACTTGCCGTCCGCGGTCAGCACGGTGCTGTTGCAGGTGGTGCCGCCGACGTCGAGGCCGACGACCACCTGGGAGTCAGATATGCCCATTGTGGTTTCCTCCGTCCGTGCCCGAATGCTACGCGGCCCGGACACTGGTTCACCGCCCAGACGGTCCAGCTTCGGGATCGTCCGTAGTTTCGCCAGCAGCTCGGCGAAGGCTGCGTCGTCCGTTTCGTCGGACGGTGGGTTGACGGCCAGGCCGGCGGCCAGCCCGCTGTACCGCTCGTGGAGCAGCGCGGGGAGCTCGTCGTAGGTCGCCTGCGGTACCAGGTCGGCGAGGACCTCGTCGGGCAGGGCCGCCGGCAACTGTGCCCAGTGACCGGCCCGAGCCAGGGCGTTCAACCGTTCCCCGATCCCGCCGTACCCGAGCAGGTCGAGCGTGGGTCGGTAGGCGGGGGTGGAGTAGAGGAAAGCGAACTCGTGGCGGGCCCGCTGACGTGCGTGGGCGAGAGCGGCGTCGGTGGCGGCGGTGACACAGCCGGAGACCACCACGATCCGCGGGCCGCCGTCGGTGCGCCCGGCCCTCCGCGCGCCGTCGGCGATCGCCGGTAGGCACCGTTCCCGCAGGAAGCAGGGGTGGGAGTTGGTCATGTGGGTGACGAATCCGTCAGCCAGCGCACCGGCGACTTCACAGATCCGCCGGTTCACTCCGCCGGTGTACAGCGGCGGCGGCGTCACGTCCGCTCCACCCGGGTTGAAGTACGGCTGGAGGCGGGTGAACTGGTAGTACGTCGACCGGTAGGCAAGTTCGTGGCCGGTGCGGAAGGACCGGAAGATGGCTCGCAGCGCGCTGAGGTAGTCGGCGAGCCGGCCCGCCGGATCGGACCACGGCACCGAGAACCGCTCTTCGATGTTGCCGCGGACCTGGGTGGCGAGGCCGAGGTGGAAGCGACCGCCGGAGAATCGGGCGAGGTCCCACGCCGCGTACGCGGTGATCATGGGGCTGCGTGGGAACGCCACGGTCATGCTGGTGCGCACCGTCACCCTGGTGCTGTGCTCCAGCGCGAGCAGCGCGACCGCGAGGGAGTCGTGCATCGTCTCCGGTACGTGGATCGTGTCGTAACCGAGCGCTTCCATCCGTCGCACCCTGGCGGCGACCTGGTCTAGCGGCGTGTCCGGGGGCAGGGTGGCGACGATCTCCATGACTTTCAATCTCCGCGTTCGAGGTCGTGGCGGCGCCGCATCGCGGCGTCCGTGCGCGGGGAAGCCGCCGTGCCTGTGGTCTTGACCGCCTGGGTGCCACAACTATATGGTCCTGACCAAGCGCTTGTTTGTTTTGGTGGCGCGTGGGGATGAGCCCGGCCGCCCAGGCTCAGAGTGGAGGTCTGCGGGTGGACACGTTCGCTCAGATTGTCCGATCGAGGGCGGGCGACGATCGCGTAGGGCTCCGTTTTGGTGACCAAGAGTGGTCATGGGGTGAGGTGGTCCAGGAGTCATGCGACCGGGCCGCGTTCTTGTCGGCGCTCGGCGGCGCAGTCGACGGTCGTGAGCAGGTACACATCGGAGTCCTTCTGGAGAACGTTCCCGACTACCTCTTTTGGACCTTCGCCGCGGCGCTGACCGGATCGGTGGTGGTCGGCATCAACCACACCCGCCGCGGGGGCGAGTTGGCTCACGACATTCGCCACACCGACTGTGACCTCATCGTCACTGAAGATCGGCTGATTGGTTTGCTGGAGGGAGTCGACCACGGCGTCGCGCGGGTTGTCAACATCGACCGCCCCGAGTACCAGCAGTCGTTGTCCCGCCACCGGGGTGCGGCGTTGCCAATGGAGGAACCCAAGCCGCGTGACATCCTGCTGCTGCTGTTCAGCTCCGGGTCCACCGGACACCCCAAGGCGGTCATCTGCTCACAGGGGCGACTGGCGACACTCGCCGACACGCTCGCCGTGCGTACCGAGATGACCCGGGAATCGGTCACCTACCAGTGCATGCCGCTGTTCCACGGCAATGCGATCATGCTCAACGTCGCACCAGCGATGAGGGTCGGCGCTACCATCTGCCTTTCCCGCAAGTTCTCCGCCTCGGGCTTCGTCCGCGATCTGCACCGCTACCGCTTCACCTACGTCAACTACGTCGGCCGCGCCCTTAGCTACATCCTGGCGGTGCCGGAGACACCCGAGGACCGGCACAGCAGTCTCCAGCTTGCGGTCGGTACCGAGGCTTCCGTGGCTGACATCCAGGCGTTCAGTACCCGCTTTGGATGTCGCGTCTCGGAGGGCTACGGGCAGAGCGAGGGTGTGCTGCGGATCAACCGGACACCGGAGACTCCGCCAGACGCACTCGGACTTCCGGTCGGTGGAGTCGACGTACGGGTGATGAACGAGGAGACCGGCGAGGAGTGCCCACCCGCCGCGTTCGACGCCAACGGCCGGTTACTCAACCCGCACGAGGCGATCGGTCAGATCGTGGCGATCGGACGCGCAAGCAACTTCGAGGGCTACTACAAGAACCCCGAAGCCTATGCCGAGCGAGTCCGCGGCGACGACTTCTGGACCGGAGACCTCGCCTATCGGGATGCCGACGGCTACTTCTACTTCGCCGGGCGCTCCTCCGACTGGCTGCGGGTGGACAGCGAGAACTTCTCGGCCACCCCAGTGGAGCGGATCCTCGAACGCTGGGAGCCGGTGGCGGTCGCGCTGGTCTACCCGGTACCTGACCCGCGTACCGGCGACCAGGTGATGTGCGCGCTGGAGCTTCGCGAAGGCGCCGAGTTCGATCCGGATGCCTTTTCGCGATTCCTGGACGCCCAGCCAGACCTCGGCACCAAGTGGCGTCCCCGCTTCGTGCGCGTGGTGGATCAGGTACCCACCACCGGCAACAACAAGGTCGCCAAGACGGTGCTCAGGCGGGCCGCCTGGAACACCGACGATCCGGTCTACTTCCGGGTCGGCTCACAGACCACCTATCGGCGGTTCGACCCGCAGCTGCGGCGGACGTACGAGCAGGAGTTCAGCGTCCACGGTCGCACGGCACTGATCCCTTCCGAGGCTTGACCCGCTCAGGAGGAAAGACCATGTTTCTCGACTACACCCCCGAGCAGCAAGCATTGCGCGCCGAGCTTCGGGAGTACTTCCGCACGCTGCTTACGCCGGAGATCCGGGCCACTCTTGGTGGGACCAATGAGGATAGTCATGTCTTTCGTGACGTGGTGCGTCAGATGGGCCGCGACGGATGGCTCGGACTGGGCTGGCCGAAGGAGTACGGAGGGCAGGGGCGCTCGACGGTGGAGCAGTACATCCTCTTCGACGAGGTGCAGCGAGCCGGAGCGCCGTTCCCGTTCGTGACCATCAACACCGTCGGACCGACCATCGCGCGCTTCGGCACAGAGGAGCAGAAGCGGACCTACCTGCCGGGCATCCTTAGCGGAGACATCATCTTCGCGATCGGCTACACCGAGCCGGAGGCGGGAACCGACCTCGCCTCGCTCACCACGCGCGCCGTCCTCGACGGCGACGAGTGGGTCATCACCGGCAACAAGGTCTTCACCAGCGGTGCCAACCAAGCGGACTACATCTGGCTGGCCTGTCGGACAGACCCGGACGCGCCGAAACACCGCGGCATCTCGATCATCATCGTCCCGACCTCGTCCCCGGGTTACCACTGCACGCCGATCACCACGTCGGGGATCACCTACACCAACGCCACGTACTACCAGGAGGTGCGGGTACCTCAATCTCATGTGGTCGGTGGCGTCAACGAGGGATGGACGTTGATAACCGCACAGCTGCGCCACGAGCGGGTCGGGCTCGCGGCCTTCGGCGGGCGGACCGAGCAGTTGTGGAGCGACGTCCGTGACTGGTGCCGGGACACTCCCGCCGGTGAAGGGCGCGTGATCGACCAGGAGTGGGTCCGGCGCGACCTCGCCGAAACCTACGTGCGGCTAGAGGCGATGCGATTGCTGAACTGGAAACTGGCGGTGTTGGCCGACGGTGACACTCCGACCGCCGACGCCGCCTCGGTGGCGAAGGTGTTCGGCACCGAGACACACGACCTGGTCTGCCGCACGCTATTGGGGACGGTCGGGGCGCTCGCCACCCGCCGTCCCGGCGCTCCACACGCGCCGCTGGACGGTCGGCTGGAGGCGCTGACGCGCGGCTCCTACATCAACACCTTCGGCGGCGGCACCAACGAGGTGCTCCGCGACATGATCGCCGTGACCGGACTCGGGATGCCCAGAGGTGGCCGGTGATCGACGAACAGGAGTTCTACCAGCGGCTGCGTGAGTTCGTGGGGCAGTCGGCAGGCCCGGCCCGCGTCGCCCAGGACCCGGTGAACCAGCCGATGATCCGGCACTTCGTCGAGGCGATGGGCGACGAGAATCCGATCTACACCGACGCGGAGGCGGCACGGCGGACCGGCCGCCCGGGTGTGGTCGCCCCGCCGCCGATGCTGTCCACGTGGCTGATGGTGGGCTACAAGGCGCACACCGCCGCGCAGACGGCGCCACCGGCCGACACTCCACTGGCCCGACTGTTGGCCGTCCTGAACGACGCCGGCTTCACCGGCGTGGTCGCCACCAACGATGAGCAGATCTACCACCGTGAACTGGTGCCGGGCGACCACCTATCGATGAGCATGGTGATCGAAGACGTGTCACCCCGTAAGCAGACCGCGCTCGGGGCCGGCCATTTCGTCACGACCCTGCGCACCTACCGCGACCAACACGGTGAGGTGGTGGCCGAACAACGCTTCCGCATCCTCCGGTTCGATCCGCGCACCGCCCATCCGGCCGGGCCTGACTTCTCCGCCCGCCCCAGGCCGTTCATCGTGCGCGACAACGAGTTCTGGTTTCAGGCGGCACGAGAACGCCGCTTGGTCATTCAGGCGTGCGAGGACTGCGGCACCCTACGCCACCCGCCGTCGCCGACCTGTCCGCACTGCTACTCCTTCGCCTGGCACGAGGTCGAGGCCTCCGGTCGAGGCACGGTGCACAGCTACGTCGTCAGCCACCATCCCCCGGCACCCGGGTTCACGTACCCGCACACGGTCCTGCTCGTCGACCTGGTCGAAGGCACCCGGTTGGTCGCCGATTTCGCCGGTGACCCGGCCAGCGTCTCGATCGGCATGCCGGTCGAGCTGGAGTGGGTGGACTACGGCGACGGTCTCACACTGCCCCGCTGGCGCGCGGTCGAGGAGGGTTGATGGACTTCACACTCACCGAGGGTCAGGTCACGGTCCGCGAACTGGCCGGCGAGATCTTCGACCGACACTCGGACCTGACCCGGTTGGTCGAGGTGGAAGCCGGTGACGAGCGGTGCGACCGGCGGCTGTGGCGGGATCTGGCCACCTCCGGTGTGCTCGGACTGGTGGTGCCGGAGCAGTACGACGGCGCCGGCCTCGGATTCTTCGAGTTCGCGTTGGCGCTGATGGAGCAGGGCCGGCGGGTCTGCCACGTGCCACTGTGGGAGACCGTGGTGTTGGGGGCGCTTCCGTTGGCCCGCTACGGCGACGAGAAGCAGCGCCGACACTGGCTCCCGCGGATCGCCGCTGGCGATGCGATTCTCACCGCCGCTCTGGAGATCCTCGGCCCACACGGGCCCGGACGGCCGACCGTACGCGCCACTGGCCGGGATGGGGCGTGGGAGCTGACCGGCCACGCCCATTCCGTGCCGGGTGGCCATCTCGCCGACGCGGCCATCGTGCCGGCGAGCACCGAGTCGGGCGAGGTCGAGCTGTTCCTGGTCGAGGTCGGTCAGCCCCGTGCCTCGCTCACCTCCTTCGAACGGACAGACCGGGGCCGCTCGGCCGACCTCATGCTGGCCGGAGCGAAGGGCGAACGGCTGGCGGCCGGCCCGACGGAGGACCGCCTGGACTGGCTCTTGCGACGGGCGTGGCTGGGCCTGGCCGCGCTTCAACTCGGGGTCAGCGAGGAGTCGGTACGTCGTGTGGCGGAGTACCTGACGCAGCGACACCAGTTCGGACGGCCGCTGGCGACCTTCCAAGCCGCTGCCCATCAGGCAGCCGACTGCCATATCGACACCGAGGCGATGGCGGTGACGTTCTGGAACGCGCTGTGGCGCCTAGAGACGGGGCGACCGGCGGCTGCCGCGGTCCACACCGCCAAGTGGTGGGCGGCCTGTGCGGGTGACCGGGTCGCGCGCACGGTGCAGCACCTCCACGGTGGCATCGGCGCAGACGTCACCTACCCCATCCACCGCTATCTGCTGTGGAGCAGCCAACTCGCCACCACGCTCGGCTCAGCGAGCTGGCACCTGCACCAGATCGGCCTACACATCGCGGGAGGTACCGCATGAGCAGGAGCGTTGGTGCGCCGACCGCGGTGACGGTCGGCGACGCCTTACCGGAACTACCCATCCCGATCACGCGCTCGATGATCGTGGCGGGGGCTCTGGCCACCCGTGACTACGAGGACGTGCACCACGATCCGGATCGCGCCATGACGCGGGGAACCCCGGACATCTACATGAGCATCAACCACACCAATGGGCTGGTCGGGCGCTACGTGACCGACTGGGCCGGCCCCAGCGCCGTCGTGAAGCGGCTCTCCACCCGGCTCGGTGTGCCGAACTTTCCCGGCGACACGATGACGCTCACCGGTGAGGTGACCGCGGTGGAGGGGGACACCGTCACGCTCGTGGTCACCGGCCGCAACAGCAAGGGCGTCCACACCCGCTCCGAGGTCACCCTCCAACTGACCGGCGGCAAAGGGGCGTGACATGGGCGTCGACTTCCTCTCTGGCAAGGCCAGCATCGTCGGGATCGGGGCCACCGAATTCTCCAAGAACTCCGGGCGCAGCGAACTGCACCTAGCGGTGGAAGCGGTGCTGGCGGCGTTGGCCGACGCTGGGATGACTCCGGCTGATGTGGACGGCATGTCCACGCTCACCATGGAGACCAATCCCGAAAACATGGTGGCCCGGGCGCTGGGCATCCCGGAGCTGACGTTTTTCAGCCGCATCCCCTACGGAGGCGGTGGCGCGTGCGCGCCGGTGCAGCAGGCGGCGATGGCGGTCGCCACCGGTGTGGCAGAGGTGGTGGTGGTCTACCGCGCCTTCAACGAGCGCTCCGGTGTGCGGTTCGGCCAGGGACCGCCACCGGCGAAGACCATGGCTACCACCGAGAACGAGTATCGCAGCTGGGTCAATCCATACGGTCTCCTCACTCCGGCCCAGCACACGGCGATGTTCGCCCGGCGCTACATGCACGTCTACGGCGCCACGAGTGAGGACTTCGGTCGGGTGTCGGTGCTCGCGCGGCGTCACGCCGCGGTCAATCCTCGTGCGTGGTTCTACGGCAGGCCGATCACGCTTGAAGACCATCAGTCGTCGCGTTGGATCGCCGAGCCGCTGCGGTTACTGGACTGCTGTCAAGAGACCGACGGCGGGCAGGCAATGGTGATCGTCAGTACCCAGCGGGCGCGGGACCTGCCGCACAAGCCGGCCGTCATCACCGCTGCCGCGCAGGCCATCGGGAGCGACCAGCACACGATGGTCAGTTACTACCGGGACGATCTGACCCGCATCCCGGAAGCCGAGTCGTGTGCCCGGCAGCTGTGGGCTCAGTCCGGGCTTCGGCCCTCGGACATGGACGCGGCGATCCTCTACGACCACTTCACCCCGTACGTGCTGAACCAACTGGAGGAGTACGGCTTCTGCGCTCGGGGCGAGGCCAAGGATTTCATCGCCGACGGCCATCTCGACGTCGGCGGCACCCTACCGACCAACACCCATGGTGGACAGATCGGGGAAGGGTACCTCCATGGCACCAACGGCATCGCCGAAGGTGTGCGACTGATCCGCGGCACCTCCACCAACCAGCCGGGAGAGGTATCGCACGTGCTCGTGACGGCTGGGGTGGGGGTACCCACCAGCGCCCTGATTCTCTCGGCGGATGGCTGATGCCGCCGCTGACATGCCGACAGAGAAGGAGAATCCGATGAGGGGAAGAGTGCTCCGGCGGTTAGGCGCCGGGGTGTTGGCCGCTGGGTTGTTCGGGCTGGCGGCGTGCGCCGGTGACTCCGGCGGCGACGAGCCGGACCAGGTCGTCACGGGCGAGATCGATACCGACGCGGTGCTGCGCTTCACCACCGCCGGTCCTAGTCGCAACCTCGACCCGGTGCTGCAGACCAGCTACGGCGGTTGGGGCTACCTCGTTCTGATCTACGACCGGCTGACCGTGCTGGATAAGGACGACAACGTGCAGCCCGGCCTGGCGACCGAGTGGTCGTTCGCCGACGACGGATCGTACCTGGAGATGAAGCTGCGTGACGACGTGAGCTTCCACGACGGTACGAAGTTCGATGCCGAGGCGGTCAAGGCGAACATCGAACGGGCGAAGACGGTCGGGGAGAGCGCGGTCAAGAACGACCTCGCCGACGTCGAGTCGGTCGAGGTAGTGGACGAGTACACGGTCCGGTTCCACCTGGTCGAAGGGCGCGGGGTCCAGTTGCCTAGCACCTTCACCACCAACGTCGGCATGATGGTGAGCCCGAAGGCGTTCGACGACCCGTCGGTCGACCTGGCCAACGATCCGGGCAACGCGGGCTCCGGCCCGTACATCGTCACCTCCTACGTCCCGACCGAGAGCATGACGGTCGAGCGGGCGCCCAGCTACTGGGATCCGGAGGTCGGCCGGCTGGCGAAGATCGAGATCGAGCGGGTACCGGACGGTAGTACCCGGTTGCGGGGTGTCCAGACCGGACAGACCGATCTGACCACGGTCAGCGCGGCCAACGACTTGTTGCAGGCGCAGCAGCTGGTCGAGCGCGGCGAGGCGCAGGTGACCGAGGTGACCTTCCGTAACATCCTCGGCATCTACCTGCGAGCCAACCAGGGCGACCTCACCAAGCCCGAGGTCCGGCAGGCGATCGCCCACGCGGTAAACCCGGAGGCGATCAGTGGTCTCTTCTCCGGTAGCTGTGTGCCGCACCGGCAGCTCCACCCAGCGTCCGACTGGTCCGCCATCCCCAACTACGAGTACCCGTACCCGTACGATCCAGATCGGGCAGCGGAGTTGGTGGAGAGCGTCGGTGGCGCGAAGGTGTCGGTGACGTACGCCGCGGAGACCAACACCGAACAGCCGGCCAACGTGGTACTCGACGCGCTGAAGCAGGCGGGCCTCGACGCGGAGTTGAACCCCGTTCCCAACTCGGAGAACGAGCCGCGCTTCATCGCCGGTGATTTCGAGCTGATGGTCTCGGCCTCCTGGAGCCCCAAGGTGGACCCGGCCGATACCGTGAACACCTTCCTGCTGGACACCTACCGGCTGGCACCCGAGCCGGAGGAGATCGAGGCTCTCGCCGCGCAGGCCGCCGACCCGACGCTCAGCCAGGAAGAACGGGCGCCGATCTACCACCAGATCTGGCAGACCGCGCTGGAGGAGGTGTGGTTCATTCCGATCTGTCAGCAGACGGTGGCCCTGCTCTACAACGACAAGGTGATCGGTGCGGACAACGTTCCGTGGGCGAACATCGGCATCTGGGACCTGCGGCACATCGCCATGAGGCCGTAGGGCCGACCGTCCTGCCAGGCCTCCCGAGCCACGTCGGGGTGAGGGAGGCCTGGCCCCAAGAGCTCTTGGCACCAACTTCCGAAGGGACACGACATGCTGCGTTACGCGGGGAAGCGCCTGCTCGCTGCGATTCCCCTGCTGCTTGTGGTGCCGCTGTTGGTCTTCCTGCTCATCGAACTGGCCCCGGGCGACCCGGCGGTCATCCTGGCCGGTGACGAGCCCACTCCGGAACGGATTGAGGCGATTCGCGAGCAGATGGGCTTGAACGATCCGGTGTGGGAGCGGTACGGGCGGTGGGTGCTGGGCGTGCTCCAGGGTGACCTGGGGAACTCTCTCCTGTCCGACCAGGCGGTGCTGGACATGCTGCTGCGCCGGATGAACGTCACCGTGTCCCTGGTAGCGTTCGCGATGGTGACGGCTGTCGTACTCGGAGCGGCCATCGGGATCCTGGCGTCGGTGCGGCCGCGGGGCCTGGTGGACCGTCTGGTCAACTGGTGGGCGTCGGTGGCGATCGCCATTCCGCCTTTCTGGTTCGGACTGGTCTTGGTGTCGCTGTTCGCCGTGACCTTCCGGTTTTTCCCGGCGTTCGGCTTCGTGCCCCTCTCCGAGGGGATCGGGCCGTGGCTGTCCCACTTGGTCCTACCCGGCCTCGCCCTGGGTCTCCTACCCGCAGCCGAGGTGGCGCTCCAACTGCGGTCGGCGCTTGGGCAGGTACTCACCTCCGACTACGTACTCAACGCCCAAGCCAAAGGGTTGAGTCCACGCTCGATCCTGTTCAAGCACTCCTTGAAGAACGCCTGCATCCCCGTGGTCACGGTCTTCGGGTTCCGTGTGGCAGAGGTGCTCGCGGGGACGGTGGCCATCGAGACCATCTACAACATGCGGGGTCTGGGAAGCCTCGCGATCGACAGCGTGCTCAACCGGGACATCCCGGTGCTGCTCGGCTTCGTCCTGTTCACCACCACCGTGGTCGTGGTGGTGAACTTGCTGGTCGACATCTCCTACGGCTACTTCAACCCGAAGGTGCGGACATGACGGCTACGGCGGCGCCCACCCAGCCTCCTCGGCAGACAGGAATGGTGGTCGGCGTCCTGAGGAGACGCTCGACCATCGTCGCCGGAGGGTTCCTCCTCCTGCTGGTCCTGATGGCGATCCTGGCTCCGGCCATCTCACCGTACGACCCGAACGCCCAGGAGGTCACCAACCGATTGCAACCGCCGAACGGCCAACACTGGCTCGGCACCGACGACTACGGCCGTGACGTGTTGAGTCGGCTGATCTACGGCGCCCGGGTGTCGCTGTGGGCGGCGGGACAAGCGGTGGCGGTCGCGTTGACGATCGGCTTGCCCATCGGCGTGCTGGCGGGTTACGTGGGCGGCTGGATCGGCGCGCTGTTGACCAGGCTGATGGACACTCTGATGAGCGCCCCCTCGCTGGTGTTGGCGATCACCATCGTGGCGGTCCTCGGGCCGGGTATCACCAACGCGATGATGGCGGTCGGTCTGGTCATGGCGCCACGGTTCTTCCGGGTGGCCCGGGCGAGCACGATGGATGTCCGGCACGAGACCTACATCGAGGCGTCGATCGCCCTGGGTTGCAGCCACCTGCGGACCACGGTCCGGCACATCATGCCGAACGTGATGCCGCCGATCATCCTGGTCATCTCGGTGTCCCTGGGCACGGCGGTGGCGGCGGAGGCGAGCTTGAGCTTCCTCGGCCTCGGTGTCCGCGCCCCACAGGCCAGCTGGGGCGCGATGCTCGATACGGCGTCGGCCAACATCAGTCTCGCGCCGTACCTCATCTGGCCTCCCGGGGTGATGATCTTCCTGACCGTGCTGGCCTTCACCTATCTGGGCGACGGCATTCGGCGGGGCATGCTCCGCAGCCGATCCACTGACAGGGAAGGGGAGTGACGCATGGCGCTGTTGGAGGTTCGTGACCTCACGGTGGAGTTCCCGACCCCTTCGGGTGAGTGGATCCCGGTGGTGGATCGTGTCTCGTTCCAACTCGACGAGGGCGAGGCGCTGGGACTGGTGGGTGAGTCCGGCTCCGGGAAGACGGTGACCTCGTTGGCGATCATGGGACTGACCGGGGTCACTGGTGGCCGGATCAGCTCCGGCTCGATCCACTTCGAGGGCAGGGAGTTGACCTCCCTTCCGGAGCGGGAGTGGCGCAAGCAGCGCGGCCCCGGTATGGGGATGATCTTCCAGCAGCCGACCCGGAGCTTGAATCCCGCTTTCACCGTGGGCGAACAGATCGCCGAGTCCGTGCGTCGGCACCTCGGGCTCAACCGGCGTGAGGCGAGAGCGCGCGCCATCGAGATGCTGGAGCTGGTCGGCATTCCCGAGGCGGCGCACCGGGTCGACGACTATCCCCACGAGTTCAGCGGCGGCATGTGCCAACGGGTGATGATCGCCATGGTGATGGCGTGCAATCCTCGGCTGCTCATCGCGGACGAGCCGACCACCGCTCTCGACGTCACCGTGCAGGAGCGCATCCTCGACCTGTTGCGGGACGTCCAGCGACGGACCGGGGCCGCCTTGCTCTTCGTCAGCCATGACTTGGCCGTGGTGGCGGAGCTATGTCAGCGCATTATGGTGATGTACGCGGGCGAGGTCGTCGAGAGTGGCCAGGCGGTAGACATCTTCTTCCGGCCCCAGCATCCGTACACATCGGGGTTGCTCAACTCGATCCCCAACCCCGGCAACGTCGCCGACCGGCGCTTGGTCGCGATCCCAGGCAACATCCCGGCGCCTGGTGCGTGGCCGACCGGCTGTCGCTTCCACGACCGTTGCGGCTACGCCGATCCGTCCCGCTGCCGTGTCACACACCCGGAGATGGGCCCCGTCACCCGGCCGCACCAGAGCCGGTGTCTGAGAACCGGTGAGATCGAGCTGCGGGGGGTGACGGTCCGTGAGCCTGCTTGAGGTGGCGCATCTTTCCAAGACGTTCGGTGGCGGCCTCCTGCGTCGGCGGAAGCAGACGATCCAGGCTGTCCACGACGTCAGCTTCACCCTCGAACCGGGTGAATGCCTGGCCGTCGTCGGCGAGTCCGGCGCCGGTAAGTCCACCGTCGGCCGCATGGTGTTGCGGTTGATCCGACCGGATACCGGGCGGGTCGTCTTCGATGGCATCGACGTGCTCGGTCTGCGAAGCCGGGAGATGCGCCGGCTTCGGCAGCGCATGCAGATGATCTTCCAAGATCCGTACAGCTCCTTGGATCCGCGGATGGCCATCGTCGACGCGGTGGCCGAGCCGCTGTTGGTGCATACCGACCTGGACCGGGCGGCCCGTACCCGCCGCGCTGCGGAGTTGCTCGAGCGGGTCGGGATCGGCCACGAGTACCTGCACCGCTATCCGGTCGAACTGTCCGGTGGCCAGCTCCAACGGGTCGCGATCGCCCGGGCTCTCACCCTGCGTCCGAGCCTCATCGTCTGCGACGAGCCGGTCGCGGCGCTCGACGTCTCGGTCCGGGCGCAGGTGCTCAACCTGCTGCGCGACCTGCAGGAGGAGTTTGGGCTGTCGTACGTCTTCATCAGCCACGACCTGGCGCTGGTGGAGGTGATCGCCGACCGTGTGCTGGTCATGGCCGGTGGGAGGGTGGTCGAAGAGGGAGGAATCGAACAGATCTTCCGTTCGCCCCGCGAGGAGTACACCAAACGACTGCTGGCCGCGGTGCCGGTGCCGCTGCCGCTGCCACGTGATGCCGACGGTCGTCGGCTGACCGGGCCGCCCGATGAGGGGAGAGCGACGGTTGAGTGAGACTGAGCGGGCCGACCTCGTCGCCGCTACCCGGGACCTACTCTCCGCGGTGTCGCTGACCGACGTGCCCGCGGCGCACCTTCGCGCCGCCGCGGAGCAGATCCGTGCGCTGTCCGCCCAGCTCACCACCGTCACCCGCCAGCGGGTGATACGGGTTCCGCTCCCGCCCGGTCCGCTGCGAGGTGAGGTGACTGGGACGGCGGACCCGGTTCTCGGACGGTTCAATCCCGTCGCTCCACCATTGCGGGTCACTGTGGACTCGTCAGGGGTGGCCTCTGCCTCGGTGACCCCCGCGGTGATGTTCGAGGGGCCGCAGGGGGCGATCCACGGCGGCTACAGTGCCATGCTGCTCGACGCGGTGATGGGCACGCTGGTGCGCTCGCTCGGGTTCGTCGCGCTGACCGCTAGGTTGACACTGCGTTACCTGAAGCCGACGCCGCTGGACCAGCGGTTGGAACTGTCGGCGCAGGTGGTGTCCCGTGCCGACCGCAAGGTGACGGTCGAGGGTGGGATCAGCGTCGGTGGCGTCCAGACCGTCCAGGGCACCGGCTTGTTCGTCTCACCATCGGATGGACGTCCTAAGGAGAAGAATCATGGGTAATCCGGTCATTGTGGATGCTGCTCGCACCCCGTACGGCAAGCGTGGCGGCTGGCTTTCCGGACTGCACGCCGCCGAACTGCTCGGGATCGCACAGCGCGGCGCCCTGGATCGGCTGGGTCTCGACGCACGCCTGGTCGAGCAGGTGGTCGGTGGTTGTGTCACCCAGGCCGGTGAACAGTCGTCCAGCGTCACCCGCACCGCCTGGCTGCACGCCGGGCTGCCGCAGGAAGCGGGCGGGGTCACCATCGACTGCCAGTGCGGCTCCGCACAGCAGGCGCTGCACCTGGTGGCGGCGTTGATCGCGGCCGATGTGATCGAGGTCGGGATGGCGTGCGGGGTCGAGGTGATGTCCCGGGTGCCGCTGCTGGCCAACATCGGCGACGGGGTGGGCAAGCCGCGGCCCGACGCGTGGTCGCTGGACATGCCCAACCAGTTCCACGCGGCGGACCGGATCGCCAAGAAGCGTGGATTCAGCCGGGAGGAGCTCGACGCCTTCGGTCTGCGTTCCCAACAACGCGCCCAGGCGGCCTGGGCAGACGAGCGCCTGGCGCGCCAGATCATCCCGGTGTCGGTGCCCGATCCCGACGGCGCAGCGCCGACCGTGGTCACGCGGGACCAAGGGCTGCGGGAGACCAGCCTCGAGGCGCTGGCCACGCTGGATCCGGTGCTGCCCGACGGTCTGCACACCGCCGGCACCTCCTCCCAGATTTCCGACGGTGCCAGTGTCGCGGTCCTGATGGACGAGCAGCGGGCTCGGGCACTCGGGCTGCGCCCCCGGGCCAGGATTCTCAGCCAGTGCTTGGTCGGTGCCGACCCCTACTACCTGCTCGACGGACCGGTCCAGGCGGCGGAACGGCTGTTGACCCGTACCGGAATGACCATCAACGACATCGACCTGTTCGAAGTGAACGAGGCCTTCGCGGCGATTCCGATGTCGTTCCAGGTGGCCCACGACGTCGACCCGGAGCGGCTCAACGTCAACGGCG
Organism: uncultured Micromonosporaceae bacterium; assembly: GCA_964438855.1. Classification (GTDB taxonomy): domain Bacteria; phylum Actinomycetota; class Actinomycetes; order Mycobacteriales; family Micromonosporaceae; genus Natronosporangium. The sequence goes on from CAYTMR010000009.1 coordinate 31,275, forward strand.
GTGCGATCGCGCTCGGGCACCCCGTCGGCTCCACCGGGATTCGGCTCATCGCGACCGCGATCGACGAGCTGGAGCGGCGCGACCAGGAGACGGCCATGGTGGCGATCTGCGCCGGGGGCGCTCTCGCTACCGGGGCCATCATCGAGCGGATGTGACGGTGGCGTTGGAGCTCACCGGGCTGGCCGGCAAGGTGGCGGTGGTGACCGGAGCCGGGCGGATGCGCGCGATCGGTCGGGCGATCGCGGTCGAGCTGGCCCGGGCGGGATGCGACGTGGTCGTGACGGGTACGGGACGTGACCCGTCACGCTATCCGCGCGAGGAGCGGGACGTCGGGTGGCGGGACGTCGAGTCCGTAGCCGAGGAGATCCGGTCGCTCGGACGTCGCGCCACTCCAGCGGTGCTCGACGTCACCGACGAGGACGCCGTGTCGGCACTGGTCGACCAGGTGTATGCGGCGTACGGCCGCCTCGACGTGGTCGTCAACAACGCTGCCGCTGCCCGAGGGGCCGACCGGGTGCCCGTGGTGGATCTGCCCGTCGACGTCTGGGACCACGTGCTGCGGGTCAACCTGCGGGGGACGTTTCTCGTCAGCCGTGCCGCCGCCCGTCGGATGGTGGCGCAGGGTGACGGTGGCAGCATCGTCAATATCTCCTCGATCGGCGGCAAGTTGATGGGCGCCAACATGGCCGCCTACGCGGCCTCGAAGGCCGCCGTGCAGTCGCTCACCTCCTCGATGGCGAAGGAGCTGGGACGCTACCGGATCCGTGTGAACGCCGTGTGCCCTGGTGTCACCGAGACCGGCCGGCTCGACGATCTGCCGTCGCAGACATGGGCGCGGTACGTCAGGGAACACCTGCCACTGCAGAGGGCCGGCACCGCCCAAGAGGTCGCTTGGACCGTGGTCTTCCTCGCCAGCGAGCAGGCGGCGTGGATCACCGGGCAGGCGTGGAACGTCGACGGCGGTCAGCTGACGGTGCGTTGACAGGAGGACTGGCATGGGACACCGAAGCGAGTGGGAGCCGCTGCTTGATTCGTTACGACACCGGCGGTCGGCGGCCCAAGCCATGGGCGGGCCCGAGAAGCTGACCCGCTACCGGGCCAGCGGACGGCTGGACGCGCGCGAGCGGATCGCGAGGCTGCTCGATCCCGGTACCTTTGTGGAGCTCGGAACGCTCGCCGGGGACGAGAGCGTCCCGGCGGACGCCTTCGTCGCCGGCTCCGGCGTGATCGACGGCCGTCCCGTGCTTGTCGGCGCGGAAGACGGCACCGTGGCCGGCGGTTCGATCGGCGTCCCGAACGGCTCCAAGCGGGCACGCCTGGCGCTCCTGGCCCGCCAGGAGCGGGTGCCGTTGGTGATGATGCTGGAGGGGGCCGGGCATCGCGCCACCAACGCCTTGTCGCCTCACCGTCCCGCTCCCAACGACCTTCAGGCGCTTGCCGAGTTGGCGGGTCTGGTACCCACGGTAGCCGTGGTCACCGGACCATCGGCCGGGCACGGTGCGCTCGCCGCGCCCTTGTCCGACTTCGTGGTGATGGTCGAGGGCTCCGGGACACTGTTCGCGGCGGGGCCGCCTCTCGTCGCCGCGTCACTGGGTGAGCAGGTCACCAAAGAGGAGCTGGGTGGGCCAGCCGTACACGCGATCGCCAGCGGTGTGGCACACAACGTAGCCGCTACCGCGGAGGAGGCGCTGTCGCTCGTGCGCCGGTTCCTGTCGTACCTGCCTTCCCACGCCTGGCAGTGGCCACCTGTGGCATCGGGCGACGCAGCCGCACCCCGAGAGGTCCCGGAGTTGATGGACCTCATCCCACCGAACTCGCGCCGCCCTTACGACATGCGGACGGTGCTGGACGTGGTGTTGGACGCCGGTTCCTGCTTCGAGATCCAGCCCGCCTACGGGAGCGCGGTGATCACCATGCTCGCCCGCCTAGGTGGTCGAGTAGTGGCGGTTGTCGCCAACCAACCACAGGTACGCGCCGGCGCGATCGACGTCGCCGCCGCCGAGAAGGCGGCCCGGTTCATCCAGTTCGCCGACGCGTTCCACCTGCCGCTGCTGCTGGTCGCCGACAACCCTGGGGTGCTGCCCGGCAGCGCTTCCGAGCGTGCCGGCATCCTGCGTTCCAGCGCCCGGATGTTCGTCGCCCAGCACGCGTTCCAGGGGCCGAAGCTGCACCTGACGGTACGTAAGGCGTTCGGCTTCGGAAGTTCGGTGATGGGGATGAACGCCTTCGATCACCAGACCGTCTCCTTGGCGTTGCCCGGGGTGACGATCGGTGGTATTCCGGCGGCGGTCGGCGGCGCCACCGCCAAGGAGGACGAGTCGACTCGACAGGCCCTCGTGGAGAACGAGGCCGCCGGCCCGTGGCGGTTGGCCAGCTCCGTCACCTACGACGAGGTGGTGGAGCCGAAGGAGGTACGTAACGCACTGCTAGCCGGACTCCGACTGGCGTCCGCGCGCCTCACCGGCCCCGTCGGCCCTGTGGTCCGCACCGGCTACCTACCGTGAGGTGAGCGAGGTGACGACGCCGTCGACCGCAACCCGGGTCTTCATCAGCTTTCCCCGAGTCACCCACCCACGGCACCATCGCGACTACAACGCCTGGCACCAGCTCGACCACCAACCGGAGAACCTTGCGCTGCCCGGGGTTCTCCACGGTGCCCGATGGGTGCGCTCACCGGACTGTCGAGCTGTGGGAACGGCCGACGGTCTTTTGCGGGACGTGGACTACCTGGCGATGTACTGGTTCGCCGAGCCGGCCGAGGAGAGCATCCGGCGGTGGCGCCAGCTGGGGGAGACCACCCGTTGGCAGGGCCGTCGACCGGACCTGCGCTGGACCGAGCGGCCGTTGACCGGCTTCTTCACACCGCTGCGAGGCTACGTCGCCACCAGAGCGCGGATCTCCGTCGACGCACTCCCGTTCCGACCCCACACCGGGGTCTACGCCTATGTGACCGCGTACGAGGAGCCGCTGCCCGTGGAGGTGGATGAGCAGTGGGAGTGGTACGACCGAGTCGCCGCTCCGACGATGGTGCACGTGCCGGGGGTGGTGGGTGGATGGACCTTTTTCGGCCAGCCGTCAACCGGGCAACTGATCCACATTGCGTTGTACTACCTGGATGGGGATCCGATCGAGGTCGCCGCAGCGGTAGCGAGTCGGATGCGGGAGTGTGTCGCCGAAGCCCCGACCACTGTCGTTGCACCTAGGACGCTTCTCGCAGGGCCATTGCGCACTATCCAACCGTGGCGGTGGGACTGGTTCGACCGCCCGGCCGATCAACGAATGGAGTAAGCGATGACATCGACGAGTCTGGAGGGCCGGGTCGCGGTGGTCACCGGAGCCGGCGCCGGCCTGGGGCGGGCGGAGGCACTGGCCCTGGCATCCCAGGGAGCCCGAGTCGTGGTGAACGATGTGGGACCGGCGGCCGAGGAGGTCGTCGCCGAGATCACGACTGCGGGAGGGGAGGCGGTCGCCGTGATCGGAGATGTCGGCGACTGGACGATGGGTGATCGTCTCGTGGCGACGGCCCTCGAACGATTCGGCCGACTCGACGTCGTCGTCAACAACGCGGGCGTGGTACGCGACAAGATGTTGTTCAACCTCACCGAGTCCGAATGGGACGACGTGGTCCGTGTGCATTTGAAAGGCCACGCGACGTTGTGCAGAGCGGCGACCGCGCACTGGCGTCGTGAGAGCAAGACCACCGGCGAGCCGGTCTACGGCCGCGTGATCAACACGTCGTCGGAGGCGTTTCTCTTCGGTTCACCTGGGCAGTCCAACTACGCCGCTGCGAAGGCCGGGATCACCGCACTGACCCTCGCTGTCGCACGCGGTATGTCCCGGTACGGAGTACGAGCGAACGCCATCTGCCCTCGTGCCCGCACCGGAATGACGGCGGAGGTCTTCGGCTCAGCTCCGGAGGGAGCCGATCCACTGGCGCCGGAACGGGTCGCGACCTTCGTGGCGTACCTCGCCGCACCGGCCGCCGACCGCATCAATGGTCAGGTGTTCGTCGTCTACGGCGGCATGGTGGCACTGCTCGCTGCTCCGACGGTCGAGCGCACCTTCATCGCCGAGTCCGGTGCGTTCAGCGTGGCCGAGCTCGACCAGCACGTGACTGCCTACTTCGCCGACCGGCCGGCTGACCACACCTTCGCTGCGCGTGACGTCGCCGCACTCGGCGCCGCGACCGGTGGCTGACACGTCTGACCACGCGCGGATCGGCGACCTGGTGGAACGATACGCGACCCTCGTGGATCATCGTGACTTCGACGCGGTCGCGGATCTGTTCACCGCCGACGGGATGCTGATTCTTCCGGATCCACCAGCCCGGATGGCGCCGGTCCGCGCGTACCCGGGTCGCGAGCAGATCCTGCGAGCCCTGTCGGTGCTACGACAGGTTCCCGCGACCCGACACGAAGTGAAGCAGGTGGCCTTCGCGGTGGCCGACGGCGCCGACATGGCGACCGGAACGGTGGCAGGCGTGGCTCACCACTTCTACCGCCGCCGCAGCGGCGGCGTCACCGACGTGGTGTGGCACGTGCGCTACGCCGACACCTACCGGCGCGACAACGGACTGTGGCGGATCGCTCGCCGGGCACTCAGGCTGGACCGGGTCGAGCGTCGGGAGGTCGTCGACTGTCCCGATCTCGCACTGTGACCGTCTGGTGAGCACGCTCGCGCGCGAAACCGGCGAAGAAGAGATCCACCATGAGTGCGGCGAAGGCTTCCGTTGAGTAGGCGCCACGGTTGGGCCAGTGGACCGTCGCCCAGAGGGTGTCGCGCACCGTACGGTAGACGATCTCCGCGGGTATGTCGTCGCGAAAGATGCCGGCGGTGACACCTGCCTCTATCGCGTCGAGCCAATACCGGCGTACCTGTCGGGACTCGTTGGTCGTCTGGTCGAGCATCCCGTGGTCGCGCAGGTATCGCCGGTCGTTCTGGTATATGGCGGCGGGGTGCGGGTTCTCCTCGATGACGCGGAGCGTCTCCAGGATCAATCCGCGGATCGTCTCCTCCGGGGAACGGGACCGCTCGACGACGGCGGTGAACCGTGCGTGGATTTCGCCGAGGTAGCGAGTGAGGATCTCGCTCACGATGGCGTGTTTGGACCTGAAGTGGTGGTACAGGCTGCCTGAGAGCAACCCCGTCACCTCGCCGATGTCGCGGACCGTCGTGCCGGCGATTCCCTTGCGGGCGAACAGTTCCGCTGCCCGCCCCATGATCTCGTCGCGCCGGATCGGTGGCGTGGTCACGATTCTTCCTCTCGACGGGGAACCGGAGGTATGGTACCTTGACCAAGCGCTTGCTCAATTAGTGTAGGTGGTGGCATGGCTGTGTCCGGCGCCCGCACCCGGGTCCCGAAGCTGATCGTCACGCAGGACAACGCGTTCTGGTTCGAAGCGGCCAGGCAAGGGCGGCTCGTTCTCCAGCGCTGCGCTGCCTGCGCGATGTTGCGTCACCCGCCCGGCCCGGCGTGCCCGCGGTGCCGGTCGTTCGAGTGGGACGTCGTCGAGGCCAGCCGTCGCTGCCGGCTGCACAGCTACACCGTCATCCACCACCCCCAGGACGAGGCGTTCGAGTACCCGTTGGTGGTCGGATTGGTCGATCTGGCGGAAGGTCCCCGGCTTGTCTGCGACGTCGCCGGCATCGCGCCAGACGAGCTCGAGATCGGTATGGAACTCGAGGTGTGCTTCACCGAGCACGCCCACGGTGAAATCTTGCCGCAACTGCGACGACCGGGAGGCGGACGATGAAGCGACGCGGATTCTCCGGCGCAGCGGCGATCGTCGGCATCGGAGCGACCGAGTTTTCGAAGAACTCCGGTCGTAGTGAATGGCGGTTGGCCTGCGAGTCAGTGCTCGCCGCGTTGGCGGATGCCCAGATCGACGTATCCGAGGTGGACGGATTCGCGCTGTTCACCATGGAGAACAACCCAGAGATCGCGGTGGCCAGGGCACTGGGCATTCCCGAGCTGTCCTTCTTCAGCCGGATTCCCCACGGCGGTGGTGGGGCCTGCGCCCCGGTGCAGCAGGCCGCGATGGCGATCGCCAGCGGCGTCGCGGAGGTCGTGGTGGTCTACCGCGCCTTCAACGAACGCTCCGGGCATCGCTTCGGCGCCGGTCCGCCGCCGTTCGCCTACACCCCCAGCACCGACCAGGAGTACCGGAACTGGATCAACCCTTACGGGTTGCTCACACCGGCCGCGCAGGAGGCACTGCTCGTGCGGCGCTACATGCACAAGTACGGGGCCACCAGTGAGGACTTCGGTCGAGTCTCCGTACTGTCACGCAAGCACGCCGCCAACAATCCGAAGGCCTGGTTCTACCAGCGGCCCATCACGTTGGCCGACCACCAGAGTTCCCGGATGATCGCCGACCCGCTGCGTCTGCTGGACTGCTGTCAGGAGAGTGACGGCGGGCAGGCACTGGTCATCGTCAGTACCGAACGGGCGCGCGATCTTCCCCACCCTCCCGCGGTCATCACCGCGGCCGCCCAAGGAGTCGGCCCACAACAGATCTCGATGAGCAGCTACTACCGCGAGGAGATCGAACGCCTACCCGAGGTGGGTGTCGTCGCACGACAACTGTGGGAGCAGAGCGGCCACGGCCCGGAAGAGATCGACGCCGCCATCCTCTACGACGCCTTCACACCCCTGGTGCTGCTGCAGTTGGAAGAGTACGGTTTCTGCGACATCGGCACCGCCAAGGACTTCATCGCCGACGGCAACCTGGAACTGACCGGTCGGCTGCCGATCAACACCCACGGTGGCCAGCTCGGTGAGGCGTACATCCACGGAGTGAACGGAATCGCCGAAGGTGTCCGGCTCATCCGTGGCACGTCGACCAACCAGCCACCCAAGCCGGTGAATCGGGTCCTGGTCACCGGCGGTTCGCCCGTACCGCACAGCGGCCTAGTCCTGTCGAGTGATCGATGACGAGGACGACGGTCGAGCAGCAGGGAGTGAGGCCGGCATGAAACCCGTGATCGTGGAGGCCGTCCGCACCCCGTTCGGCAGGCGACAGGGAGCGGTGTCCGGGCTGCACGCCGCGGAACTACTCGGCATCGTCCAACGCGCCGTCTTGGACCGACTCGGTATCGACCCCGCGCTCGTGGAACAGGTGATCGGTGGCTGTGTCACACCCCTCGGTGAGCAGTACGGCAACATCACCCGTACCGCCTGGATGCACGCGGGGCTACCAGCACCAGCCGGCACCACCACCATCGACGCCCAGTGCGGTACCGCGGCGCAGGCCGTGCAACTGGTGGCGGGCCAGATCGCCGTCGGCGCGCTGGAGGTGGGGGTGGCCTGCGGTGTGGAGATGATGTCCCGGGTGCCGCTCACCCCCAAGCAAGGATTCGGGCCAGGTACCCCCCGACCCGCCGATTGGTCGTTGGCCATGCCCGACCAGTACACCGCCGCCGACCGGATCGCCCGAGCGCGCGGCTTCTCACGTCGGGACCTGGACGCCTACGGGCTGAGCTCCCAGCAGCGTGCCCGTCAGGCATGGGACGACCATCGCTTCGACCGTCAGATCGTCCCTGTGACCGTGCCGTCCGACGACGGCTCACCGCCACGCCTGGTGGAGCGCGACGAAGGTCTGCGCGATACCAGCATGGAGGCGCTCGCCGCACTACCGTCAGTGAAAGTGGACGGTCTCCACACCGCCGGTACGTCGTCGCAGATCTCCGACGGCGCCAGCGCAGCGGTACTCATGTCACAGCAGGCTGCCCGCCGGCTCGGCCTGACGCCGATGGCACGGTTGCTCGCGCAGTGCGTGATCGGTGGGGACACCGAGCTGATGCTCGACGGTCCGGTCGACGCGGCGGCGAAGCTGTTCGCCCGCACAAGAATGACAGTCGCCGACGTCGACCTGTTCGAGGTCAACGAGGCATTCGCCGCGATCCCCATGTCGTTCGCGTACGTGCATGGCGTAGACGACGACCGCCTCAACGTCAACGGCGGCGCGATCGCCCTTGGGCATCCAGCCGGGGCGACCGGGATCCGGCTCATCGCGACCGCGATCGACGAGCTGCGACGGCGTGACAAGGAGATCGCCATGGTGGCGATCTGCGCCTCCGCGGCCACCACCTGTCTCATTCTGGAACGCTTGTAGAGCTGAGGGATCGCCGTGTTGCCCCTTGACGATGACCACCGCGCATTGGCCGATGCCGCTGCTTCCTTCGCCCGTCGGGCCGCGTCGACCGAGCTGACCCGGCGGCAGTTCGCCCAGCATCGTGCGGGAGAGCGACCGGACTTCTGGCCGGCACTGACGCAGCAAGGGCTGCACTCGTTGCACCTACCTGAGCGCTACGGCGGCGGCGGCGCCGGGCTCGCGGAACTCGCGGTGGTGATCGAGGAGTTCGGCCGGCGCCTGCTCCCGGGTCCGTACCTGCCGACGGTGCTGACCAGCGCCGTGGTAGCGAGCCTGCCCGACGAGCCCTCGCTGGGCGAGTTGCTGTCCGCCTTCGTCGACGGAGCCACCGGTGCGCTGGTGAGGAGCGAAGGACTCACCGCCATCCGCGACGGCGACGGGTGGATCGTCGACGGCTGCTCCGCGCCGGTGCTGGGACTACCAGGGGCCGACATCGTCCTTGTCCAGGCCGCCGTGGACGCCGAGCAGTCGGTCTGGTTCCGACTCACCCCGGCCCCATCGGCGACCATCCACGTCGACGAAGGGGTGGACCTCACCCGCTCAGTCGGTCGAATCACCTTCGCCCAGCACCGTGTCGAGCCGGCCGATGTCGTCCCGTCACCCTGTGGTGACCTGGTGGATCTCCTAACCAACGGCGTGTACGCGGCGGAGGCGAGCGGACTGACGTCCTGGTGCCTGACGACGGCGGTGGACTACGTCAAGGTGCGTGAGCAGTTCGGCCGACCAGTCGGTAGCTTCCAGGCGGTGGCCCACAAGGCCGCCTTGTTGCTCGTCCGTGCCGAGGTCTGCTGCGCCGGTGCTTGGGACGCGGCACGGGCCATGCGGGAATCCGCCGAACAGCAGCGCCTCGCCGCTGCCCAGGCTGCCCTGACCACCCGGATCGCTACCGACGCCGCGCTGGAGTGCATCACCTTGCTGGGTGGGATCGGGTTCACCTGGGAGCATGACGCCCACCTGTACTGGCGCCGGGCGATCAGTATCGCGGGCGCGGTCGGTGCCGAGGAGACGTGGCTCACGCGCCTGGGCGAGGCCGCCCTGGTCAGCGAGCGTGACTCTTCACTCGTCGACGAATCGGATCTGCCGGAGCTGCGGGCGACGGTCGGCAAGGTCCTTGACGAGGTGTGCGCACTGCCCGACGACGCGGTCGTGCGTGGAGGTTGGGCACCGGCACGTGGCGGGGCGCGGCAGGCCAAGTTGGCTGAGGAGGGCCTGGTGGCACCCCACTACCCACCGCCTTACGGCCTGGGGGCCGGACCACGGGAACAGGCAGTGATCGCCCAGGAGTTCGCCCGTCGGGGACTGGCGCGCCCCAACACGGTCGTCGGAGAGTGGGTACTGCCCACTCTGCTAGCGCACGGCACCGCCGACCAACAGGAGCGGTTCATCACTGCCACCCTGCGTGGCGAGATCGTGTGGTGTCAGCTCTTCAGTGAGCCAGGGGCAGGCTCCGACCTGGCCGGTCTCACCACTCGCGCCACGAAGGTCCCTGGTGGCTGGTCGCTGACGGGTCAGAAGGTCTGGAGCTCGGTGGCTCATGAAGCCGACTGGGGAATCTGCCTGGCCCGCACTGACCCCAAGGCCCCGAAACACCGTGGCCTGTCCTACTTCCTCGTCGACATGCGCTCCCAAGGGGTCGACGTTCGTCCGCTACGTCAGGCGACGGGGCAGGCGGAGTTCAACGAAGTCTTCCTCGACGAGGTGTTCGTTCCCGACGATTGCCTTGTCGGTCAGCCTGGTGAGGGGTGGACGCTCGCGATGACCACGCTCTCCAGCGAACGGATCACCATGGGCGGCGACCTAGGCCACGGCTCGACGGCCCTCGTCAAGAGGTTGATCCATAGCGGGTCGTACGCGGCCAGCCGGGCCGAAGCGATCCGGGTGCTGGGGGCCAACACGAGTCGCGAGATGTCGCTAGCCGCGCTCAACCAGCGGGCCATCGCGGCGCGCGTCGCCGGCCGGGAGGGCGGCGCAGAGGCGAGTGTCCAGAAGGTGTTCAGCGCCATCGCTCAGCGGGAGAGTGCCACGGCACTGATGTCACTGCTTGGCCCGAGCGCCTGCGCGGTTCCGACCGGCGGTGACTACGTCCTCGATTACATCGGGCTTCCCGCCGTGCTCTTCGGCGGCGGAACCATCGAGATCCAATTGAACGTCATCGCCCGGCGGATCCTCCGCCTTCCTGACGCACGCGGGTGAGGAACTATGACGACGTGGGACCAGGTGGTAGCTCGGCTGACCGCACCGGGTCAACCCTGCGAGATTCGTATCGAGCACGTCCGGGGCGAACCGATGGAGGTCTACGCCAACCGGCATCGGACGCTCGGAGAGCTGCTGCGTGCCTCCGTCCGCCACGGTGATCGCCCCTACCTGCTCACCGAGGATTCCAGCCTCTCCTTCGGCGCACACTACGAGGCGGCTACGTCCCTCGCCGCAGCGTTGTACGAACGCTACGGCGTCCGGAAGGGCGACCGGGTCGCCATACTGGCCGCGAACTGTCCCGAATGGATCATCGCGTTCTGGGCGATCACGTCACTGGGTGCGATCGCCGTGGGCATGAACTCCATGTGGGCCGCTCCTGAGATCGCTCACGGCCTCGCACTCGTGGAGCCGACGGTGCTGATCGCCGATGCCAAGCGGCGTGCGCTGGCCGGTGATCCCGGCGTGCCGGTGCTGTCGGTGGAGAAGGATCTGCCGGAGCTGATCGACGCGTACCGAGGTGCGCCGCAGCACCCGCAGGACGTGGTGGACGAGGACGACCCGGCGGTGATCCTCTTCACCAGTGGAACCACCGGCCGCCCCAAGGGCGCCACCCACTCGCACCGCAACGTCATCACCGCCCTGTGGTTCCACCTGCTCAACGACGCCGTCGCCACCGAGCTCGGGCGCCCACCAGCTGATCGGAGATTCTTGTTGGCCGCACCGCTGTTCCACATCGCGGCGCTGCACAACCTCGCCGTGGTCCGCCTCGTCGTCGGAGACACCGCGGTTCTGCATCTGGGACGATTCGACGTGGAACGAGTGCTGCGGCTCATCGAGCGGCGACGGGTCACCAACTGGGGAGCGGTACCGACCATGCTGCATCGCCTCGTGGAGTTCCCCAACCTGAAGGACTACGACCTGAGCTCGCTGCGCACCATCTCCGTCAGTAGCGCACCCTCCTCGCCGGAACTGAAGGAACGGGTGCGTGCCGCGCTGCCGGCCGCCGCCGCATCGCTGGGCACCACGTACGGCCTCACCGAGTCTTCGACCGCGGTGACCCTCGCGCTGCCGGAAGAGTTGCGGGCCGACCCGGAGACCGTCGGCAGGGCGGTTCCGACGATGCAGGTCGAGGTACGTGACGCCGACGGCAACCCGGTACCCGACGGCACCGAGGGTGAGATCTGGTTGCGAGGGCCGCAGATCATGCTTGGCTACTGGCGGGACCCGGAGGCGACCGCCGCCGCCACCGCGCCGGGCGGTTGGTTCCGCACCGGTGACCTTGGCACGATGGTCGACGGGCACCTGCGGACGAGTGCGCGGCGTTCGGATCTGATCCTGCGTGGTGGGGAGAACATCTACCCCGCGGAGGTGGAGCATCAGCTCCTCGCGCATCCCGCCGTCGTGGAGTGCATCGTGCTCGGGGTGCCGGACCGTGACCTGGGCCAGGTGGTGGGTGCCGTGGTGGTCGTACGCCAGGAGGGTGCCGTCACCGGCGAAGAGCTGCGGGAGTACCTGGTGGCGCGGCTCGCCCGTTACAAGGTGCCGACCCGTTGGCGGATCACGACCGAGCCGTTGCCGAGGAACGCCACCGGCAAGGTCAACCGGCAGCAGGTACCCCTGCCGTAGGAGCGAGCCCTTGGCGGTGCGGCACCGCCGGACGCGGGAGAGGACGACGCGCCGCCGCCGGACCCACGGTCCGGGTGTCACGTGGGCGGGCGAGCGCCCGCGTGGACGCAGGTCGCCCAGACGCGTTCGGCCTCGTGGTCGAGGTCGGCGGTGGCGTCGACGAGGTGGTACGGGCGGCGACGCACGACGGCGGCGTTGCGGATCTGCCCGACCCGCTCCCGCCAGGCCGTCAGGCGTCGGACGAAGTCACTCGGGCGGCGGGTCTTGGAGCGGGCGCGCAGGACTGGTGGTGGGGCAGTGAGCTCCACGACGGCCAGCGGCACCTTCCGCAACGTGGCCAGGGCGTGCAGGTAACCCATCTGGGCCGGACTTGCGGGGATCCCGTCGAAGACGACCACCTCACCGGCTGGTGGGAAGCCTTCCAGGAAGGTGTGGCGTAGGCAATAGGCGACGACGGCGTCCCCGTACCGGGACAGGGGGTCGGGGTCGACCAGCAGGTGGGGCACGTGCTCGTTGATCTGTCGCAGCTGGCGAGCGACCTGGGGCAGGTGGAACACGGTGGCAGTGTCGTGTCGGTCGGCGATCGTGTGGGCGAGGGTGGTCTTGCCGGCTCCTGGTGGGCCGGTCAGGGCGAGAAGCGCGATCATCGCAACCAGCCCTCCGGTG
>CAYTMR010000010.1:0-41894 GCA_964438855.1 uncultured Micromonosporaceae bacterium
CCGACGCTCCACCGGTGACCAGTGCGACACTGTCCGCGAGATTCCGCATCATCCCCACCTTTCAACGACCAGCGTTCGCCATGCCGCCACCAATCACGGCAGGTGGAAGGCCCCGTGGCCCCACGTCCACGGTGAGGGTCGACGGCACGGTTCGGATTGCCCGGCGGCTGGCGGGGCGGATCAGCTCGGCTGCTCGCTGAGGTGGACCACACCGTCGATCGCGTCCTCGACCGCGCCGGGGACGATGCCGGTCGGCGCCACTGGAGGCTCCAGGGTCTGCGCCAGCGGGTCGGTGAGGTGCGTCCCGGCGAGCACACCGCCGCGCCATGCCCGCTGCCCCATCGCCCTTGACCAGCATCAGCCTCACGGTACCCCCGTCTGATACGCCGTCACGGCCGACGGGTGACGGATGTGACCGACGGGCGCTGCCCACCTCAGGCGCGGCGTGGGGTGCTAGAACTGCACCTTTTCTCCGTTTAATGTATTTATGTGCTGATTCAGCGGGTAGTACGCGGCGGGGCGGTGACTCGGTTGGTCGCCAGCGGACTCGCGGTCGTGGTGACACTGTCGCTGCCCGCCGCGTGCCACCGCACACCAGCCCCGCCCGCGGCCAGCGCCGATCCGCGTGGGGAGATCCCCGAGCCCGACAGCTTTCAGCCGGGGCCGGCAGACAGCTCCTCCGATGGTGACCAACGGGTGTCGGTCACCACCCTGGTGCGCAATCTCGACGTGCCCTGGGGAGTGACCTTTCTTCCCGACGGCAGCGCGTTGGTGACCGAGCGTCAGACACGGCGCATCCTCAAAGTGGGTCCCGACACGACGCCACACGGAGAGCTCTCCGTAGCCGAGGTGGCCACCATCACCGAGGCCTTCTCCAACGACGAGGGCGGGCTGCTGGGCATCGCCGCCTCACCGGACTTCGCCCGGGACGACACTGTCTATCTGTACTACACGACCCGCGAGGACAACCGGATCGCCCGGCTCCGTCTCGGCGGCCGTCCCGAGCCGATCGTCACTGGCATCCCCCACGCCGGTGTCCACAACGGCGGACGGTTGGTGTTCGGCCCCGACGGCTACCTCTATGCCAGCACCGGCGATGCTTCCCGGGCCGGACAGGCACAGGAACTCGACGACCTCGGCGGCAAGATCCTGCGGATGACCACTGACGGCCGCCCCGCGCCAGGCAACCCCTTCCCCCACTCGCTGGTGTGGTCGTACGGGCATCGCAACCCGCAGGGCATCGCCTGGGATACCGCCGGGACCATGTACGTCTCTGAGATCGGCGAAGCGGTGTGGGACGAGCTCAACATCATCGTGCCGGGCGGCAACTACGGCTGGCCGAAAGTGGAGGGAATCGGTAACCACCCCGACTACATCGACCCGATCGCTGCCTGGCGCCCGGAGGTGGGGGTGACCAGTGGGGTCGCCCTGCTCGGCCGCACCGCAGTCGTCACCTGTCTGCGTGGACAACGCATCTACCTGGTCGACCTCCACGGCGGCGCCGACGACTTCGAGCTACGCGGCGCCACGAGTGAGTGGGGCACCGGTACGTCGAGCATCTGGTGGCGGCCCGGCGGGGGCGTCAGCGGTCGGCCGATGGAGGCCCTGACCGGCACGTACGGTCGTATTCGGACAGCGATCAACGCACCCGACGGGAGCATCTGGCTGACCACCTCCAACCGGGACGGCCGTAACCAGCCGGCACCGGAGGATGACCGCATCCTGAGACTGGAACTCCTCGACTGACCGCTCGGCGCGCCGAGGATCAGGTCGCCGAGGGCAGCCGGTGATCGCCGGCGGCCACGAACGTGCTCACCGCGATTCCGATGCACCGCGCGCGTATCGCCGTCAGCCGCCACGTATCCTCCCGCCGTCGACCGCCACTGCGGCACTGGGAGGCTGGACCGGCCGTCAGACACGGGTGGTCATGGACGCAGGACCGCTCGCACGCACCCGTCCCGCTTGAGTTGGAACAGTTCGTACCCGCGCACACCCTCGGTCAGTGGCATCGCGTGTGTGGCGAGGTAGGAGGGATCGAGCTGCCCGTCCGCCAGCCGCTCCAGCAGCATGGGGATGTAACGCTGGGCGTGCATTTGGCCCATCCGAAGCACCAACGCCTTGTTCATCGCCGCGCCGAGTGGAAACTTGTCGACGAGGCCGGCGAAGACCCCGACGATACTGACCGTCCCGCCCTTACGGCAGGCCTGGATCGCCTGGCGCACGGCGGTGGGACGGTCGGTCTGCATGCGCAGGGCGTGTGTGACCCGGTCGTACCGGCCGGCCACACCGCGTCCGTTCGCTTCCATGCCCACCGCCTCGATGCAGGCGTCGGGTCCCCGGCCAGCGGTGCGTTCGCGCAGCTCCGTCGTCACATCGACCTGGTCCTGGTGGAGGGTCTCCACTCCCAGGTGTTCGGCGGCCAGCCGCAACCGGTCGGCCAGCCGGTCGATCACGATGACCCGATCGGCCCCGAGCAGCTGAGCCGCCCTCGCGGCGAGCTGCCCGACCGCCCCGGCACCCCATACCGCGACCACCTCACCGCCCCGCAGGTCGCACATGTCGGCGGCCATCCAACCGGTGGGGAGGGCGTCCGAGGCGAAGACCGCTGCGTCATCAGGGACTCCATCGGGGACGGGAAACGCGCCGACGTCGGCGAACGGGACCCGGATGTACTCGGCGTGACTGCCAGGGAAGCCGCCAGCGGCGTGCGAATAGCCGAGAATGCCCGCCGGGGCGTGGCCCCACAGCCGCTCGGTCAGCACCGGCTGTGGATTGGAGTTGTCGCACAACGAATACTGTCCGGTACGGCAGAACCAGCAACCGCCACAGGCCACCACGGACCCGACCACCACCCGCTGGCCGGATGAGAGCGTGCGTACCGCCGGGCCGCGCTCCACCACCTCGCCCATGAACTCGTGCCCCAGCACGTCCCCCTTGCGCATCGCTGGCAGGTAGCCGTTGATGAGGTGCAGGTCCGAGCCGCAGACGCTACTGGCCCGTACTCGGACGATCACATCGGTGTCGTGGTGGATGGTGGGCTCGGGAACATCCCGTACCGCCAGCTCACCCACCCCTTCCCAGCACAGCGCCTTCACGGACGACCTCCCGTCGTGAGCTGGTCGCGGACGGCCCGAGTGAGATGCCCGGCGACGGCGCCACGGCCACTGGTGAGCTCACCGGCGACGACCACCTGTCCGCACTCCACCAGGGACTTGACGCGACGCAGGGTGGTGCGGAGCACCTGGTCAGGCTCGTCACCGAGCAGCGTCAGGAGCAGTCGACCCGCCCGTCCACCGGGTGGTTGGTAGCGCAGCGCCACCCGGACCTCCGTGCCCCGGCCCATCGGCGCGTCGGTGAACCACACCCGTCCCTCGTGCGGCACCGGTCCGTCGTCCACCCGCCATGCCAGGGCTCGATCGGGTCGGTCTTCCATGATTCGCGCGTGCCACCTCACCCTGGGGCGGACCGGATCGTCCATAGTCCACCGCGAGCGGCGTTCGTCCACCTGCTCGACCCGGGTCCTGCGGGGCATCGCCTCGGCGACCTTCGGCAGATCCCGCCAGAAGGCGTAGACCTCGGCGGGCGGTCGGTTCACCGTCACCGCGCGCACCGCGCTGCGGCGCTCGGCAAAGGACCGACCGATGGCGCGTAGACGTGCCACTACTACGGCGGCCGCTCCGACGCCCACCGCCGCTACCGCTACCGTGCCGCTCTTCATGGCTCCCCCTCCGCCGGTACGTGCTGAGCACTACCCCTGGCAGGAGAGGGTTAACCGGGTCGCCGCTCGGCCAGGTCGCCCTTGACCAACCACACCCGCCGATGCAGAACGGTCGCCAGCACCGTGTCGAACCCCACGACCACGAAGAGGGTGGTCCAGGCCACCTTCGGAGCGAGGCTCTGGGCGGGTCCCACGTACGGGCCAAGCTGGAACCCGTCCGGGAGCAGACCCGTCGACGCGGCGAAGAGCAGAACCGCGGAGAGCACCGCGACCGGTCCGGCGACGAGCCACCGCCGGTGCACCAGCCCGTGCCCCAGCGCTAGCAGCCCGCACCCGGCGACCACCAGCGCGCCGTGCACGGGAATCGGGGCGACTTGGGCCATCGTGACCACCCCGGTGGTGAGCCAGACCGCTGCCATCGGAGACAACCACCAGGGCACCCACCCGAACTCCACTAGCCCACGTCCTTGAGCAACTTTTCGATCGCTACTACCCGCTGGGTCAACTCCTCCAACCGCGCCTCGACCCCTTGCTGGCTGTCGATGGCGCGTTCGGCGAGTTGCTGGTACCGCTGCTGGAGGTCGGCGTCCGCCTGCGCCCGCGCTATGGCGGTACGGGCCCGCATGATGAGCCCGACCGCCACCACCACCCCAATGATCAGGAACAGCGCCACCCAGACAACGGCGGCCAACACGTCGGTCATCTGGCTTTCCCTCCCTCGTCCCGGGCCGGGTCGTCTCCGTCCGGTGTGCCGTCCGCGCGGTTCTCACTCCCTGTCAGGTGCGCCACGGCGGTGACGACGACCGTGGGAGTGATGCGTATGTCGAACGGCCGCAACTCGTACCACTTGACCGCCTTGCCGTCCTTGCCCAACTCCAACGAGCCGGTGACCAGCCCGGCCTTCTCGAGGCGGTCGAGATGCAGATAGAGCAGCGGACGACTGATCCCGAGCTCCCGGGCAAGCGCACTGATGTACCGCCGCCCGGCAGCGAGCGCGGCGATCACCCGCAGTCGCAGGGGGTGATCCAACGCTGCCACGACGAGTGGTAGCCGCGCCGGCGCCAACGGCTCGTCGTCCACGTCCTCTCCTGTCAGGCTCATCGTGCGTATGTAAGTTGTACCTTACATGTGTCGGACAAGAATCACCGAGGTCTGACCCGCCCCGCCCGCGGGGGCCAGGGAGACTGGGCAGCATGAGAGTCGCGACGTGGAACGTCAACTCGGTGACGGCTCGTCTGCCCCGGCTGGTGGCGTGGTTGGACGAGGCCAGCCCAGACGTGGTGTGTCTGCAGGAGACCAAGTGCCCGACCGACGCCTTCCCCACCGAGCCGATGACGCAGCGGGGATATGACGTGGCGGCGCATGGCGATGGCAGGTGGAACGGTGTCGCGATCCTTTCTCGGGTGGGTGTCTCGGACGTGTCGCGCGGGTTCGCGGGCCAGCCCGGCTACGCCGTGGCGGCGGAGGCTCCTACCCTGCTGGCGCCGCCCCCGGTGGTCGAGGCTCGCGCGATCGGCGCCACCTGCGGCCCGCTTCGCATCTGGTCGGTCTACGTGCCCAACGGCCGTACTCTCGACAGTCCGCACTACGGCGCTGGCTCGCCGCGCTGCGGGACGCGATGGCCGAGGAGGTGACCACCAGCGACCCGTTCCTGCTGGTCGGCGACTTCAACGTCGCTCCCACCGATGCGGACGTATGGAATCCAAGCGCCTTCATCGGTGCCACCCACGTCAGCGACGCGGAGCGACGTGCACTGGCGGACTTGCGCGCCCTAGGGCTGACCGACGTGGTACCGCGGGCGCTGAAGTACGACACACCGTACACCTACTGGGACTACCGTGCCGGCATGTTTCCGAAGAATCAGGGCATGCGCATCGACCTGGTGTATGCCAACCCCACCGCGGCAGACCGGGTCACCGACGCCTACGTCGACCGCGAAGCCCGTAAGGGTAAGAGCCCGTCGGACCACGCGCCCATCGTGGTGGATCTGGACCTGTGACCCTCACCAGGCCGACCCTCCGTCTGGGTGGCCCACCGGCATCGCCACGCCGACGACGATCAGTTCGTTGTCGACCAGCCAGCGTCCGGTGAAGCCCGTCACCGGCGCTCCGGCCAGGACCGGGCCTTCGACCAGCAGGTGGACGACTACGCGGCCATCAGTGAAGAGGGTGACCATCGCCTCGGAGAAGTCGAGCCAGCGGCGCGCCAACGGAAACCAGGCCTTGTAGACCGCTTCCTTGACACAGAACAGCAACCGGTCCCAGTGCACGTCTGGCTGCCGGGCTGCCAGACGAGTCAGCATGTCACGCTCCTGCGGCAGCGACACCAGTGGCAACACATCGACCGGCAGGGGATCGTGTGGCTCCGCGTCGATGCCCAACGTCCACATCGTTTCTCTTCGCGCCACCGCGGCGGCCCGGTATCCCGCGCAGTGAGTCATGCTGCCGACCACGCCCGTCGGCCACTGGAGGGCTCCCCTCTCCCCCGGCAGCAGCGGTGCCGGCGCGACGCCGAGGCGGCCGAGCGCCTGCCGGGCGCAGTGGCGGACGGTGGCGAACTCCCGACGCCGCTTCGGCACGGCTCGGCTCACTACCGCCACCTCAGCCGGGAAGAGGACCGCTTCGGAAACGTCACCGAAGGTCTCGGCGTGCGCGACGCCCGACGGCAGTACCTTCTCGATCATGCCAGCGTGGCGTCGGTCAGGACCGGTCGCAGCAGCGGGTCGGGCACACCGCGGGCGCGCCACTCCCTGGGGTAGCCGAGCGACACCTCGAGGAACGGCACTCCGTCGTACACAGTAGTCCGAGGGATGTGGAGATGACCATAGACCACCGCTGCCACGTGGAACCGCAGGTGCCAGTCCGCGACCAGGTCGGTGCCGCACCATTGGGCAAACTCGGGGAAGCGCAGCACCCGGGTAGGTTCCCGCACCAGTGGCCAGTGATTGACCAGCACCAACGGCACCGTCGGGTCACAGGCCGCAAGCCGCTTCTCGGTCAGGCGTACGCGCTCGTGGCACCATGCCTGGCGTGACGGGTAAGGGTCAGGGTGCAGGAGGTACTCGTCGGTGCAGACGACCCCCGCAGCTCGAGCCCGGGCCAACGAATCCTCCACGCTCGTGGCGCCCGGCGCCATGAAACTGTAGTCGTAGAGCAGGAACAGTGGCGCTACGCGCACCGGTCCACCTACTCCAGTCCACACCGGATAGTCATCATCCGGGGTGAGCACGCCGATCCGGCGACAGAGCTCGACCAGATGCTCGTATCGCGCCACGCCGCGCAGCTGCACCGGATCCCGGTGGGTGGTCCACAGCTCGTGGTTTCCAGGTGCCCAGATGACGGTATCGAAACGATCCCGTAGTAGCCCCAGCGCCCACTCGATCTCCGCTGGCCGCTCCGCGACGTCCCCGGCCACGATCAGCCAGTCACCAGGGGTAGTCGGCTGTAGCTGAGCCACGATCTCACGATTTTCCGGATAGCTGACGTGCAGATCGCTGACGGCCAGCAACCGGGGCGTTCCGGCGGTCACGCCGCCATCGTACGCATCGACGGGGCGGCACCACTATGGTGAGACAGTGCCCGTGAGGCGGGAAGGAGCGGCATGAAGGCAGCGGTCCTGCGGGAGTACGGCGTCCCACGACTCGAGGAATTCGACGACCCGTCGGCGAAAGACGGGGTCGAGATCGTCGAGATGCTCGCGGCGAGCCTGACCACCCTCGACGTACGTGTCGCTACCGGCCAGCACCCCATGAGCCCGCGCCAGCTGCCGGTGGTCTGCGGGGTGGAGGGTGTCGGTCTCACCGCTGACGGACGTCGGGTGTACGTGGGAGCGCCCGTACCACCGTACGGCACCATGGCCGAGCGGGTTCCCGCTGACCGCAGCCGACTCATCGACGTTCCCGACGGGCTGGACGATGCGGTCGCCTCGGCCCTGGGTAACGCGGGGTGGGCTGCCTGGCTGCCCCTGTCGTGGCGGGCGGAGCTCACACCTGGCGAGCGAGTGCTGATTCTCGGCGCCACCGGCGTGGTGGGGCGCCTGGCGGTGCAGGCGGCACGGCTGCTGGGCGCCGGTCGGATCGTAGCCGCCGGGCGGGACCCCGACGCGCTCGCGGAGGCGCCCGGTCTGGGTGCGGACGCCACCGTGCGGGTGGACAGCGACGGCGACCTCGCCGCAGCGTTCCACGACGCAGCAGGTGGCCCGATCGATGTCGTGCTCGACTACGTCGGTGGCCGGCCGCTCGTGGCTGCTCTGGGCGCCGCGGCGACCGGAGTGCGGATCGTCCAGGTCGGCGACGCGGCCGACCCGCAGCTGACGATGCCGGCACCACTGCTGCGCGCCAAAGGGGTCGTGCTGCTCGGCTTCGTCCCCCGCCTCGCTGGTCCGGAGGCCCTGGCGGCCTCGTACGCCGAGTTGGCCGAGCACGTGTTGGCAGGACGCCTGCGCGTGGAGGTGGAGCGGTTCCCATTGACAGAGGTAGCCGCCGTCTGGCACCGGCGCTCGCGCCGCCGGGTCGTGCTCGTGCCCCCAGGGGCGGCGCTCGACTAGACCGACGGCTTCAGGACCGAGGTGTCTCCGGCGCGCTGTCGGACAGCCCTTCCTCAGGCTGGTCCACGCCGAGCAGTTCGCTGACGCCGGCCAGTTCTAGCACCCGTCGTACGAGACCGTGCACGGAGTGCAGCTCCACACGGCCCCCGGCCTCGCTAGCGGCGCGCTGGATCCGGATGAGGCAGGCGATCCCCGCGGAGTCGCAGAAGCTCACTTTTCGCATGTCCAGGACAAGCCGTGGGGGATGCTCGGCGAGCAGGGCCAACGCGGTCTCCTCGAGGGACGGACCCGTCGCCATGTCCAGCTCGCCAGCCACGACGAGACGCGACTCCCCCGCAGTCCGTATGGTCTCGAACGCCAGCTTTGGCCCAGACACGAGGCGAGTCTATAGCAGGATCGACCTCTCAGGGCCGGGGCGAACCGACCCACCCGCCGGCACCTACGGCGCCGGCTGGCACGACCGGCGAGGCGACCTGGCCACCGACGAGGTCACGGGCCGGACTCGGTGATGGCGGCGGCAGCCGACGGGCGGCCACGATGCACGTATCGTCCTCCGGGTTGGCCCGGTCGAGCTGGGCTAGGAGGTCGGCCAACGGCTGCTGGCTCCCACCCGACGAGAGCCGGTTGAGAGTCGCGATCACCGAACCGAGCCCTTCCTCCAACGGACGGTCGCGGTGTTCGATGAGCCCGTCGGTGTAGAAGATCAGCAGGTCTCCCGGCAGCACCGTGGTCTTCGCGGTCTCGTACTGAGCGTGCGGCAGGGCACCGAGCATCGGGCCGGCTGGCCGCTCCAACTCCACCGTCACTCCAGCACGGGTCCGCAGCGGCGCGGGATGTCCGGCCTGTGCCCATAGCAACACACCGGTGGTGGGGTCGTAGCGTCCAATCACCGCGCTGGCGATCTCACCGCCCACATTGGTCGCGTACACCAACCGGTTGAGGTAGCCGAGAAGTTCGGCCGGATCGGTGGTGGCGGCGGCGGTGAGCGCCACTACCGCGTGTCGTAGCTGCGCCATGGCGGTGGCCGACCGCAGTCCGTGGCCGGCGACGTCCCCCACCGTGACAATGACGCTGCCGTCGGGCGCGGCATCGGCGTGGTACCAGTCTCCGCCCACACGGTTGGCCTGCTCCGCAGGAAGGTACCGGACCGCCACCCGCAGTCCCGGCAGGTCGATCGGCTCGGTCGGGATGGGAAGGATGATCTGCTGCAGCTGGGCGGCGAGTCGGTGCTCGGCCGCCAGGCTGCGCTGGTGCTCCCGCAGCCGCCGGTCGGCTTGGGCGAGCCTAGCCCTACTGACTTCGCGCGCGGTCACGTCCTGTACGACGCCGTAAAGGGTCTGCGGCGCACCGGCGCGGTCACGTGAGGCGTCGGCGACCAGTCGAATGTGTTTGGTGCGGCCGTTGACCTGGATTCGGTAGGTGGCGTCGACCGGCAGTCCACGGTCGACTCGCTCGTTGGCCTGGGCCACGATCGGGCGGTCCTCAGCGACAGCGAGCGCCATGGTCTCGGCCCGGGTCAGAGGCCCGGCAGCCGGATCACGCTCGAAGATCCGGTAGAGCTGGTCGGACCACACCACCCGGCCGGACGGCAGGTCCCACTCGAGCCAGCCGAGGTTGCCGAGGCGTTCCGTCTGCGCCAGTCGCTCGCCCAGCCGAGGGTGTTCCTGCGGCATGGACCAGGTGACGAGCAGCCCGGGCCCGACACGGCGAGCCATGACCGTTGCGCCTGTTGTCAGCCGGTCGTCGCCGGTGCCGACCCGTGGCCCGATCGCCCGTGGGGCTCCATCGCTGAGCACGGCCTGGTACGCCCGCCACACCGGACCCCCATGGAGGGTGGGGTACGCGGCGCGCAGCCGCAGCCCAATCATCTCCGCACCGCGGCGCCCGGCCGCGTCGCTGGCCAGCGGGCTAGCGGCGATGATCTGGTAGTCGTTTATGTTGCCGGCGGAGTCCCGCAGCGGCAGGAGCACGACGTGGTTGCCCGACATCGCATCGAGCACCTGCTGCACGGTGCCGATCCAGTCGTGGGCGTCCGGCGCCGCCGGTACCGGGGTGTCACGGTCGACTCGACGCACCGCCGCGGAAAGCAGCGCCCGGGCCGGTCCGGAGTTGTCGGGTTGTTCGTCCTCTAGCACCGCCAGCGTCTCGGCGGCCAGCTGCCTGACGTCGCACCCGCGTTCAGTAGCCAGTTGCAGGAGCAACGCGTGCGCCTCTCCAACCCGACATCCGGTGCGCCCCGCCAGCAGCCCCGCCGCGCGCTCCCACACCATGTCCGGCACCAGGCGGGCGGACGAGGGCACGGCAGTCAGACCGTCGCCATGGGAACTGTCCACGTGCTCCTCCCCGCCACCCCTGCCGGGTCGAGCCGACCGGTGGGCCCCTCCGTCGCCACCGGCTCACGGGGTTGCTCGCCGATGCTCCGATGCTACTCCGGGCGACGCTATCTCGGCGGCCACAACGCTCGCAGGTCGTCGTCGTCGCGGTAAGCGGCCGATTCGCTCGCACCCGGCCCGACCACGGCGCACAAGGCAACCGCGCGCCACCGAAATGACACGTAAGGTGATATTCGGGCGGATTGGTAAGAACTGGTGGCGTCACGCTGAGTGCCGGCGGCACGGGACGGGAGGGGCGGTGATCCTATTCCCCGTACTCGGCGCCATGGCGGTGCTGGCGCTAACGGTACCGTTCGCCGCTCCTCGGCTCGGCCGGGACACCGGCTACCTACTCGCCGCCGGTTTCACGGCGCTGTGGGCGGTCATGCTCCCCGTCGCCACCGGCGCGATCCGGGGCGACACCGTGACCGAGACGCTGCCCTGGCTTCCGGTGATCGACGTCTCGGCGCGGCTCCGCATGGACGGCCTCGCCGCGCTCTTCGCTCTCCTCGTCCTCGGGGTCGGCGCGCTGATCATGGCGTACTGTCCCCGCTACCTCCACGGCAACCACCACCTGCGGACCTACCTGCTGCTCACTCTCTTCGCCACCGCCATGCTCGGCCTCGTCCTGGCCGCCGACGTGGTCCTGCTGTTCGTGTTCTGGGAACTCACCACCATCTCGTCCTTCTTCCTGATCGGCGGGACCGGCCCCCGAGCCGGTCAGCCGGCCACCCGAGCGTTCGTCATCACCGGATTCGGCGGGCTGGCATTGCTCGTGGCGGTACTACTCGTGGCCACCACCGCCGGCACCACCGACCTGACGGTGATCCTCGCCGACCCCGACGTCATCCTCGACTCTCCGATGGCGTGGCCGGTCGGAGCGCTCGTCGTGGTCGCGGCCTTCACCAAGTCCGCCCAACTGCCGTTCCAGTCCTGGCTGCCGGGAGCGATGGTGGCGATCACCCCGGTCAGCGCCTATCTGCACGCCGCCACGATGGTGAAGGCCGGCCTCTACCTCCTCATGCGGTTCTCGCCAATCTTCGCCGGTCAACCAGCCTGGCAGGCCACGTTGGTCGGCGTCGGGCTGACCACCGCGGTGGTCGCCGCGGCGCTCGCGCTGCGGCAGTACGACTTGAAGGCCTTACTGGCGTACTCCACGGTCAGCCAGCTCGGGCTCCTCGTGGCGGTGACCGGAGTCGGCACCGCCGACGCCCTCGCCGCCGCCGTCATCCACACGTTCGCGCATGCCCTGTTCAAAGCGACGCTGTTCATGCTGGTCGGGATCATCGACCGAGAAGCTGGCAGCCGCGACGTGAGGGAGCTGGGCGGCCTGCGGCGAGTCATGCCGGTCACCGCCACACTCACCGCCCTCGCCAGCCTGTCCATGGCTGGTGTGCCACCACTGATCGGCTTCGTCAGCAAGGAATCGATCTTTCAAGGACTCGCCCAGGCCAATGTCACTCCGTGGGCGGGCCCGGTGGCCGCCGGCATGGGGGTCGCGGCCTCCGCTCTCACCTTCGGCTACAGCGTGCGCATCTTCCGTGGCGCGTTCGCCGGACCCACCACTCAGCGGCGGCTGTACGAGCCGTCGTGGGCGTTTCTCACCCCGGCCGCCGTGCCGGCGCTCCTCGGCCTCGGCCTCGGCCCCGCGGTCGCCGTCTTGGACCCGCTCACCGGCGCCGCCGTGGAGGACATGGCACCCGGCGTCACCCCGGGCCACTTGAGGTTCTGGCACGGATTCAGCCCGGAGCTGTACCTCTCCCTGCTCACCTACGCGATCGGCAGCGCCCTCTTCGTCTTCCGGCGCCAGGCCGCCCGCGTCCTGCACGCGATCCGGACGCCGCCCGAGGGTGACCTCTACAACTGGGGGCACAACGCTTTGGTCAACCTCGGTGCCGCGGTGGCCCGCCCCACGCACGCCAACACGCTGCTGGCGCACCTGGCCTGGCTGATCGGCGCGGTGGTGGCGCTCGGCGCGGTCGGCCTGGTGGCCGCCGGTGACATACCTCAGGCCGCACCGGGCACCTCCCAGCCGCTGGACTGGGGCGTCGTGGCACTCATCGCGGTGGCGAACGCAATGCTGGTGACGGCTCGGGCTGGCCTCACGGCGGTTGCGTTGACCGGCGCGACCGGCCTGTTGATCACGGTGTGGTTCCTGATCGTCGGAGCTCCGGACGTCGCGTTCACGCTGATGCTGGTCGAAGTGCTCACCGCGGTCGCGGCGATGCTGGTACTGACCACGGTGCCCGGGCAGTTCCACCCGCCACCGCTCCGACGAGTGGTACCGACCGCAGCGCTGGCGCTCGTCGCCGGCGCCGTGGCAGCCGCGGGCACGCTCGCGCTGACCGGACACCGAAGCCGCTCCCCTCTGGGCGACTACTTCCTCCGCGAAGCGGAAACGCTCACCGGCGGCACCAATGTGGTCAACACTCTCCTGGTCGACTTCCGGGCCCTCGACACCATGGGCGAGGTCACCGTACTCGGGTCAGCGGCGCTCGGGCTGCTGTTGCTGCTGGGCCGGTTCCGCAGCTCGGCCGCGGCCGCGCAGCCACCCCAGGAGCCGGGGGTGCGGCCTCGTCGCAGCAACCGACTCGTCTTCCAGGTCACCGCCCGGGTCATCGTGCCCGGCACCCTGCTGCTGTCGGCCTACCTGTTCCTGCGCGGCCACTACGCCCCAGGCGGCGGCTTCATCGCCGCACTCGTCGCCGGGCTCACGGTGGCGTACGGCTGGATCGCCGAAGGACGCACGGGCGGAGCCGTGCCGCTGCTGCGGGCGCTGCGTCCGCAGCCACTGGTCGGCGGTGGGCTCATGGTGTGTCTGCTCGTCGCGGTGCCCCCCATGGTCACCGGGCAGCCGCTGCTCACCCCGTTGCACCTCACCGTCGCCGGCGTCAAGCTCAGCAGCTCGCTCGCATTCGACCTTGGCGTCTACCTCATCGTACTGGGACTGATCGTGGCGACGGTCGACCGCCTCGGCTCGGTAGGCGGCCCCGGCCCTGCCAATCGGACACCCAGCGCCCGCCGCCCCGTCCCGGGTGGAGCGCCGGAGAGCGCAGGAACCCGTCGCACGGAGGGGTGGGCGTGACCGCCGCAATCATCGTCGGCCTCCTGACCGCCGCAGGGATCTATCTGACGCTCCAGCGTGGTCTGATCCGCGTCACGCTCGGATTCATCCTGCTCGGCCACGCCGCCAACGTCCTGCTGGTGGCCGCGGGCGGACTCGCCCACCGGGACGATCCGCTGCTCGACCACAGCCCGTCTGCCGAGATGGCCGACCCCGTACCGCAGGCGTTCGTACTCACCGCCATCGTCATCACCTTCGGGATCACGGTCTACCTGTTGGCGCTGGCACGCGCGGGAGGGGAAGACGATCCTGCAGCGGAAACCGCCGAGCCGGCAAAGGAGCCCGGCGCTGAGGTCGACGACAGTGATCTAGGGGCCGCTTCCCGGGAGCGATGGTGACGGCCGGCCTGCTCACGCTGCCCTTGGTGACGCCGCTGGCAGCCGCTGCGGTGTTGCTCCTCCTTCCTCGGCGCCGGTGGGCCGACCGGCTGCTGGGGGTGGGTGCGAGCCTCGGGGTCCTCGCCGTCGGCGTCGGGCTGCTCTCCTGGACACTCCGCGGTGGCCGGGTACTGAGCGACGCCATCGGCGGCTGGCTTCCCGGCGTCTCCATCGTGCTGGCGGTAGATCCGTTCAGCGCCATGATGCTGTGCGTCACCGCCCTGCTCGTCGCGTTGTGCGTCGGATACGCCGACACGACCGACGTGGCGCGTCACCGCCTGTTCACGCCGCTGGCGTTGACCCTGTCCGCTGGGGCCTACGGCGCCTACCTCACCGCCGACCTGTTCAACCTCTTCGTCCTCGTCGAAGTGATGCTCGCACCGTCGTACGCTCTGCTGGTCCTCACCGGAGACCGGCGGCAGGTCGCGGCGGGCCGGCTCTACCTCACCGTCAACCTCATGGCCTCCACCATCTTCCTGGCCGGCATCGGTCTCACGTACGGAGTGGTGGGGGCGGTGAACTTGGGAGATCTCGCCGGCGCGGCCCGGCGTTCCCCCACGGTGGCGCTGGCGATCTCCGTGGTCATGGTCGCACTGACTGCCAAGGCCGCCCTGGTGCCACTGCACACCTGGCTACCGCGCACCTATCCCTACGCGGCGCCCGCGATCACTGCCCTGTTCTCCGGCCTCCTGACCAAAGTGGGCGTCTATGCGATCTTTCGCATCTACGCCGTGGTGTTCGAGGCCGATCCCGACTACGGATGGGTCCTCATGACGGTCGCGTTGGCGAGCCTGTTCATCGGCGCGCTCGGCGCGCTCGGGGAAAGCAGCATCCGTGCGGTGATGACGTTCAGCATGGTCAGCCACGCGGGATTCATCCTGGTCGGGCCGGCGCTGGCCAACCAGCCCGGTTTCGCCGCGGGCATCTACTACCTGGTGCAGTATGTGCTGGTGAAGGCGGCCCTGTTGGTGTGCGCCGGTTCGGTGGAGACGACCTATGGCACCGGCCGGCTCGACCGGCTGGGAGGGCTGGTCGGCCGCGCTCCTCTGCTCGCCGTCGCGTTCATGTTCGGGGCGCTGTCGCTGGCGGGCATGCCACCGATGTCAGGCTTCGTCGCCAAACTCCTCCTCATCCGCGCCGCCATCGACGAGGCGAGCTACGTGGTTGCCGGCATCGTGACCCTGGTGGGGCTCCTCACCCTTCTGGCCATGCTGCGGGTGTGGAACGCGGTGTTCTGGGGGCACGAGGGCGAAGCGACCTGGAGCGACGAAGACGACGACGGCCAGCCGAGGCGCATGCGGTTCGGGCTGGTGGCGCCGGCGCTCGCGCTGGCGGTTCTGTCGCTGCTACTAGGCATCGCCGCCCAACCGTTGGTGGCCGCTGCCGACACCGCCGCCGCAGTGCTGCTCGACCCGGCTCGGTACGCGGCCACGGTCGCGGGGCGGCTGCCGTGAGCCGCCTCCGGCGTGCGCTGATCCGCTCGTGGCGGGTGGTGTTCTTCGTGACCCACTACGGCTACGAGTTCGTGTACTCGAACTTCCTGGTCCTACGGGAAGTGGTACGCCCACGCCGTCATTCCGCACCCGCGGTGGTCACACTGCCGCTGCGATGTAGGACCCCGCTGGAGGTGGTTTTTCTCGCCAACGCCATCAACCTGACACCCGGCACCCTTACGCTGGAGATCATGGTGGACCCGCCGACACTCTTCGTGCACGGCATGTTCGCCGCCGACCCGACCGCCTTCGTCGCACAGCTGCGCGCCATCGAACAGCGGCTGTTGAGGGCGCTGCGGCCGGTAGGTGAGGCGCCCTGATCGCCCTCGATGCCGCGTTGGTGGTCCTGTGCGGGGCCATGCTCGTGGCGATCGGCCGGATGGCGTACGGTCCGACCGGAGCCGACCGAGCGCTCGCGGTCGACTTTGGATTCGGTGTCTTCATCTCCAGCATCGCCGTCCTCGCGGTGCGACTCGACGCACCCGCCGCTACCGATCTGGTGCTGGCGGC
Organism: uncultured Micromonosporaceae bacterium; assembly: GCA_964438855.1. Lineage (GTDB taxonomy): Bacteria > Actinomycetota > Actinomycetes > Mycobacteriales > Micromonosporaceae > Natronosporangium. Next base: position 16,140 of record CAYTMR010000010.1, read on the forward strand.
CACCCTGTTGGGCTTTCTGGGCACGGTGGCGTTGGCCCAACTCGTGGAAAGGTCACCACCGTGACAGCCGTGGTCGGCCACGGCCTGGTCGTCGTCGGCGCTGGGCTCGTGGGCGCTGCGGCGGTGGGGTTACTCCGCCTACCCGACCTCTACCACCGTGCCAGCGCGGTAGCCAAGGCGGCCGCGCTCGGGGTGTGCCTGGTGCTGGCCGGCTGCGCCGTGCTGAACCCCCGACCGGTCACCGTCGTCACCCTGCTCGTCGCCATCGCCGCCCAGCTGGTCACCGCGCCGATCTCCGGGTACTCGGTGGGGCGGGCGGGGTACCGCTCCGGCGCGCCACTGGCTCCGGACACTCACCGCGGCGACCGTACGTGACCTCACACGCGAGTCCAACCGTACTCACGCAGGAACTCGATCGCCGCCGCGGCGACCCCCGCCGGATCTCGGCTCAAGTCGTGCCGCTCGCCCGGGCGTACCACCACCGTGACCTGACGACGCGGCTGAGGTACCCCAAACGGATCCCGATCGCCGTTGACCACCAGGGTCGGCAATCCGGTGTCCAGTTCGGCCTCCCGGGTCCGCTCCGGCCGCTTGGGTGGATGCAGCGGAAACGCCAGTGCCACCACTGCGACTGCGCCGACCGCGGTAGCGGTACGGCAGGCCACCCGAGCACCGCTCGAACGCCCTCCGACGATCAACGGCACGTCGCCGAGCCCACGACTCGCCCGGGTCGCCGACACCGCCGCGATCCACGCTTCGTCGAGGTGGGCGGCGGGTGCGGGGGCTCGACGGCCAGCGACCCGGTACGGCTGGGTAACCCGGGCCACCGCCACACCGGCGCCCAAGGCAGCCGCGCGCACCGCGGTCAGGTCCGGGGCGTCCACGTCGCCGCCAGCGCCGTGCCCGAGCACCAGAAGCGCCGCCGGGTCATCCGGCGCCGTCACCTCCAACCGAGCGACGCCGCGCGGCGTCTCCACCATCCGGGTCCGCACGGCGTCACCCTACGGGGCAGCGCTACACGCGGTCACGTCGGCGCCGACGGTGTCCCCAGTCTGCTCCGGCGTATCCCTTGGGGGACTCCGGCTCTGGCACACCCTCGGGCCCACCGGGTTGTTCGTCAGCGAACGTCGGTGACGAGTGTTCGGAGGCGAAGTCCGGCTCGAGGGCATCCTCCAGCTCCTGCGTGTCGCGCGCCGACGGATCCTCGCGAGGTTCCTTCCGCTTTCCCATATCCAGACTGATTCCCACGCGCTGGGTGGCTAACCACGGGTTTCATCCCGCCCGCGCCGGGTATGACACCTCGCGACACCGCGGAGGTGACGGAAGGACCGGCCATGCCAGCCAAGGACGTCATGCCAAGCACGGTGCGACGCTCGTCCCGCAAGGCCCAGCGGACGTGGGCCAAGACCTACGACTCGGCCCTACAGCAGTACGGCGAGGGCAGCCGCGCCGCCCGGGTCGCCAACGCCTCGCTCAAGCACGCGTTCCAGAAGGTGGGCGACCGGTGGGAGCCGAAACGCACCACAGGCCCCAGCGATGAACAAGCCGCCACCGGTGGCGTAGGGCGCCGTCCTCGGCCGAGCGCCGGTGGGGTGGACGCCAACGCCAGCAAGAAGGACCTGTTGGACGTCGCCAAGCGGCTCGACATCCACGGCCGCCACCGCATGGCTAAGCCGGAGTTGATCGAAGCGATCCAGAAAGCGAACCGTCGCGAGACCCGCACACACCAGCCCAGCGCACAGCGCCGTCGTCGATGAGCCACACCACGGGTGGGGGTGAAGATGGTGGGGTGGCCGAATGGCCACCCCACCGTCAGCTCAGCTGGCCGTACACGCCAAGCCGTTGAGCGTGAACGAGGTCGGCACTGGGTTGCTCCCGGTCCAGCTACCCAGGAAGCCGACACTAATGGAGCCACCCGCGGCGATGGTGCCGTTCCAGCTCGCGTTGGTCACCGTCACCTGCGCCCCGTCGTGGTGATACTGCCCGTTCCACAGTTGGGTGATCTCCTGGCCGGCGGTGTAGGACCACTGCAGCGTCCAACCAGAGATGGGCGCAGTCGCGTCGTTGTGGATCACCACTTCGCCTTGGAAACCACCCGGCCACTCGTTGGTGACCCGGTAGGTCACTCGACACGCCGCCGGCTGCCCGCCGCTGGGGCTCGGGGTGGGCTCAGCAGACGAACTCGGCGACGGGCTCGACGGTGCAGGGCTTGGGCTCTGCGACGGACTCACCGGCGGGCTCGGCGGCGCACCGGTCCGATCACCGTAGAGGACCCCACGACCGTTGGTGCCGAGGTAGACCCGGCCGTAGATGTCCGGGTCACCGGTCAGCGCCGCGCCCATGTTGCCCCACTGGTGCGCGTCATCGTTGATCCGCACCCAGGTGGCGCCGGTGTCGTCGGAGCGGAAGACCCCGGTGACACCCCCGAAGGTCGCCACCGCGTAGACGGCCGGGTGGCTACGTCCCGGCGCCGCCTTCCCGAAGCCCACGTTGTACGCCCACGTGGATCCGCCCACGTTGGTGAACGTGGCACCACCGTCGGTGGAGCGCAGCAGGCCGCTCTCTCCAGCGAACCAGACGTGCCCGGTGTGGCCCGGCACCGCCTTCAGCGACACGAAGCCCTCCGTCGGCAAGCCGGTCGCGGCGGCGGTGAAGGTCCGACCACGGTCGGTGCTGACATAGACGGTGCCGTTGGCGTAGGCATAGAAGCGATCCGGGTCCACCCGGTCCGAGGCGACCTTCGCCCCGGCCGGGACACCGCTGGCAGGGCTGAACGAGCCACCGACACTGGTCGAGTAGTGCACCCCGGCGCCCTCCGGGCTCCACACCACGGCGGTCGCGTCGGCGTTGAGCGCCACCGAACCGCCACCGCTCACGCCACCCGGATCGGTGCCAGCCCACCAGTGGGCGCCGCCGTCGTTGGAGTACGCGATGTGCGGCTCGCCTTCCCCGCTCCCGACCCGGACCAGCCAGCTCGGGTTGAGCTCGGCGTAGTCCACACCGGTCGTGTTGCCGTGGACCGGCTGGGTGTGCATCATGGCCGGCACCTCGGTCAGGCTGGTGTGCCGGAAGCCTCCGATGTCACCGAGCCCGGAGACCAGCGCGCCACCGGGCGGTTTGACCAGCGCCAGCGCCGAGGTCTCCTCCAGCCCGTGTGCCATCACCCGGATCGTCACCGTCCCACCGGAGTCGATGGCGGTGAGGTTGGTGGTGCCGTAGATGGTCGCTCCGGTGCCGTACATCATGCGGTCGGAGTTGTGCGGGTCGATCGCCAGACCCTGGGTCATCCACCCCAGCTTCGGCGTCTCCTCCGGGGGTTGCGGGTTGCTACCGAAGGTCAACCAAGGAGCGCCGGAGATGTCGAGCTCGTAGCGGTTCACCCGGGTCGGGTAGGAGGGGACGTCGTAGAAGGACGTCCACGTGTCACCCCGGTCGGTACTACGGAAGATCCAGGTGTCCGGCCACCAGGAGCTATAGCCGGTGACCATGAGCGTGTCTGGGTTCTGCCGGTCCACGCTAAGCCCGGAGAAGCCAAAGTAGGGGTCGTCGTTGCCGAAGGGCCGCGGCGTGATGTCGGTCCAGGTGCCGGTGGCGGTGTCGTAGCGCCACACCTCACCGTCCTCGCCGAGGTACGGGCCACCGTTGTCGCTGGTGGCGATGTACAGGTAGCCGTTGACATGGTCCAGCACCCCCTTCTGGGCCAGGAATCCAGTGGGTTGACCGGCCAGTCGGCTCCAGGTGGCACCACCGTCGGTGGAGCGGTAAACGGTATTGGCCACGTCGGCCACCCCGACGTAGATGGTCTGAGTGGCGTTTCCGGGTGAGCCGGTACGCGGATCGAAGGTCACCCACACCACGCCTGGTTCGTGGGAGAGGTAGCCGTGGGGATCGCTCGGGTCCTCCGACCAGTTGCCCGGGTTGGGGAAGCTGGCCACCTTGGACCAGGTGACACCGTAGTCGGTGGAGCGCCACAGACCGTTACCCCCCGGCGCACCGAAGTAGAGGATCGAGTTGCGGTTGGGATCGATCGCCAGCCGCTCCCCCATGCCCCGGCCAGGCATGTTGCCGCCCAGCTTGAACGGCAGCTCGGTCGCCTGCCAGGTCTGGCCGCGGTCGGTGGAGCGCAGAATGGCGCCCGGGTTGGGATCCCAGTCGTTGGTGTACATACCCACCGCCGCGTAGACGCGGTCTGGGTCACGTGGGTCGGTGGCGACACTGTCGACGCCGTTCCAGCCCCACCAGTCCCAGCCCACCCAGTCCAGCAGCGGGACCCACCTCTGGTTGCTTTCATTCCACCGGTAGAGGCCGCCGATGTCAGTGCGCGCGTAGATGAGGTCGGGTTCGGTCTCGTTGAAGACGATGCCGGGGACGAAGCCGCCGCCGACGATCTCCACATTGTTCCACTGGTACGGGTCTGCGGCTTGCGCTGCGGCCGGACCGGCCGCCAGATGCATCGCGACCGCGGTGAACCCGGCTACCAGCACGGAGCTCACCCCGGCCGCCAAGCCGCGACGGGCACGCCGCGCCCTGTGGCTTCGGATCATGGCCTTCCTCTCACGGGCACCGGCCGGCCGCGAGGATCGGCCGGTGACGTTCGACATGGCATCGCCCGGACCCGGCGCCGCGGCGAATGACGACCCGCGGACCTGGTCGCCGGCCCCGGCGGATCAGGCGAGCGATCCGGCGTGCCCTCTGGCCTAGCGACCTGCCGGCCTTGCACACAGCCTGGAGCACCACACCGTCGGCTGTCAATAGTTTGATGTCTAACCTAACTAATCTCCCGGCACACGCCCATGTGCGCGTCCGTCGACACCGTCGTTCTCCTGCCGAATCACCGCCACGCCATCCGGTTCGACCATCAACACGCCTGACACCGACTGGTCCGACAACAGCTCCCAACCGGTGACCGGAACCCGCACCGCGCGGTCCGTGTGGTTGAGCACGAACAACCACGAGTGGACACCGTCAGCTCGTCGCACGACCTCCACCCCAGACGGTAGGCCCGCCACGACCGGCCCGACCCCCGCTGCCGCCGACGCCGCGGCCAGCACCCGGTCGTAGGCCGCGTCAGCGAGGCGGGCCGAGACGTACCACGCGGACCCGGCACCGTAGCGGTTCCTGGTCACCGCCGGCCTATCGGCGAGCTGACCCTCGGCGTAGCGCAGCACCACCTCCGCACCGGCCAGCTCCACCAGTTCACACCACGTGGTGGCGAGAGTGCCATCGTCCAACGCGACGGTGCCACCGGGCGGCAACGGACGCCACTCCTGCACCCGCACCCCCAGCACGTCGCGGAAGGCTCCCGGAACACCCCCGAGGCGGACGTGTCCGTTGGCGTCGGCGACGCCGGAGAAGTACCACACCACCAGGTGTCCGCCACGCTCCACGTACCGCCGCACCGACGCCGCCTGTCGGTCGTCGACCAGGAAGTGGCTGGGCACCAGGACCAGGCGGTACCGGGACAGGTCTACGCCGAGGTCGGCGAAGTCAGCGGTGACACCGGAACGCCACAGCCACCGGTGGGCGCGCCGCAACGCCGCGAGATACTCCACGTCGGGCGACGGCAGATGCGGGGCCCGCAGGGCCCACCACGACCCGGCGTCCCACGCGATCGCCACCTGTGCGGACACCTCACCGGCGTCCGCCTCGGCCAGCCGCGGCAGCATGGCACCGAGATCCCGCACTTCGGCGAAGATCGGCGCGTGTTCCCCGGCGTGCGGCACCATCGCCGGATGGAACTGTTCGGCACCCGCCGCCGAGGCTCGCCACTGGAAGAACATCACCCCTCGGGAACCGCGCGCCACGTGTGACAGGGACAATCTCGCCATCTGGCCTGGAACGGTACGTACCCAGGCGCCGCCGTGACGCAGGGCACCCGGCGCTTGCTCCATCAGCAACCACGACCGTCCACCGGCCCAGTGTCGGGCCAGGTCGCCGAGGAACGCCGTCTGCTCCTCCGCCTCCTCCCCCTCCGGGTAGGCGTCCAACGACACCAGGTCCATGTCATTCGCCCAGTCGCGGTGGTCGACCGGTACCCAGTCGCCGAACACCGCGTTCGTGGTGATCGGAACGTCGGGCGCCGCCGCACGTAACAGGTCACGCTGTTCCCGAAAGGCCGCCCGCAGTTCGTCGGAGAGGAACCGTCGAAAGTCGAGCAACTGGTGGGGGTTGGGCAGGTAACGTGTGGCCCGCGGTGGCAACACCTGGTCCCAGTGGTGGTACTGCTGACCCCAGAACGCAGTCCCCCACGCGGCGTTGAGGGCACTCAGGCCGCCGTGACGATCCCGCAGCCACCGCCGGAACGCCGCCGCCACGTCGTCGCAGTAGCAGTCGGTGGCGTACTCGTTGTGCACATGCCACATCGCCAGCGCGGGATGGCTGGCGTACCGGCGGGCGAGAGCATCGGCGACGCGTGCCGCAGCCGCCCGGTACGCCGGCGCGGCGACACAGTAGGTGTCGCGGGAGCCATGGGTCAGGCGTACCCCCTCGGCCGTCACCGGCAACGCCTCCGGGTGACGCAGACTGAACCACGGCGGCGGTGAGGCGGTCGGCGTGGCGAGGTTGACCCGTATCCCCGCCTCATACGCCGCATCGAGGATGCGGTCGAGCCAGTCGAAGGTGAAGCGTCCCGGCTCTGGCTCCAATCTGGCCCACGCGAAGACCCCTACCGTGACCAGGTTCACCCCGGCCTGACGCATCAGCGCCAGATCGTGGCGCCACACGGGTTCCGGCCACTGCTCCGGGTTCCAGTCCCCGCCGTAGCACAGTCCGTCCAGACCCTTCGGCCACCGCATGCCGACACCTTAGCCGGTTGACGTTTGTTGGGTTAGACGCAAAACTAAACCCACCCGGACCCGCGTGACGGGTCGCCCTTGTCGTCCTGGGGAGCAGCATGCCGTACCGACCACCACTGGTGCCCCATGAAGTCTTCGTCGCTGACCCACCGGAGTTGTCCGTACGCGCTCCCGGCGAGTCGGGCCTCTCCTCCCTGACCGCCGCGGAGGTGGTCGCCACCGAATCGTCGAGCGTGACCCTCAAAGCCCGGACCACTGCCGGCGAAAGCCTCGTCGTGCACGTCGGCGCGGCTGGCGAGGGAGTGATCCGAGTCCGCCTCAGTCAAGACCCGCACGCGCGCAGCCGCTCCGCCGCGGCGTTGCCGCTGGTACGCCCCGGACGATTCGAACGGACCCTCGTCACCAACGACGACGGCTTGCTGCGGATCCACGCCGGAGCGCTCACCGCCGAACTCACGCTCGACCCCTGGCACTTGCGGTTTCTCGACGCGAGCGGGCGTGTCCTGCTGACGCAGGACCGAGGTGAGCGAGACATCAGCGGCCGCCTGAGGACCCTTCCCTTCGGTCGCTCTCTTGTAGACGGACGCCCGGTGGCGTATCACGAAAGCTTCATCGCCCCCGCCGATGAACGATTCGTCGGCTTCGGAGAAAAATTCACCCGCCTCGACAAACGCGGTCAACGACCACTGATGTGGAACTTCGACTCCTTCGGAGCGGAGTCGGAGCGCTCACACAAGTGCGTGCCGTTCTACCTGTCCAACCGGGGATACGGTGTGCTGGTCGACAGCGGCCTCCCCGTCGAGTTCGACGTCTGCCAGTCGACCCACAGTTGTGTGCAGATCCTGGTACCCGACGACCTGATCGACTACTACGTCATCGCCGGTCCGAGCCCCGCACAGATCCTCGACCGGTACAACCGGCTCACCTGCCGACCGAGTCCACCACCCAAGTGGGCCTTCGGCACCTGGATCTCCTCCGGCTTCTACGCCGACAGTCAAGAGCAAGTGCTTGCCCGCGCACGCCGGATCCGAGAACTCGGCATTCCCTGCGACGTGCTGCACCTGGACTGCTACTGGCAGCGAGTGAACCACTGGTCGGACCTGCAGTGGGACAGCGACCAGTTCCTCGACCCCGCCGGAATGCTCGCCACCCTCGCCGAGCAGGGGTTCAAGGTGTGCCTGTGGATCAACCCGTACCTCAGCCACCTCTCCCCGGCCTTCGCGACCGCCGCGGCAGCCGGCTATCTGCTGCGCCGCGCGGATGGCTCCGCGTACGTGGCCGACGTGTGGCACGGATCGCACCCCGCCTGCGGCATCGTCGACTTCACCAACCCGGAAGCCACCCAATGGTTCACCGCCTCACTTCGCAGGCTCCTCGAGCAGGGAGTGGCGATCTTCAAGACCGACTTCGCCGAGGGGGTGCCGGCCGACGCGGTGGCTCACAACGGCATGACCGGGACCGAGCTCCACAACGTCTACAGTCTGCTGTTCAACGACGTGGTCAGCGAGGTCACCCGCGAGGTGGCCGGGCACGGTGCGGTGTGGGCACGCTCGACGTACCTCGGCGGGCAACGTCACGCCGCCCAGTGGAGCGGCGACGTGGCCGCGACGTACCCGGCGATGGGCTCCACGCTGCGGGGCGGGCTCTCCCACGGCCTGTCCGGCGTGCCGTACTGGAGCCACGACACCGGTGGCTTCCACGGCACTCCCACACCCGACCTGTACGTGCGCTGGGCGCAGTTCGGTGCCCTGTCGCCACTGGTGCGCTTCCATGGCACCACCAGCCGGCTGCCGTGGGACTTTCCGCCCGAGGCGGCCTCCGCAGTGGTCGACGCGCTACGGCTGCGGTACCGCCTGCTGCCCTACCTCTACTCGGCCGCGCTCACCTCGGCACGCACCGGTGTCCCGATGCTGCGCGCGCTGCTCGTCGACACTCCTGACGACCCGGCCGCGTGGAACGAGGAGTTGACCTACCGGCTCGGCGACGACCTGCTCGTCGCCCCCATGGTGGACCCGGCCGGCTCCCGGGACGTCTACCTTCCCGCCGGTGACCGGTGGGTGGACTGGTGGAGCGGTGCCGTCCACGACGGCGGCCGCCATCTGAGGGTCACTCAGCCACTGGAGCGGGTGCCGCTGTTCGTCCGACATGGGGCGCTGATCCCGGTCGCTCCGGTCACGGACGCCGTCGGCGACGGTCCGTTCACCGACCTGACGCTGCTGAGCTTCGGCGGCGTCGACGCGAGCACGACGATCCTCGACGTGGACGGCGACACTCTCGTCACCGCGGTACGGGACGGCGACTGTCTACACGTGAGCGTGGACGGCCCGGCCCCCGTACGTCGGGTGGAGTTCCCTCCGGTCGACGGTTTCCCGACCCCTGCCGCGGTCACGCTCACATGATCGACCCAATGTCGGGGACACTGCTGTTATCGCGCCGCGGATACCCGCAATGTCCCCGACATTGCGTGGATCTAGACGCGGGCGCCACGAGAACGTAGTGCTTCTCGAACCTCGCGGACCACGCCAGCGAAGTCGCTACGCAGGCGGCGTGAGGTGACGTGCAGGACGATCCACCCCGCATCGACCAGCTCGTTGAGCCGCCGGCGATCCACGTGCATCTGTTCCGGATCCGAGTGGTACGCACCGTCGTACTCCACCGCCACGCGGTACTCGGGCCAGGCCAGGTCCGGGTGCAGCAGGCGTCCCGAACGCACCCGCACGGGATGCTGCGGTACGGGTGGTGGTAGGCCGTGCAGCACCAGTCGCACCCTGACCTCGGACTCCGGCGGGGACTGCGCGCGCCCGTCCGCCAGCCCGAACACCCGCTCCGCTCGCACCCAGCCACGTATCCGCTCGTGGCGGTTCCGCTCGAGCCGGTAGCGCAGCTCGTCCTTCGAGACGAGATCGGCGTGGAGCATGGCGTCGATGGTGACGACGGCACGGACGAGGTCCTGCCAGAGCACCACGTCCCACGCGGTACGCGAGGCGGTGGTGCACGGCAGTCCCCGCGCATGCGTCACGTCGGCGGCATCGAGGGTGCCGGTGGTGTGGACCTTCAGCCCATGTACTGGACCGAATCGGTGCTTGCGCGCCACGAGAAGGTGCACCAGGTCGGTGTCGCGCACTGCGGATTCGGCGCCCAGCAGGTACGCCGCGGACGGTCCGGCGATCACCGCGTCGGGCGGTACGGCCAGCATCGCGGCCTGGCACCGTAGGTGGTGATCGGGTTCGAGTCGCGAGTCAGCGTAGATGCCGCGCAGGATCCTCCGCCATGCGGAGGTACGAAGCGTCGTCGGGGTGAGCAGCCCCGCCTCGAAGGCGTCCCGGGCACGGAACACTCTCCACTGCAGGGGTGTGGGACGGATCGACACACGTGGCACGGCGTCAGTGTGGACAACCCCCGCCACCCTCCCTTGATCGACACAATGTCGGGGACATTGCTGTTATCGCGCCGCGGATACCCGCAATGTCCCCGACATTGCGTGGATCTTCAGCCCATGATGGCGCCGATGATCACGCCCTTGGTGAAGTGGCGCTGCACGAACGGGTAGATGATCACCGCCGGGAGTACCGTGATCACGACGATCGCCATCTTGATGGACAACGGGGCGGCGGTCGCCATGTCTCCGAGCACCTCGGAGGAGGCCGGGACGCCGCCGATCCCGGTCGGCAGCGGGCTGCCCTGCACCACGTACTGGCGCAGCACCAGCTGCACCGGCCACTTCTTCGCGTCCGAGACGTACAACATGGCCTGGAAGAAGTTGTTCCAGTAGCCGACGGCGTAGAACAGCCCGACCACGGCGATCACCGCCTTGGACAGCGGCATCACGATCCGCCGCAGGATGGTGAAGTCGTCGGCACCGTCCACTCGGGCGCTGTCGATCAACTCCTTCGGGATGTTCATGAAGAAGGCCCGCATCACCACGAGGTTGAAAGCATTGATCGCCATCGGCAGGATCAGCGAAGCGTACGTGTCGGTCAGCCCCAGTGAGCTGACCAGCAGGTACGACGGAATGATGCCGGGGCCGATCAGGAAGGTGATGAGTACGAAGAACAGCAACGGCCGGTGCAGCACCGAACCGGGACGGGAGAGCCCGTAGGCGGCCAAGACCGTCACCAACAGGCTGAGCGCCGTCCCGACTACGGTGACCCCGGTGCTGACCAGGACCGCCCGGGTCACCACCCCACCGGAGAAGATCCGGACATACGCGTCGAGGGTCAACTCCCCGGGGACCACCACCAGACCACCGGCCTCGGTGATGGTCGCTTGCGAGGACAGGCTGGTCAGGACGATGACGTAGGTGGGGAACGCCACGGCCAGCACGATCAGCGTCAGGGCGACTGCCTTGGCGACCTTTCCGAGACCGCTGGGCTCCTCCATCCAGATCGGTCGGGCGGGATGGCGCCGCCGCCGGCGCAACGAAGTGATGGTAGTCATTCTCTCCGGTAGATTCCGTGTTCACCCAGCAGGTGGGCGATCTTGTTGGCACTGAGGATGAGGATGAGGCCGACGACCCCGTTGAACAGGCCAGCCGCCGCCCCGTAGGAGTAGTCACCGCCGAGGAAACCGTTGAAGTAGACGAAGGTATCGAGCACCTCGGCGGCTCGTGCTCCGACGAAGTCGCGCTGTAGGAGAAACTGTTCGAAACCGACCGACAGCGCGTTGCCCAAGCGGAGGATGAGCAGCAGGACGATCACCGGTCGCAGGCCGGGCAGGGTGATGTGCCAAAACCGCCGCCATCGGCCGGCCCCGTCGGCGGCCGCTGCCTCGTACAGGTTCGGGTTGATCGCGGCGAGGGCCGCGAGGAACACGATCATTCCCCAGCCCGCGTCCTTCCAGATCACCTGGGCGGTGACCAGCGGTATGAACAGGTCGGGGTTGGTCATGATGTTGATCGGCTCGATGCCCCACCGCCCGGCGGTGTCCCACTGACGCATGACCTGCGCGATCAGGCCGGCACCTCCGAGCATCTGCTGGAAGAACGCGATGACCAGCACCCAGGAGAAGAAGTGGGGCAGGTAGACGATGCTTTGGATCACGCTGCGCACGCGTCGGGACAGGATGCTGTTGAGCAGGATCGCCAGCAGGATCGGCAGCGGGAAGAAGAAGACGAGCTGAACGGTGAAGATCACCAGCGTGTTCTGGAAGGCTCGCCAGAACCGGTGGTCGCTGAACAGCTCGACGAAGTTGGCGAATCCGACCCACGGGCTGTCGAGGTAGGACTGGAGCGGCCCGCCGTAGGAGAACGGCGAGTAGTCCTGGAAGGCGATGGTGTAACCGGCCATCGGCACGTAGTGGAAGAGGCCGAAGAGCACCACCATCGGGATGCACATGACGAGGAGTTGCCAGTCGCGGCGCAGCCGTACCGACAGAGGCAGGGTGCGTCGGCCAGCGCCTGGCATCCTCGACCGCCGCCGGATCCTCGACTGGTGGTCGCGTCGCTGCCGGGTCCGGGTCGCCCCGGACCCAGCGGTGACGGGTGGGCTACCGCTCACTGCCCACCCTGACGCGCGTCGCGGGCCGCCAGCGCCTCCTGGTAGAACTCACGGCCTTCGTCTCCACCGGAGCGCCGCCAGTCGGCGATGATTTGGTCGAGTTCGGACAGCGGCGTGCGGCCGCGCCGCAGATCCTGCAACTTGTCGTTGAGTTCAAAGTTGGCCTGTTGCAGCTTCGCCGGCTCGATCCGCTTGATGCCGGCGAAGATGCCCGGTTTGACGTATTGGATGTGCTGGTTGCACCACTCCAGCCGGGACTGTACATAGCCGGGCCACGGTCCTTGGAACGGCTCCGGTGGACGACCGCTGATGAAGTAGTAGGTGGGGATGGGGCGCCCAGCTTCCGCCTGTCCCTGCTCGGTCAGTTGTGGTTCGCCGTCGGCGTCGTATTCGAAGTGCACGCCTTCGACGCCGTACTGGTGCAGCTCGTACTCTTCGGTGCCGAAGGGCGCGGCCAGCCAGTTGGCGACGTCCAGGATCTCCTCCAACTGTTCCTGGGTGAGATCACGGTGGAGGAAGGTGAAGGCCCAGGCCGGGTCGGTGCCGTTGACCTGCGGGGTGCCGCCGTCGTGCGCGAAGGCAGGCACGGGTTGCTGGTTGTAGTCGGGGTTGTCGGAGGCCACGGCGGCCAGCGCCTCTTCCCAGTCACCCCAGCCGTCGGTGCGGAACACCACCTCGCCGCTGCGGAATTTCTGCTTCATGTCTGCCTCGGCGCTGGCGGCGTTGTCCGGGTGCACGAGGCCCTCGTCGTAGCAACGATGGAGGAACTCGATCGCGGCCCGCATCTCCTCGGTTTCGATGGCGTTGACGAGACGGCCGTCAGGCTCCAGACGCCACTCTTGGTACGGGGTGCGGAACATCTGGTGTACGAACAGCTCGATGTTGCCGAACGCCCAGCGGTCCGCCGCCGGATCAGTGATCTCCCGGGCGGTCTCGAGGAGTTCCTCGGCGTTGGTCGGGTACGGCAGGCCGAGCTGGTCGAGGATGTCTTTTCGGGCGAACAGCGGGTTGCCGAACGGATTGCCCTCCGGCTGCGGCAGTGCCTTCAACTTGCCGTTCCAGATGCACTCCAGCCAGGCCGGGGTGGGGATGTTCGCCAGCAGCGGCCACCGCTCGGAGATGTCACCGGCCAGCAACGGGGTGAGGTCGGCGAAGAGGTTCTCCACCGCGTCCTGGATGCGCGGGATGGAGTTGAGGTTCCAGCCGGGGATCATCGTGATGTCAGGGTGGTCTTGAGCCCCGAGTACCGCGGTGACGATGTTCTGGTACTCGATGCCGTCGCGAGGATTGAACCGGATCGTGGTGCCCATCCGTTCCGCGATGGCCCGGTAGTAGTCGTTGGGGTAGTCCGGCGGTGGTGACCAGAGCGGCGTCATGGCGGTGTAGGTGTTGCCTTTGCCGAACGGCTCGGGCACCGCCCGGATGAGGGTGCGCGGGTAGCGGATGAGGCCGTCGGGGACCTTGAAACCGTGCTCGTTGGTGTGTCCGCGCAGCAGGTCGGTCTCGGAAAGGTCGACGCCGTCCCAGGCGACGAACCGCGGCACCAGATGCGTGAACTGCTGTACGTCCTCGGCCTCGCCACCGCGTCGGCTGGTGCGCTCCCCGCAGCCAGCAAGCAGCCCGCCGCCAGCAGCGGCCACGGCCGCCGCGCCGGCGGTCTTCAGGAGGGTGCGGCGGCGCATCGTCGGCCGCCAGGTCCGGGGGTGTGTCACGTCTCGCATCCCTTTCTCGTCCATGCGGGTGTCGATCCGGCCGCGGCGCGCTACAGTTAGTTAGTCTTGTGGCTAAACAAATTAGCGGACGTGAGGCGGCCCCACAAGGGAGAGGAACAGCCGATGGTCACCACCCACACGGCAGTGCGGCATGATGGGTCCACAGCCACAGGAGCCAGCCTAGGGCGTCAGGAGCGGGGCGCACGTCGATGACCACACTCATCCCTCCCCAGCCGGTGGACTTCGCCGATGTCCGCGCCACCAACCTCGCGGTGGTGTTGCGGTACGTCCGGGCCCACGCACCATGCTCGCGAGCGGACATCGCGGCGGCGACCGGGCTGAACAAGGCCACCGTCTCCAGTCTGGTGGCCGACCTGCTCGCACGGCGGTTGGTCCGCGAGACCGGCCTGACCGAGAACCGGATCGGCCGCCCAGCCACCATGCTCGTCCTCGACGGCAGCGCCTACGCCGCCGTGGGACTAGAGGTCAACGCCGACTACCTGACCGCCGTAGCGTTGGATCTCACCGGGGAACGGCTGTTGAGCTGGCGGCGTTCGTTCGCTGGCCTCAACGTCTCCCCAGGCAAGGCGGTGGCCGCGGTTGCGGCGTTGGGGCGGCGGGCGGTCTCGAAGGTGAGCAAGGACGGCCACCGCGTTCTCGGCCTGACCGTCGGTGTGCCCGGTCTGGTCGGCGCGGACGGCGCGGTCCGGCTGGCGCCGAACCTCGGGTGGCAGGACGTGGATCTGCGTGGTGCGCTCGAGGCCGCGCTGAAGCCGGACTACCCCGTGGCGGTGGACAACGACGCCAACCTCGCCGCCACGGCGGAGTTCCGGTACGGGGCTCACGCCGGCACGGCCAACCTGGTCTACCTGACTGGCGAAGTGGGCATCGGCGCGGGAGTGATCATCGACGGCCGGCTGTTGCGCGGTGGGCGCGGCTTCACCGGGGAGCTCGGACACGTGCAACTGGACCCTGCGGGGCCGGACTGTGGGTGTGGGCGTCGCGGCTGCTTGGAGGCTCTCGCGGGGGTCGCCGCGATCCTCCGGCGGGTCGGTGTCACTACCGACGCCGACGTCAGCACCGCTGATCTCGAGTCAGAGATCGATGAGGTGGTCCGCCGTGCCCGGGGTGGAGACAAGGCGGTGCTGGCTGGCCTGGCGGAGACCGGTGCCTGGCTGGGGCATGGAGCCTCGGTGCTGGCCAACGTGGTCAACCCGGAGGTGATCGTGCTGGGTGGCTACTTCGTGCCGCTGTCGCCCTGGCTGCTGCCGACGGCGCAGGAGGAGCTGGAGCGGCGCACCCTGGCTGATGACGCGGGCGGGGCACGCATCGTCGCCTCGAACCTCGGCCACAACGCCGCGGCGATCGGCGGTGCGGCGCGGGTACTGGAGTTGGTCGACGCCGGGAACCTCCCCGCCGCGGTTTGAATCGATCGAAGATAACGATACGATCAACGTGGAATTCTCCCCGTTGACCTCCGGTGTGTCCGGTGTCACCCTCTAGACACCTCCGTTCGTTCTCCCGATGAAACCCCACCGGTGCGGGCGGAGGTATCGTCGGCCGCTTGTCGAAGCGTTTCGACGCCGGGTGTTGAAGCGCTTCGACGCCCACCTCGCCGACGAACCCGAGCAGGAAGGGGTCAGCATTGACCGGGCCCACTGATAGCGACCGGCCGGCGTGGACAGACCCGGCGACGCCGCTCGGTGAGCGGGTCACTGATCTCCTCAGCCGGCTAACCCTGGCCGAGAAGATCTCCCTGCTGCACCAGCACCAGCCGCCCATCCCGCGGCTGGGGCTGGCCGGGTTCCGCACCGGAACCGAAGCGCTCCACGGGCTGGCCTGGTCCGGCCCGGCCACCGTGTTCCCGCAAGCGATCGGACTGGCCAGCACGTGGGATCCGGACCTGGTCCGCCGTGTGGGTGCCGCTGTCGGCGACGAAGTACGCGGCTATCACCACAAGGATCCGGTCAAGGTCGGACTGAACGTCTGGGCACCGGTCGTCAATCCGCTGCGCGACCCCCGCTGGGGGCGTAACGAAGAGGGGTACTCCGAGGACCCGTGGCTCACCGGGGTGATGGCGACCGCGTACAGCCAAGGGCTACGCGGTGACCACCCACGCTACCTCAAGACAGCACCCACCCTGAAACACTTCCTCGGCTACAACAACGAGACCCACCGCGACACCAGCGACAGCAACCTCAGCCCTCGGGTGTTGCACGAGTACGAGCTACCGGCTTACCGCCCGACCCTGGCGGCCGGGGCAGCGGTCGCCGTCATGGCCTCCTACAACGTGGTCAACGGCCGACCTGCCCACCTCAGCCCACTGATCAACGGGGTCTTACGTCACTGGAGCGACGAGGAGGTGCTGGTCGTCAGTGACGCCTACGCACCCTCCAATCTGGTTACGGTCCAGCGATACTTCCCCGACCACGCGCACTCCCACGCCGCCGCCCTCCGCACAGGCATCGACAGCTTCACCGACCACGATGCCGACTCTCACGTCACCATCGGACGGATCAGCGAGGCCCTCGCGCGCGGGCTGATCGACGAGACCGACGTCGACCGAGCGGTGCGGCGAGTGCTCACGATTCGGTTCCGGCTCGGTGAGTTCGACCCGCCGGAGGCCAACCCGTACGCCGCCATCACCGCCGAGGTAATCAACTGCTCGGCGCACCAGGCGCTCGCGCGGGAGGCAGCGCGGCGCAGCATCGTCCTGCTGCGCAACGACGGATTGCTGCCGGTTCGCCCTCGCACGGTAGCGGTGATCGGGCCGCTGTCCGACACACTGTACGGCGACTGGTACAGCGGCACCCTGCCGTACATGGTGACGGTGCGCGACGGTCTCCGCCACCGGCTCGGCGCCGACGCAGTGCGGTGGTGCGAGGGCGTGCACCGGGTGGCTCTCCGTCTCGACGGCACCGACGACCACCTGACGATCGGCGGCGACCTGCACACGTCGCCGGTCGTCCTCGGTGGCGCCGGTCCGGCCAGCCACTTCGATCTCTTCGACTGGGGAGGTGGCCACATCGCGCTGCGCTGCGCGGCCACGGGTGCTTACCTGCACGCGGCCGAGGACGGCACGCTGGTGGCCGACTCGGCCGGTCCACAGGGATGGGTGGTCCGGGAGACGTTCCGATTGGCGGAGCGCGAAGACCGAACGGCAGCGCTCTACCACGTCGCCTCCCAGCGGTACCTCACCGTCACCGACGACGGCGAGGTGCGCGCCGACGCCGCAAGCCTGGAGGAGGCCAGCGGCTTCGTCGTCGAGTTGGTCGCCGACGGTGCCGCCGCGGCGGCCGAGGCGGCGGCCGCCGCCGACGTCGCCGTCGTCGTGCTCGGTAACCATCCGCTGGTCAATGGCCGGGAGACCGAGGACCGCATCGATCTGGCGCTGCCTGCCCAGCAACAGGCGCTGCTGCGGGCGGTGCACGCCGCCAACCCCCGCACGGTGGCCGTCCTGACCAGTAGCTACCCGTACGCGGTCGAGTGGGCCGACGCGCACGTGCCGGCGCTGCTGTGGTCGGCGCACGGCGGTCAGGAGTTCGGGCACGCACTGGCGGAGGTGCTGCTCGGTGAGGCCGAGCCGACTGGTCGGCTCACCCAGACCTGGTACCGCTGCGCTGCCGACCTGCCCGATCTGTTCGACTACGACATCATCGGCAGTGACGCCACCTACCTGTACTTCCGCGGGACACCGCTGTACCCGTTCGGCCACGGCCTCGGTTACACCACCTTCGGATACGAGAACCTGGTCCTCAGCGCCGACGCGGCAGCACCCGGCGATCGGGTGCAGGTCAGCGTGGACGTGGTCAACACCGGTGAGCGCACCGGTGAGGAGGTGGTGCAGCTGTACACCCGGCAGTTGCGCTCCCGGGTCAAGCAGCCGGTGCGGCAGCTACGCGGGTTCGCCCGGGTGCGGCTGGCCCCGGGTGAGCGCACCACCGTCTCGTTGGAGCTCGCCGTCGACGACCTGGCGTTTTGGGATGTCGGATCGGGCCGCATGGTGGTCGAAGCCGCGCCGCACCGGATCATGGTCGGTCGTTCCGCCACCGACATCGTGCTCACGGCGATCCTGACCGTCCACGGGCAGCGCATTCCGCCTCGCCGGCCGGTGTTGCCCGCGGTCGACTACGACGACTGCTGTGGTGGGGTGCTGACCGACGCCGCACCGGACACCGGCGACGCGGTGGTCGCTGCCGACCCGCAGTCCTGGCTGGAGTTCCGCGGCGTCGACCTGTCCCGGCGCCCCACTCGGGCGCTGCTGCGCGCGGCCAATCCGCACGATGACCCGGTCACCGTGACACTTCGATGCGGTGACCCGCTCGGCGGTCCGACACTGGCCACCTTTTCGCTGCCGCCCACGGGGCACCGGTACGCGTTCACTGAGGTCACCGCGGCTGTCGCGGCGACGCCGGATCAGGTGGCCGACCTCTACCTAATCCTGCACGAGATCGGAACGATCGTCGCCGAGCTGCGCCTGGAGGCCCACCCGTGACCGTCACCATCGCCGACGTCGCCCGCCACGCCGGGGTGGCGGTCAGCACTGTGTCCTATGTGCTCTCCGGGAAGCGGAGCATCTCAGCAAGCACCCGCAACCGGGTCATGGAGAGCATCCGGGCCCTCGGCTACGAGCCCCATGCCTCGGCGCGGGCCCTGGCGAGCAAGCGAGCCAACGTGATCGCGCTGGTGTTGCCCTTGCGGGCCGGCATGCACCTGCCGGTGCTGATGCAGTTCGCCACTACGGTGGTGACGACCGCTCGCACGTACGAGCACGACGTCCTGCTGGTCACCGCTGACGAGGGTGAGGCGGGTCTGCGCCGGGTCGCCAACAGCGGCATGGTCGACGGTCTGGTGTTGATGGATGTCGAGCTGAACGATCCCAGGGTGCCTCTGCTGCGTCAGCTTTCACGGCCGAGTGTCCTGATCGGTTTCCCAGCCGATCCGAGCGGGCTGACCTGTGTGGATTTGGATTTCGCCGCCGCGGGTGCCCGCTGCGTGGCGCACCTGGCGTCGCTTGGCCACCGCACGGTCGCCCTGTTGGGCGCCCCGCAGGTCGTCTACGACCGGCACACCGGCTACGCCGAACGTACCCTCGAGGGATTCACACGGGAGGCGGCCCGGCTCGGCATGGACGCCGTGGCGTTGCCGTGTGAGGAGAACGCCGAGGCGGTCCGCGCCGAGGTCACCGACCTGTTGGCGCAGCGACCGGACCTCACCGGCCTGGTGGTGCACAACGAAGCTGCGGTCAACCACGTCCTCACCGCCTTGGCTGACCTCGGCCGAAGCGTCCCCGAGGACGTCTCAGTGGTCGCCATCTGCCCCGACGAACTAGCCGAGCGAGCCCGGCCCGCACTGACCTCGGTGCTGGTGCCGGCCGAAGAGGTCGGCCGGCAGGCGGTGACCCTGCTCATGGGCAAGATCGCTGGAGATGTGGTGGCGGAGGCGACCCTGCTGGAGCCGCAGCTGACCGTGCGAGCCAGCACCGCACCGCGGTGACCGCCGTATCCCGGAGTACTGTTCGCGACGTGAGCGGGCACATGACACCTGAGCAGTTCCGGGAGTACGGCCACCGGATGGTGGACTGGGTCGCCGACTACTGGGCGACCCTGGAGCAGCGCCCGGTGCAGCCCTCGGTCGCACCCGGCGAGGTCGCCGCCGCGCTGCCGCCCATCCCACCCACACGCGGCGAGCCGTTCGACGCCATGCTGGCCGACCTGGAGCGGATCGTCGCCCGGGCCACCACCCACTGGCAGCACCCGGGGTTCTTCGGCTACTTCCCCGCCAACACCTCACTGGCCAGCGTCTTGGGCGACCTGGCGGCCGCTGGCCTGGGCACCCAAGGCATGCTCTGGTCCACCGGGCCCGCCGCGACCGAGGTGGAGACGGTCACCCTGGACTGGCTGGCGGATCTGCTCGGGCTTCCCGAGCGGTTTCGTTCGACCGGGACCGGGGG
The DNA here is from genome assembly GCA_964438855.1 of uncultured Micromonosporaceae bacterium. Lineage (GTDB taxonomy): Bacteria > Actinomycetota > Actinomycetes > Mycobacteriales > Micromonosporaceae > Natronosporangium. The sequence continues at coordinate 36,094 of CAYTMR010000010.1, forward strand.
TGGCGTGATCCAGGACTCGGCCTCCTCCGCGACTCTGGTCGCCACCCTCGCCGCGCTGCACCGCGCCAGCGGTGGGCGCTGGCGCGTTCACGGTGTCGACCGTCCCTATACCGTCTACACCTCCACGGAAGGCCATTCGTCGATCGAAAAAGCGGCGCGGATCGCGGGAATCGGCTCGGACCACCTGCGGCTCGTCGACACCGACCACCACCTCGCCATGCGCCCTGATGCCTTGGCCGCCCAGGTCGCCGCCGACCGCGCCGCCGGCGCCATCCCGGCCCTGGTCGTCGCCACGATCGGGACGACCAGCACCACTGCGATCGATCCGCTTGCTGCCATCGGCCCGATCTGCCAACGGGAACAGGTATGGCTGCACGTGGATGCGGCGTACGCCGGGGCTGCCGCGGTCTGCCCGGAGCTGCGCCACACCCACGCCGGGGTGGAGTACGCCGACTCGTACTGTTTCGACCCGCACAAGTGGCTCCTCACCGGCTTCGACTGCGACGCCTTCTGGGTCGCCGACCGGGCCGAGCGGATCGAGGCGCTCACCGTGCTGCCGGAGTACCTGCGCAACGCGGCCACCGCCTCAGGAGCGGTCATCGACTACCGGGACTGGCAGGTGCCGCTGGGGCGCCGATTCCGTGCCCTGAAGCTGTGGTTCGTGCTGCGGTGGTACGGGGTGGACGGGCTTCGTGCCCACATCCGCCGTTCGATCTCGCTCGCGCAACGGTTCGCCGCCTGGCTCCATGGCGACGACCGGTTCGAGGTGGTCGCACCGCACCCCTTCTCGCTGGTCTGCTTCCGGCGGCGCGGGTCGGACGAGGCCAACGAAGAGCTGCTGCAGCACGTCAACGCCACGGGTACGGCGTTCCTGACCCACACGCGGGTCCGGGGCCGCTACACGCTACGGCTAGCGGTTGGTTCGCCGCTGACGGAGTCCCGTCACCTGGTCGCGGCCTGGCGGGCCATCGACGCGCTCGCCTAGCCGGCGGGTGGCTCAGCCCAACTGGGCGATGTTGGCCGCCTCGTCGGGGTCAGGCTCGGTGGTGTCGAGGAACGCCTGCACCACCTCCACCGCGACGTCTGGGGCCAGCCGCTTCAGGCTCAACGCCAGCACGTTGGCGTCGTTCCAGAGGCGGGCGCCACGGGCGATCCACGGCTCCCACGCCAGCGCGGCGCGTACTCCCGCGACCTTGTTGGCGGCGATGGCGGTGCCGGTGCCGGTCCAGCACATCACCACGCCGTAGTCGGCGGAACCGTCCACGACAGCGCGACCCACCGCCTCGCCGATCGCGGGCCATGGCCTTCCCTCGTCGACCCGGACCACCTCGTGTCCGCGCCCGGTGAGGAACGCCAACACCGCACGGGTGGTCTCGTTGTCGTCATCGGCGCCGAAGGCGACCCGCATCGTCGATCTCCCTCCTCCTCCTCGCCATCCACCGTACCGCCGGGCGGCTCAGGCTCCGACGCGGCGCAACAACCCTTCTTGAACCGCGCTGGCGATGTGCCGACCATCGCGGGTCAGCATCCGCCCGGCGGCCAGGCCACGCGCCCCGGAAGCGGTCGGGCTCCAACAGTCGTAGAGGAACCACTCGTCAGCTCGGAACGGACGGTGGAACCACAGCGCATGGTCCAGGCTGGCGCCCACCACTCCCCCCGGCCCCCACACCTCTCCGTGCACGGCCAGCACCGAATCCAGCAGGGTCAGGTCGGAGGCGTAGGTGAGCAGGCAGGCGTGCAGCAACGGGTCGTCGGGCAGCGCGCCGTCCACCCGCATCCACGCCCGGTGGAACGGTTCGGCCCGACGCTGCCGTGACTGCACCCAACCCATGTCGCTCAGGTAGCGCACGTCGATCGGCATCGGTACTTCAGCCCAGAAGTCGTCCACCCGTGGCGCGTCTTGAGCGAGCAGCTCCGTAAACCGCGGCACGGTCTCCGGGTCGGGCACGTCGGCCGGGCCGGGAGCGTGATGGTCTAGCCCTTCCTCCGGCCGGTGGAAAGACGCCGACATGAAGAAGATCGTCTTGCCGTGCTGACTGGCCGTGCACCGCCGGACCGAGAACGAGCGCCCGTCGCGGATGTTCTCCACGTGGTAGTCGATCGGCGCGCCGGGGTCGCCTGGGCGGACGAAGTAGCCGTGCAAGGAGTGCACCAGCCGGGACGGGTCCACCGTACGCCCTGCGGCCACCAGCGCCTGAGCGGCGACGTGTCCGCCGTATACGCGCTGCAGACCGACCCGCGGGCTGTCACCTCGGAAGGTCTGGTCGCCGGTCACGGTCAGGTCGAGCATGCCGAGCAGATGGTCGACGGCGGCCTGGCCGACCAGGCGTCGCTGCTGACCAGATGTGTGGTCGCCAGCCGTCATCCGAGCCCTGCCAGTGAGCCGAGCCGGTGGACCCGCAGGGTGTTGGTGGAGCCTGGGGTACCAGGCGGACTACCAGCCACGATCACGACGAGGTCACCAGGCTTCGCCCGGCCCAGGTCGATCATCGCCTGGTCCACTTGGCGGAACATGTCGTCGGTGTGCTCTACCAGTGGCACTTCGTAAGCCTCCACCCCCCACGACAGTGCCAACTGGTTACGGACCGCGGGGTCGGGGGTGAAGGCGAACAGCGGCAGGTCGCAGTGCAGACGCGCCAACCGCCGCACGGTGTCACCGGTCTGTGTGAAGGCCACGAGTGCCTTTGCCTCGACCGAATTCGCGATGTGCGACGCCGCCAAGGCGATGGCCCCGCCCTGGGTACGAGGATCGTGCTGCAGACGTGGACGGCGCAGGTCCCGGGGCAACTGGGCCTGCCCCTGCTCGGTGGATTCGATGATGCGCGCCATCGTGCTCACCGCGAGCACGGGGAAGCGGCCGACGCTCGTCTCCCCTGACAGCATCAAGGCGTCGGCTCCGTCGAGAACGGCGTTGGCGACGTCAGAGGCCTCCGCCCGGGTGGGACGGGTGTTGTCGATCATCGAGTCGAGCATCTGGGTCGCGACGATCACCGGCTTGGCGTTCTCGCGGCATAGCTGGACAGCGCGCTTCTGCACCAGCGGTACCTGGTCCAGTGGTAGCTCCACGCCGAGGTCGCCCCTGGCCACCATGAGCCCGTTGAAGGCATCCACCACCTCCTCTAGGGCGGCGACGGCCTCCGGCTTCTCCAACTTCGCCAGCACGGGTCGGCGGATCCCGACGTCGTCCATGACCTTGCGCACGCCCAGCACGTCGTCGGCCGACCGGACGAACGACAGGGCGACGAAGTCCACCCCCAATCGCAAGGCGAACTGGAGGTCAGCGACGTCCTTCTCGGTGAGTGCGGGAATACTCACCGCAACGTTAGGGAGCGAGATTCCCTTGTGATTGGATACCTCGCCGCCCTCGAGCACCAACGCGTGAATGTCGGTGCCCGTCACGCTCTTCACCTCCACGGAGACCTTGCCGTCGTCGATGAGCAGCCGGTCGCCCACCTTGACCTCGACCGGCAGGTCCCGGTAGGTGCAGGACACCCGCTCGGCGGTACCCAAGACATCGTCACTGGTGATGATTACTGTGTCGCCGGTGCGCCACTGCACCGGCCCGTCGGCGAACCGACCGAGCCGAATCTTCGGCCCCTGCAGGTCGGCGAGGATCCCGACCGGCCGGCCAGCCGCCGCGGCTGCTTCCCGGATCCGGTGGTAGACCTGCTCATGATCGGCGTGTGTGCCGTGGCTGAAATTGAGGCGGGCGACGTCCATCCCAGCGTCGATGAGCGCACGGATGCGCTCGGGACTGGCGGTGGCCGGCCCGATCGTACAGACGATCTTCGCGCGTCGCGTCACGCCTGCCAGGCTAGTCCCGAGCGCGTTTCAGCGGCAGTCGCTCCCTCGGAGAATGCGGCCGGTCGCACGGCGGTCCGACCGGCCGCACCTACCAGTGCCGCCGAGCCGCTCTCCACACCATTCCAGCTACGATCGGCGCCCGTTTGGTTACCGCTCGTCGATGCATCGCCGATCCGGCTCGTCACCCCACAGCCACAGCCGCATTGAATGGCGGCAATGTGCAACGCGATGATGCAATGAGGGCGTAGCCGGGCGGTGACCGCCCGGTGCTGCGGTGCCGCCGGTAGAGGAGGTGAGCGTGATGGCTGGTACGTCTGGACGACCGCTGGGAAGCCGCTACGTGCTCGAGACCATGCTCGGGCGAGGCGCCACCGGGGAAGTGTGGCGCGGCACCGACACCGACGGCACCCCACTGGCGTTCAAGCTCATCCATCAATCACTCTTGAGTGACCCCGAGGTCGTACACCGATTTCTCCAAGAGAAGTCGGTCCTGACGGGACTCGACCACCCCCACTTGGTCCGGGTGCGCGATCTCGTGGCCGAGGGCAACACCCTCGCCATCGTGATGGACCTGGTGGAGGGTGGAGATGTCCGAAGCTTGTTGGCCACCCGCAGGACCCTCCCACCGGCCGAGGCGTGTCGGATCGCGGCGGACGTGGCGGCTGCGCTGGCCGCGGTGCACGCCGCGGGTGTGATCCACCGTGATGTCAAACCCGCCAACGTCCTTCTCGACGCTGGCTCCGATCCGCCGATGGTCAAGCTGACCGACTTCGGCATAGCGAAGGTTACTGAGCGGTCGACGGCCAGCCAGAGCACGATGCTGGTCGGCACGCCGGCCTACGTCGCTCCGGAGGTCATCGACGGACGACAGCCCACACCCGCGGCGGATCTGTACGGGCTCGGGGTCATGCTCTACGAGATGTGCTGCGGCGTCCCTCCCTACGTGGGAGAGTCTGCTCTCGCCGTGTTACGCCAGCACGCTGACTACCTACCGGGACGGCCACCGGGCATTCCCGATCCACTGTGGGATGTCCTGTGGTCTCTCCTTGCGAAGGACCCTGCTACGCGGCTGGGACCGGCTGGGCGGGTGGCCACCATGTTGACTGCTCTCTCCCATGATCTCGCCGGTGCGCCGGCGCCACCGCCGTTGACGGCGCCGCCCCCACCCGTGCCGGGCACCGAGGCGGCCACGATGGTGGTTGACCCCGTTCCGCACGATCCGGGCGGCCGCCGGCTCCCCCGCCCACTTCTCGTCGGGCTCGTGGTGCTGGGTCTAGTGGCGGCTGGGTTCACCGGCTGGGCGTTGGCCGACCGCGCCTCGACTGAGTCGGGCACCGGTGCGTCGACAGTGCCATCGGCTCCTGCCGCTTCGTCCGCCGACGCTTCCCCCACGTCGTCGCGGGCGGCCACCGCGCCGGTGACCTCGCCGGTCGCATCGCCCACCGCTGCTTCAACGTCGCCTGGGGACCCTGATCCGGTCGCCAACGTTCTTCCAGAGCCGCCGTCGGATCCGGGCGTGCCGTACGAGACCGGCACGATCACCGCCGACGACCGCCATCCCGATGTCGATTTCGAACGAGCCGGTCGTGGCAGGTCGAACCTCAGATTTCCCCACAATCGGGACCTCAGCCTGGAGACTGGTGGTCTCGCCACCCAGAACGGCGCTCTGCTCGCCCCGTGGAATGGGGCGGGGACACCTACCCCGAGCAGCTGCCACGCGATGCCGCAGTCGGAGTGGCTGCCGTATCTGAAATCCGAGGACATGAAGACAGACGACACCTACTGTTTCCTCACCAACGAGGGACGGTATGGCTACCTCGAGATTCGCGACCACCGGATCAACGAAGGGGGCGATCTGCGTAGCGTGACCCTCACCGTCGTGGTGTGGAGCAAGTCCAGCGACCTGTGAGCAGAACGTCTGCCGGTTCGACGTGGTGTCAACCCGGGCTTCTCGCATGCGGTGGCGTTTGAGTCGATCGATTACTATGCCTATCCAA
>CAYTMR010000011.1:0-40030 GCA_964438855.1 uncultured Micromonosporaceae bacterium
TATATATGAGGGCGCGCTCGTAGTAGTCCATCACCACCTTGGACCCGGGGGCGAGGCTGGTCTTCACCAACGGCTTGCGGGAAAGGCCCTTCTCGACCGCGTGCTTGGCCAACAACGCCGCACCGATCATCACCTGGGGGTTGGAGGTGTTGGTGCAGGACGTGATGGCGGCGATCACGACTGCGCCGTGGTCGAGTGTGTAACTCGTGCCGTCGGCCGCGGTGACCTGCACCGGCTGGGAGGGGCGCCCGTTGGCCCCAGCCACGGCGGAGGTCAGGTCGCGTGGAGCGTCAGCTGGGTCGTCCTGGTGGTCGATCGCCGGAGAGTCGCTCGCTGGGAACGATTCCTCGCTCGCCTCGTCCGCGGCGCCGGTGGGGCCGCCGACGCCCCCGACCACTTCCTTGAGCGCGGAGCGGAACAGCGTCTTGGCGTTGCCCAGGGGCACCCGGTCCTGAGGACGACGCGGACCGGCGAGTGATGGCTCTACCGTGGATAGATCCAGCTCCAGCCGTTCGGAGTAGGCCGGCTCGGCGTCGGGGTCGTGCCAGAGCCCTTGCTCCCTGGCGTACGCCTCGACCAGCCGAAGCTGATTCTCAGGCCGTCCCGTCAACTTGAGGTAGCGGACGGTCTCGGCGTCGATCGGGAAGATCGCCACGGTCGAGCCGTACTCCGGCGACATGTTGCCGATGGTGGCCCGGTTGGCCAGAGGTACCGCGCTCACACCTGGGCCGTAGAACTCGACGAACTTTCCCACGACGCCGTGCTCACGCAGCATCTCGGTGATCGTGAGCACGAGGTCGGTCGCGGTGGCGCCATCGGGTAGTTCACCGTGCAGCTTGAAGCCGACCACCTGAGGGATGAGCATCGACACCGGCTGACCGAGCATCGCGGCCTCCGCCTCGATACCGCCGACGCCCCAACCGAGCACTCCTAGTCCGTTGACCATCGTGGTGTGTGAGTCGGTGCCGACCAGAGTGTCTGGATAGGCCTGCCCTCCCCGGGTCATGACGACCTTCGCGAGGTGCTCGATGTTGACCTGGTGAACGATGCCGGTGCCCGGAGGTACCACCTTGAGTTCGTCGAACGCGCTCTGACCCCAGCGTAGGAACTGGTAGCGCTCCTTGTTGCGCCGGTACTCGAACTCGACGTTGCGTTCGAAGGCGTCCGGTCGGCCGAAGACGTCGGCAATCACCGAGTGGTCGATGACGAGCTCCGCCGGGGCGAGCGGGTTGACCTTCGAGGGGTCCCCGCCCAGATTCCGCACCGCCTCACGCATGGTAGCGAGGTCCACCACGCACGGTACGCCGGTGAAGTCCTGCATCAGTACCCGAGCAGGTGTGTACTGGATCTCCACGCTCGGTTGGGCGGCCGGATCCCAATCGGCGAGTGCCCGGATGTGCTCGGCGGTGATGTTGGCGCCGTCCTCTGTCCGGAGCAGGTTCTCGAGCAGGATCTTCAGACTGTACGGGAGGCGTTCCTGCCCCGGCACCTTGTCGAGCCGGAAGATCTCGTAGCTCGTGTCGCCGAGGCGGAGCTGGTCTCTTGCACCAAAGCTGTCGAGGCTGGCCACGTCAAACTCCTTCACGGGTCTCGTCTGAAGTTTCCCGCACCCCCTGGTCGGGCCTGCCGATAGGGCGACCTTAGCCGGCGGCGGGCGTCCTCAAACCAAACCGTACGTCCGTCTTGTTGGATTCGTCAAGAAGTGGGCGTCAATCCGGTCAAAGTTCACTCCCGGGTCACCGCGTGGCGGCAGAGTCGTTCGCGCCGGGCGTCCTCCCTTGCTGTGGCGTGGGAGGGCGCCCGGCGCGAGCGTCGTTGCTACGACCCCACGGCGACCGGCTCGGGTTCGCGCTCCAGCGCGCTGCGCAGTTTCTCCCCCTCGACGTCCACATTGGGCAGGAGGCGGTCGAGCCAGCGCGGCAGCCACCAGGCGGTCCGGCCCAGCACCGACAGGAGCGCGGGCACGAGCGTCATCCGGACCACGAAAGCGTCCAGTGCGATCGCCGCGGCGAGAGCGACCGCGACCTGCATGATGAAGTCCTCACCGGAGAAGGCGAACCCAGCGAACACGCTGATCATGATGACCGCGGCGGCGGTGACCACACGCGAGCCGTGGCGGAATCCGGTGATCACGGCGGGGACCGGCGCGGTGCCATGGACGTACTCCTCCCGCATCCGGGTGACCAGGAAGACTTGGTAGTCCATGGCGAGTCCGAAGACCATGCCGATCAGGAAGATCGGCAGCAGGCTCAGGATGATGCCGTTCTCCTCGATGCCGAGCAGCTCGGCGCCCCATCCCCACTGGAAGACGGCGACCGTCACCCCGAACGTGGCCGCCATGGTGAGCAGGAAGCCGAGCGCCGCCTTGAGCGGCACCAGCACCGACCGGAACACCAGCATCAACAGCACGAGGGAGAGCCCCACCACCAGGCCGAGGTACGGCAGGAGGGAGTCCGCCATCTTCTTGTTGAAGTCGACCAGCACCGCGGTAGCGCCGGTCACCGACACCTTGGCTCCAGTCGCCTCCTGCACCGGTGCGGTCTGCTCCCGAATGGCCTCGACCAGCTCGGCGGTCTCCTCCGCAGCCGGTCCGGTCTGGGGAATCACCGTGATCACCGCGGTGTCACCCGCCTGGTTGAACATGGCGGGCATCGCCATCGCCAGCTGGCCGACGATCTGGCTGACCTGATCCGCCGCACCCTGAGGATCAGCGGCCTCGAGCGTGTCGACCATGACCATGAGCGGACCGTTGAACCCGGGTCCGAACCCTTCAGCGAGCAGGTCGTATGCACGGCGCTGGGTGGTCTCAGGCGGCATGGAACCGTCGTCGGGCATACCGAGGCGCAGGTCCAGGGCAGGCGCGGCGAGGGCGATCATGCCCACGGCTGTCAGCACCAGCACCGGCACCGGCCGGCGGGTGACGAGTCGTGCCCAGCGTGCACCGATGCTGGGCTTGCCCTCGTCGGACTCCGGATCGCGGTCACGCAGTCCGGGGATGCGGACACTGAAGATCTTGCGTCCGGCGAAGCCGCACAGCGCCGGCAGCATGGTCAGCGCGATGAGCACCGACATCACCACGGAGAAGGCGGCCGCTAGGCCGATCTCGGTGAGCACGGGGATGTTCACCACGGTGAGACCCGTCAGGGCGATCACCACGGTGAGGCCGGCGAAGACCACCGCGGAGCCGGCGGTGCCGATCGCGCGTCCCATCGCCTCCTCGCCGTCGCGGCCCGTCCGCAGTTCGTGGCGGTACCGGGACAGGATGAACAGTGAGTAGTCGATCGCCAATGCGAGTCCGAGCATCAGCGCCAGCGTCGGGGTAAACGACGACAGGCCGATCAGACCCGTGCCGATGGTGATCGCCGAGATGGTGACGCCGATACCGATGATCGCGTTCAGCAGCGGCATACCGGCGGCGATGAGTGAGCCGAACGTGAGGACGAGCACGATGGCGGCGACGATGAGACCGACCAGCTCTCCAGTGCTCTGCTCGATCTCAGGCACGATCACACCGCTGAACTCGACGGTCAGCCCGGCCTCGCGGGCCACCGTGACCGCCTCGTTGAGGTGTGCTTCGGCGTCCTCGGGCAGCTGGACCTCGTACTGCACCTCACTGTAGGCGACCCGACCATCCGGCGAGACCGCCTGCGCTTGGAATGGGTCCGTGGCGAGGATGGTCTGAGGCATCCCGTTGAGCGCCACGACCGTCTCGGTGATCGCCTCCTGGTTCTCTGGGGTCAGCAACGAATGCCCGTCAGGAGCGGCGAAGACGACCCGCGCGGTGGCGCCTTGCGGCGCCATCTCCGGGAACCGCTCCTGCAGCAGCGTCAGCGCCTCCATCGACTCGGTGCCCGGGATGTCGAAGGACTCCTCCGGATCACCCGCTAGGGCAGCACCGCCGATTCCGGTGGCTACGAGCAGCGCCAGCCACAGCGTGGCCACGGCTATCCGCCGCCGGTGCGCGAACCGGCCGAGTCGGTACAGAAACGCAGACACTGACCATCTCCCGTCGATACCGCTAACCAGGGGGCCCCTGAGGTCGGCCACCCTCGCTCCGCCTTACATGATGGGTGAGGCACCGCACAGGCTGCTGAGAGTCCACTGAGAGTGAGACCTTACCCTCGTGTGTCCTCGCACACAGTGGGCGAGGTCACGCATGGGAGAGGGAATGCTTAAGGGATTTCGCGATTTCATCCTGCGCGGCAACGTGGTCGACCTCGGAGTGGGCATCGTCATCGGGGCCACCTTCACCGCGCTGGTCAACCAGTTCACCACGTCGTTCTTGGAGCCCTTGGTCAAGTTCTTTTCCGGTGGCACCGGCATCACGGCGGGCGCCGTCGAACTGCGGGAGGGCGTGCTCGTCGACTGGGCCGCTTTCGTCAACGCGGTGATCACCTTCCTGCTCACGGCGGCGGTGCTGTACTTCCTGGTGGTCCTGCCGATGAACAAGCTGGCCGAGCGTCGGCGGCGCAAACAGGAGGAGTCACCCGCCGAGCCGAGCGAGGAGGTGAAACTCCTCACAGAGATTCGCGACGCGCTGCTCGCCGGCCAGGTGACGAGCGTGCCACGCCAAGTCTCGAAGGCGACGGAGACGGTTCCGGACGAGCGCGGCTGAGCGCCGCGCGGTGCAGTTCGCAGTGGACGGTACGGCGTCCGGTGCCGGCTGATCCGGGCCTCTGCCATCGACGTACCGGCAGCGTCACCGAGTGTCGTGTCGACGGTCGATGCCGTTTGACGTCGGCCCGATACTTGTGGGATGTCGGTGCCCACCCGCCGGAGCTGCGCGGCGGTTCCGCAGTGCGGCGCTGGTGGGGCGGTGGTCCGGCCTCGTCCTCCGTGCGCCGCCTCCGGCAACCCCGCACGGCGCGGTACGTCTCTTGGCCGGCGACGTCAACGCCACGTTGGACCATGCTCCGTTGCGGGAGCTGATCGCTACCAGTTGCACCGACGCGGCGGACGCAGCTGGCGCTGGATTGACCGGCACCTGGCGCCCTCGCCGAGGTCTCGCTGCACTGGCGCCCTGGGATCGATCGGATCCAGATCGACCAGCGAGCGGCGGTCAACTGGTTCGCCGTCCACTCGGTCCCCGGCAGCGACTACCGGGCGGTGATCGCGGAGGTCACCGTCCCCGCGGTGTAGCCGCCGCTGGTCGCCCGGCGCCGGAGTCGGGGATGTCCGCGGTGCCGAGCCGGCGACGGAACACCCAGTAGGTCCAACCTTGGTAAGCAAGCACCACTGGTAGTGCCGCCACCGCCAGCCACGTCATGATCCGCAGCGTGTAGGGGGTCGAGGAGGCGTTGGTCACTGTCAGGCTCAAACCGTCTTCCAGACTGGACGGCAGCACGTTCGGATACAGGCTGGTGAAGAGTGCCGCCACCGCCAGTCCGATCGTGACCGTGGTGCCGAGGAAGGCCCATCCTTCCCGTCGGGCGTGGACAGCGGTGAGCCCGGCGACCAGCGCCGCGGCGGCGAGTCCGGCGAGCGCGGTAGCGCTCGTGCCGCCGCGCACACTGAACACGGTCCACGCCAGGAACGTCGCCGCGACCACCGCGGTCGGTGTGCCCAGGCGGACCGCCAGGCGGTTGGCGCGCACCCGGATCTCACCGCGGGTCTTGAGGGCGAGGAAGACCGCACCGTGCAGCGTGAATAGCGCCAGCGTGGTCAACCCGCCCAGCAGCGCGTACGGGTTGAGCAGGTCTACAAGTGAGCCGACATACTCGCCGGTCAGGTCCAGCTTGACGCCCCGGACGATGTTGGCGAACGCCACGCCCCACAGGAAGGCCGGCACCAGTGATCCCACGACGATGACGTGGTCCCAGCGCGCCCGCCAACGCGGATCCTCACGCTTACCCCGGTACTCGAACGCCACACCGCGACCGATCAGCGCCAGCAGGATGAGCAGTAGTGCCAGGTAGAAGCCGGAGAAGAGGCTGGCGTACCACTCCGGGAAGGCGGCGAACATGGCACCACCCGCGGTGAGCAACCACACCTCGTTGCCGTCCCAGACCGGCCCGATCGTGTTGATGACGACCCGCCGTTCCCGGTCGTCGCGTCCGAGCACCGGCAGCAGGATGCCGACGCCGAAGTCGAACCCTTCTAGGACGAAGTAGCCGGTGAACAGGACCGCGATCGCGATGAACCAGATGGTGTGGAGTTCCACGGTCCCTCCTAGTAGGCGAAGGTGAGTGGTCGGTCTTCATCGGAGGTCTCCGCGGGCGTCAGCGGCGGCTCGACCTCAGGTAGTCCGGCCCGGGCGTAGCGGATGAGCAGCCGGATCTCGATGACGGCGAGGATGCCGTAGATCAGCGTGAAGGCGGTGAACGACGTCGCCACCTCCGCGGTCGAGACATGGGGGGAGACACCGTCGGCGGTGAGTTGCTGGCCGAAGACCACCCATGGTTGGCGACCCATCTCCCGCATGATCCAGCCGAACGAGTTGGCGGCCACCGGAAGCACCGGCAACACTAGTCCGGCGCGCAAGAGCCAACGGGAGGTCGGGGTGCGTCCCCGTCGCTGCGCCCACAGCGCCCAGAGCACGATCGCGGTGGTGACCACACCGAGCCCGATCATCAGGCGGAAGCTCCAGTAGGTGACCGGCACGTTCGGCGCGTACGAACCGGGGCCGAACATGTCGGCGTAGGTCACCTGTAGTTCGTTGATGCCCTTGACTTCACCCTGGAAGTCGCCGGTCGCCAGCCAGGACAGCAGGCTTGGCACCCGCAGGGAGAACACCTCCTGGGTGCCGTCGAGCGTGCCGACGGTCAAGAGGGAGAACGGTGCCGGCGCCGCGGTCTCGAAGAGCGCCTCCGCCGCGGCCATCTTCATCGGCTGCACCTCGGTCATGACCTTGGCTTGCAGGTCTCCGGTGATCACAAGGGCGAGCGCGGAGACGACGGAGACCACGCCACCGAGCCGTAGCGCGCTGCGGAACGCCCGGTCGGTGTCCGGGTCCGGGCGGCGCATGAGATGCCACAGCGACACCGCGACCAACAGCGCTCCGGCGACGATGAAGCAACCGGCGATGACGTGCGGATAGGTGACGAGGACGACTTTGCTGGTGAGAACCGCCCCGATGTCGGTCAACTCGGCGCGCCCGGCTTCGGTGTTGATGCGGAACCCGACCGGGTACTGCATCCACGAGTTGGCGGCGAGGATGAAGTACGCGCTCAGAGCCGTACCGATCGCGGCGGCCCAGATGGTGGCCAGGTGGACACGTCGGGGGAGGCGATCCCAACCGAAGATCCACAGACCGATGAAAGTGGACTCCAGGAAGAACGCCAGCAGCGCCTCCATCGCCAACGGCGCGCCGAAGACGTCCCCGACGAAACGGGAGTAGTTGCTCCAGTTCATTCCGAACTGGAACTCTTGCACGATCCCCGTGACCACGCCCATAGCGAAGTTGATGAGGAACAATTTGCCGAACAGTTTGGTCAGTCGTAGCCACCGCTCGTCCCCGGTGCGGTGCCAGGCGGTGTGCATGCCGGCGACCAGGAACACCATCCCGATCGTGATCGGGACGAAAAGGTAGTGGTAGACGGTGGTGACCCCGAACTGCCAGCGGGCCAGCTCCAGCGCGTCCATGCGGCGCCTCCTACTACGCTTTGTAGTAAGCAAACCCTACTACGATCTGTAGTAGAAGTTGGGGTCGTGTCGAGTGGCGCGGCTCACGCCGCGAGGTTCACCGCTGTGCCGCGACGGTGTAGCCGAGCTCGGCCGCCTCCTGAGACAAGTACTGGTCGCGGTACCAGCCGTCGGTGGCCATCAGATCCGCGTGACTGCCGCGCTGGGCCACCCGCCCACCGTCGAGCACCAGGATCTCGTCCATCTCGGTCAAGCCGCGCAGACGGTGGGTGATCACCAGGACCGCACGGTCGGGCCCTGCGGTGGCCAGTACCGAGGCCAGCACTGCGTCGGCAGCTGCCGGGTCCAGACCTTCGGTCGGCTCGTCCAACACCAGCACCTTCGACCCGGCGAGCACCGCCCGCGCCAAGGCCAGCCGTTGGCGTTGTCCGCCGGAGAGGGCGTCCCCGTCCTCGCCCACCACGGTGTCGTATCCGGCCGGCTGCTCCCGTACCCACTCCAGCAATCCGGCGGTAGCACACGCGGCGTCCAGCTCACTCTGCGTCGCCTCGGGGCGGGCGAGCAGCAGATTCTCCCGCACCGTCGCGTGGAACACGTGGGCGTCGGCGAGCAAGCCGCTGACCAGTCGGGCCCGCTCCCGCCGGCGGTACGCCGCCAGCGGTTGCCCAGCCACGGTCACCGTTCCGGTGTCCGGGGACACCAGCCCAGCCACCACCGCCGCCAGGGTGCTCTTGCCGGCACCGCTGGGGCCGACCAGCGCCACTCGGCGTCCAGGTACCAGTTCCAAGTCCACCCCGTCCAAAGCCGGGGCCGAGCCGGGGCGGTACGCCACCCGCACGTCGCGCGCTACGAGCGTCACCGCGCCGTCGGGCGCGACCAGCGTGCCCGTCTCCGGTTCGTCCGGTTCCGCCACCAGTACGGCGACGCGGCGCACCGGGGTCTGGATTTCGACCCAGCGCTTCGCCGTCGACACCAGGGTGAGCGCCGTCTCGATCGCGGCCAACGAACCGATCGCCAGGGTGGCGGCCATGGGGCCATCCACGTTGCTGTGTACCGCCGCCATCAAGACCGCTGCCGCGGTGCCACCAGCGAGCAGAGTGCCGACGGCGGTCAGCGCCGCGTCCGCAGCGCCCAATCGGTTCTCCACTCGGGCGAGCCGCGCGCCATGGCGGGCAGCACGTTGGAGCATCCGTCCGGTGGCACCGAAGGCAGCCAACTCCGCCGCGCCCTGGGTCAGGTCGACCGCGTCGGCGGTGAGGTCTCCGCGTAGCGGAGCTACCCGGTCGGCGCTGCGGCGCACCAACCAGGCCGCCGCCGCCGGCAGCGCCGCCCCCGCCAACACCAGGCCGACCGCCAGCACGGCCGCCGCCGCGGGTGAGATCAACACCGCACCAGCCAGTGCCAGTCCGGACACGACCACCGCGGCGACGCCCGGCACCACCACCCGCAGCAAGAGGTCCTGCACCGCCTCCACATCGGAGACAACCCGGCTGAGCAGGTCTCCTGAATGCTGTTGACGCGCCCGCCGGCTGACGAGTCCGGCGAAGACCCGGGCCCGCACTTCGGTGAGCACTCGGAGCACGGCGTCGTGGCCGGCGAGGCGCTCGGCGTAGCGCAGCGTGCCACGGCCGACGGCGAACGCGCGCACCAGCACGATCGCCACGGTCAGGGTCGGCAGGGGTGGTTGCTCCGCAGCGGTGACCAGCAGCCAGGTGGCGGTGGCGAGCAACCCCACCGCGGCCGCCTCCGCAGTGGTGGCGAGTAGCCCGGCAGCGACGAGCCGTGCCAGGTACGGCCGCGCGAGCGCGAGGATCCTTCTCACGAGACCACCACCCCGGCGGCGTTGGTCACCGGGACGTCGAGCCGACGATCCTCCACCAGGCGCCCGTCCACCAACCGCACCACCCGGTCGGCCAGCTGTAGCAGGGAGGGGCGATGGGCCACCAACAGAGTGGTCCGGCCGGCCACGAGGCGAGCGGTGGCTTCACGTATCCCTGCCTCAGTCGCGCTGTCCAACCGAGCCGTGGGTTCGTCGAGCAGCACCACCGGAGCATCGCGTAGGAACGCCCGTGCTAGCGCCACGCGTTGACGTTGCCCGCTGGACAGCCCGTGCCCACCCTCCCCGAGCACGGTGTCGAGCCGATCGGGTAGCGCGGCGACTACCTCGTCCAGCCCGGCAGCGGTGACCGCGGCGGCCAGGCGTTCGGCCGGTGTGGTCGCCCCTAGGGCGATGTTCGCCGCCAAAGACGCCGCGAAGAGGTGGGGTCGCTGCGGTACCCAGGCCAGTCGGGCCCGCCACGCGTCCGGGTCGATCGCCGAGACGTCAGTGCCGTCGATCAGAACGCGACCAGCGGTCGGGGTGACGAATCCGAGGAGGAGCGCCAGCAGAGTGCTCTTGCCGGCCCCACTCGGCCCGATCAGCGCCACTCGCTCGCCCGGCGCGATGGTCAGTGACACCTCTCGTAGCGCCACGGTGCGGTCGTAGACCACGGTGACTCGCTCTAGCGTGATCGACGGTGGTCGGTCCACTGGTCGTCCAGCTGGGGCCTCGGCCACCACTGCCGTGGGGAGGTGGGGCGTCGCGGCGACAGGGCGGATCGCTTCTCCCGCTGTCTGCGCGAGGCGGAAGGCGTCGTCGAGGGCGGTGAGGCCTTCCACACTGGCGTGGAACTTGGCTCCGGCGTTCCGCAGCGGCGCGAACGCTTCCGGGGTGAGCAGCAGCACGAGCAGGGCAGTGGGCAGGGTAAAGGCGCCGGCGAGGAGCCGTAGACCGATCGGCACCGCGACCAACGCCACCGCCAGTGCTGAGATCAGCTCGAGCACCAACGCGGACAGAAACGCGATCCGCAGGGTGCGCATGGTGGCTGTCCGGTGCCCGTCGGCCATCCGACGCACCGCGGCCACCTGCTCCTGCGCACGTCCGAACACCCTCAGCGTCGGCAGTCCGGCGACGAGGTCGAGGAAGTGCCCGCCTAGTCGGGACAGCCGCCGCCACTGCCGTTCGGTGGCGGCGCGGGTCTGCCACCCGACTAGGGCACCGAAGACCGGTACGAGCGGCAACGTCACGGCGACGATCACCGCCGAGGACCAGTCGGCGAAGGTGAGTCGGGCCAGCACCGCTACCGGAACCGTCACCGCGAGCACCAACTGCGGTAGGTAGCCGGTGAAGTAGGGGTCCAGAGCGTCCAGCCCACGGGTCGCCAGTGTGGCGATCTCCCCGGCGCGCCGGCCGGCGAGCCAGGAGGGGCCGTGGCGACCCACGGTGGCGAACAGTTCGTCTCGCAGGGCTTGCTTGACACGTGCCGCGGTGCGGGCGGCGACCACTCCAGACAGCCAACCCCAACCGGCCCGAACGAGTAGCGTCGCGGCAAACGCGAGCAGAGCAGACGTCTCCATCCGATGCGCCACCGCACCGGCCAGCAGGGTGGCGAGGGCGGTCGCCTGCGTCACGACGATCACCGCGGTGCCGCTGCCCAGGACGGCGAGCGCCATCAAGTGCCCGCGCACCGCGGGGACCCGGCGTACCAGCCTGGGGTCGAACGGGGGCCTGCGGCCGCCGGTCACCGTGGATCACCCTGGGAGCACGAGAAGGACGGCCGATAGCGCGGCCAGCGAGGTGGAGAACGCGAGCGTCGCACCAGCCTTCAGCACCGGCGGGCGTCGGTGTTCGGTGAGCCGCTGCATCCGTACCGCCAGTTCTCGGTCGGCGAGTCCGAGTGCTCCGGCGGGTACGCCGACGCCGGGCGCGGAGGCGAACCGGCGCAGAGCGGTGGCGAGAGCCTCCGGGTGCTGTCGGCGGGCCCGGTCGTCCGCGCACATCTCGACGAGGAGCGCGACCGCATCGCGGGCGGTCCGCAACCACCGTGCGGGCAGCGCCTCACCCAACGCGGTGAACGGCAAGAGCACCAAGTCGTGCCGCTCGGCAGCGTGAGCACGCTCGTGGCTGAGGACCGCGGCGAGCTCGGCTCGGTCCAGCAGCTGCAAGGTGCCGGCGCTGACCACCACAGCGGGGCGGAGACCGGGAAGGGTGTACGCCGCAGCACTGGGGTGGTCGAGCACGAGCGCACCGGGGACCGCCGGATCGGCCCGGCCCACCAGATTCAGCAGCTGCCGGTGGCGCCGCTGGGCACCGACGGTCCTCGCCAGGCAGGCAGCGGTCACCCACAGCAGTCGGGCGGCGATGAGCAGACCGGCGGTCGTGGCCAGGACCCGCCAGGGGGTCATGCCTGCCGGCAGGTCCCCGCGGAGAAGGTCTCGTCCGAAGCTGACCACTGCGGCGAGCGTGGGCGGGCCGTAGAGGGCCAGCCCGATCGACAGCGGCAACCCGATCAAGGCGAGGCCCAGACCTAGGCCGAGCGCCTGCCAGGAAAGGATCGCGGCGCGGGGTGCGTGCCAGGTCCACCGGGCACGTGGCAGAAGCCACACCAGCGCCGTGCAGCCGCCCAGAACAGCGGTGAACAGCGCCGCGTACATGGCGTCACTCTCCCTCGCCTCGGCCTCGGGCCTGCTCATCGAGTGCTCGGCGGAGCAGTCGCGCCTCTTCGCCACTCACCGAGCGGGCGAAGCGGATCAACGCCGCACCGCGCCCGCCCGTGGTGGTGCCGTCGTGTGCCAGGTCCAACGCGTCCAGCATCAGTTGGGCGATGTACGCCTCCCGGCCGGCGGCCGGTTGATAGCGCCAGGCTCGGCCGTCACGCTCGCGGACCACCATGCCCTTGCCGGTGAGCCGATCCAACACCGTCATGACGGTGGTGTAGGCGAGGTCCCGCTCGCGCAGCGCCTCGGTGACCTCCCGCACGGTGAGTCCGTCTGCGGGAGAACCGTCGGCGGTCCCGCGATCCCACAGCACATCCATCACCGCGCGTTCCAGCTCACCTAGTCGGGCCACGAGGTGACTCTACTACGCTGTGTCGTACATGCTCGAGTCGTGCCCGACCAGTGTGCGCTAGGTCATGTCTGTGCGTAAGCCGGCTCTTCGCGGCCGTGCCATGACTGCCACAGGGCCGCGTACTCGCCGCCGGCGTCGACCAGCTCGGCGTGGCTGCCCAGCTCGGTGATCCGACCGCCGGAGACGACGGCCACCCGGTCGGCGTCGCGGGCGGTGTGGAGCCGGTGGGCGATCGCCACCACGGTCCTCCCTTGCAGCACCGCTGCCAATGATCGTTCCAGGTACCGGGCGGCTCGTGGATCAAGCAAGGAGGTCGCCTCGTCGAGCACGAGAGTGTGGGGGTCGGCGAGCACCAGGCGAGCCAGCGCGAGTTGCTGGGACTGCGCTGGACTCAGCGCCATACCCCCGGCGCCGACCCGGGTGTCCAGCCCGTCAGGCAGCGTGGCCACCCACCCGTCGGCGTCCACGGCGGCCAGTGCCGCGCGGACCATCTCGTCACTCGCGTCGGGCCGGGCCAGCACCACGTTGTCACGCACCGTGCCGGCGAAGATGTGGTGCTCCTGGGTGACCAATGCGACGTGGCGGCGCAGCTCCGTCAACGGCAGATCCACCAGCGACACGTCACCCACCGTCACGGTGCCGGCGCCTGGCCGATCGATCCCCGCTAGCAGGCGCCCGAGCGTGGACTTACCCGCTCCGCTAGGCCCCACGATCGCCAGCCGTTCGCCTGGGCGTAGCGACAGGTTGACGCCGTGCAAGACGTCCCGACCGTCCCGGTAGGCGTACCGCACATCCCGCGCGTCGAGCCTCTTCCCGTTCGGCCGGCGCGAGGTCGGTGTGCGATCGGAGGGTACCTCCGCCACCCCGAGCACACGGGCGAGTCCAGCCGCTCCAACCTGCAGGCGGTCGAGCCAGTCCAGCACCTGGTTGAGAGGCCAGATCAGCGACTGGGTGTAGAGGGTGGCGGCGGTGACCTGGGCCAAGGAAACCCAACCGTGCGTGTAGGCGAAGCCACCGACCCCCAGTACGGTCACGACCGGCAGCAGGTGCCCCAGCTCCAGGCAGCTGTACCACACCATCCGCAGATAAAGGGTGTACCTCTCGGCGTCGTATGAGCGCGCACAGTCGGTGTCGGCCCGAGCCCGGCGCCGGCACCCAAGGCCGAGCGCTTCGACGGTGCGTGCCCCCGCTACGGTCGCGGCGAGCCCTTCGTTGATCTCGGCGTAGGTAGCGTTCTCCCGCAGGTAGCCTGCGGGAGCCCGCCGAAGGTACCACCGGGTGCCAATGACCAGCAGCGGGGCGCTGGTCACGGCGCACGCCGCGAGTAGGGGACTGACGAGCACCAACGCCACCACGGTCAACACCGCTACGATCGCGCCGACCAAGATCTCGGGAGCGGCGTACCTTACCGCCTCCCGCAGGGTGTTGACGTCGCGAGAGCTACGGGTGAGGAGGTCGCCGGTGCCTGCTCGCTCCACGGTAGACAAAGGCAGAGCGAGACTTCGGTCGACGAACTCCTCCCGTACCTCCGCCAGCGCGGCCTCGCCCAGATAGCCGGAGACGACGCCTGCGGAGCGGACCAACACCGCTTGGGCGACGAGGAAGACAGCGATGACGAGCGCGGCAAGGTTCACCGTGGCCACCGTCGCGGTGCCCTGCTCGACCTTCTCCACCATGTCGCCGATGAGCCAGGGAGCGACGAGTCCCGCAGCGGTAGCCAGCCCGTGCAGGGTGACCAGCATGACCACCCGCCGGCGGTGGCGTCGGGCGAGTGACCAGGCGTACCGGCGGACGGTGGCGCCGTCTGCTACTGGCAGGATTTCCTTCACGCCGCCACCGTCTCCCCTCGGGTGACGGTCGCCGCGTAGCGGGGTTCCCGGCGGAGCAGATCCCTGTGGGCGCCGGTGGCCAGCACCTTGCCGTCCTCCAGGTACGCGACGATACGCATCCGGTCCAGCAGGAGTGGGCTGGTCGTCACCACCAGAGTGGTCCGTCCGCGTCGGTGCTCTGCCAACCGGTCGGCAATCAGAGCCTCGGTGTGAGCGTCAACCGCCGACGTCGGCTCCAGCAAGAGCAGCACGTCAGGATCGGCGAGCAGGGCGCGTGCCAGGAGCAGTCGCTGGCGCTGGCCGCCAGAGAGTTCCCGTGCGGCGTCACTGATCTCGGTGTCGATGCCGTCGTCGAGGGTTTCCACGATGTCAGTGGCGCATGCCGTGGTCAGTGCGGTGAGCAGCTCCTCATCGGTGGCTGGGCCGCGTTCCTCGGCCCGGACGTCGAGCTCGTGGCGCAGTCGACCCCCGAACAGGCGGGCGTCGTTGTCGGCGACCACGATGCGGCGGCGCACGTCGTCGACCGGAAGATCGGCGAGGCGCACACCGCCCCAGGTCACCTCACCCTCGCTGTAGCGGCCGAGTCGGTCAATCAGTTCCGCCGCCTCCTTCGGGTTGCTGCTGGCCAGTCCCATCAGCGCACCCTCGGGGAGCACCAGGCCAGAGGCGGCGTCGACCAGGTCTCCGGCGGCACGCCGGGTCGACGGCGTCACTGAGTTGGTGATCTCGGGCTCTAGTCGAAGGATCCGCACCACTCGGCGGGCGGCGACGAGGGCGCGGGTCAGCTGATGCGCCGCGTCGGTGAGGTGCCACAACGGATGGGCGAGGAACACCGCGTAGCCGTAGTAGGCGACGAGCTGGCCCGGCGTGATCTGCCCGTCTAGGGCGAAGCGGGCACCGAGCCATACCACCACTACCGCGAAGAGCCCAGGCAATGCCATCCGCAGGGCGTCGAGCCACGCCTGCACCCGCGCCACGCGGACCCCCGCTTGGCGGACCGCCTGCGACTCGGCACGGTAACGTGCGGCGAAGACCGCCTCACCCCCCACACCCCGTAGCACCCGCAGGCCGGCCACGATGTCGTTGGCCCGATCCGTGAGCGAGCCGACCAGCTCCCGATACGCGTGCTGTTTGTGGTGCAGCCGGCGCAGCAGCGGTCCGAGCCCAGCCAGCGCCACGGGAAGTCCTATCACCACGGCTAGGCCCAGGGGCACCGACGTGCTCAGCATGATTGCGGCGACGATCGCGACTGAGAGGAGTGCGGCGAGTCCACGTCCGGCGGCCTCGGTGCCGCTTCCCAGGTGTTCGATGTCGGAGGTCCCGACCGCTACGACCTCTCCGGCCGATATGCGCTTGGGAAGTGTGGCGCCGAGCCTGGTCACGTGCCGGGTGACGACCTGGACGGTGCGGTAGGCGGCGCCGAGCCACGCGTTCACCGCGTATCGATGTCCTACCACTCCGCTGGCAACCTGTAGCAGGCCGACTGCTGCCAGCACCAGCAGCCACCGCGCGAGGTCGGTAGAGGAGGAGGCGACGACCGCATCGAGCGCGCGGCCGACCACAGCGGGCATCACCGCCATCGCACCGAGCCAGCCACCCGTGAGCACGGCCGATCCGGTCAGCGCTCGGCCGTTGACGCGTGCCAGCCAGATCAGGAACCTCGCCGCTGACCGGCTGTCGGGTGTCCCCGGGTCAGGCACGGGCAACGGTGGCATGGTCTGCACCGTAGGGCACCGTCACCTCACGGGCATCTGATTTTCCCCGTGACTGTTACCCCGGTTACGCCGGATCAGCCAGGCAGGCGTGGACCCGCATCCCGCTGGGCAGCGAGCCAGGATTCGACCTCGCCGGCTTCCCTTGGCAACGCGGCGGACAGGTTGACCGCGCCTTCCGGAGTACAGAGGATGTCGTCCTCGATCCGGATGCCGATGCCGCGCAGCTCCTCCGGCACCAGCTCGTCCTCGGGTTGGAAGTAGAGCCCTGGCTCGATGGTGAAGACGTAGCCGGTGTCGATCGCACCATCGCGGTACTTCTCCCGACGTGCCCGCGCGCAGTCGTGAACGTCGATTCCCAACATGTGGCCGAAAGCGTGCAGGGTCCACCGGCGGTAGACGGTGGAGCGCTCGTCCATGGCCTCGTCGACCGAGCAGGGCAGCAGGCCCAAGTCAGCCAAGCCTTCGGCGAGCACCCGATTGATGGTCGCTGCCAAGTCCCGCCAGGCCAGGCCTGGTTTCACCGCCTCCATACCGGCCTGCTGGGCGGCGTACACGATGTCGTAGACGTGCCGTTGAGTAGCGCTGAACGTGCCGTTGACCGGCAGGGTCCGTGTGACGTCTGCGGTGTAGAGGTGTCGCCCTTCCACACCCATGTCAGCCAGGAGCAGGTCGCCTGGTCTGACCAGGCCGTCGTTGCGTACCCAATGCAGGATCGTGGCGTGTGGCCCGGAGCCAACGATCGAGGCGTAGCCGACGTCGTTGCCGTCGTGCCGGGCACGCAGGCCGAAGATCCCCTCGACGAGGCGCTCGGATACTGGGCGGTCGGCTGGTAGAGCACGAGCGACGTCCTCGAAACCCCGCACCGTGGCGTCGATGGCCTCCCGTAGCTGGGCGATCTCCCAGTCGTCCTTGACCAGCTTCAACTCCGAGATGGTGGCGGCGAGTTCTCGGTCCCTAGCGCCCTTCTCGGATTCGTCGTATGGGGCGATCGCCGCGTCGACCCGAGGGTCCAGGCCGCGCAGCACCCGGGTGCTGCGCGGAGCGCATCCTGCCAACGCCTTGGTCAGCTCGGCGTAGGGCGCGGTCGCGATCCCGAGCGCCGTCGCCTTCTCCTCCAAGGTGTGTCGGCGACCGATCCATAGCTCGCCGTAGAACCGGTCCCGGAAGAACTCGTCGGTGTCACGGGGCGAGCGTGGGCGAACGTACAGAGTGGCGTCGTGGCCGTTGCCGTTTGGCCGCATGATCAGCACGCTGTCCGGGTCGTGCTCTCCGGTGAGCCACACGAAATCGCTTCCGGGACGGAACCGGAAGGTGGTGTCGTTGGCTCGAATCTTCTCACCGCCGGTGGGGATCACCAGCGTCTCACCGGGGAATGCTGCCGACAGGGCAGCGCGGCGCTGCGCATAGCGCTCGGCCTCGGGCGCCCGGGTAACCGCAAGCGGGCTGTCCCGCCACCCGGTCCGCATGAACTCTAGGAGCTGCTCAGGGAAGTCGGGATCGTGGGACGTCATGCCCTTCTTGGGCGTGCGGTCCCGTCTGGCGTCCTCGGTCATGTCCTCGAAGCTACCCCGTCGCGACGCGTCCTGGCGTCGTGCTCAGGCGTGTCAGTGGTGACAGAGCCGAGCCGGCTGGGTGGGCTATGCGCATCCGCCGGCGAAGCAGCCCGATATATGCGAGGATTCATCACATGTGCGGTTTGTTGGCTTTCTTGAGTTCGAGGGGATATGCCGGATTAAAGCAGGACGGGGTTGCGAAAGCACTGGAATCCCTGCACCACCGCGGCCCTGACGAGACCGGCATCCGCGTGGTAGACGAGGACGTGGTCTTCGGCCACAAGCGACTGGCAGTCCTCGACGTCGCCGGGAGCCACGAGCCGCTCTTCTACGCCGACGGGCGCTACGTGATCGTCTTCAACGGCGAGATCTACAACTACGTCGAACTGCGCGACGAGCTCATCCGCGACCACGGCGCACGGTTCGACACCGCCGGAGACACCGAGGTGATCGCCGCCGCCTACCACTACTGGGGCGAGGCGGCCTTGCAGCGGCTCCGCGGCATGTTCGCCTTCTTGATCTGGGACCGGGTGACTAGGCGGGCGTTCGCGGCTCGCGATCCGTTCGGGATCAAGCCGCTGCACTATGTGGTGGTGCGGGACGGCGTCTACCTCGCCTCCGAGAAGAAGGCACTACTCCCGTTCGCCGAAGCGGCCACCTTGGGAAAGGCTGGGGTGAACACCGCGAGCCTGTCGCACTACCTGACCCTGCAGTACGTACCGGAGCCGCATACCCTGCACCGGGGCGTGGAGCGGCTGGGTTCGGGGGAGTGCCTCACCTGGACCCCTGAGTCCGGGCTCGAGATCCGCCGCTGGTTCCGTCCGGTGTTCCGGCCAACATCCGTTGACGACGAAACCGCGCTCTTCCGCCGCATCCGGGAGGCGCTGCGCGACAGCGTCCGGCTGCACATGCGTTCGGATGTGCCGGTGGGAGCCTTCCTGTCCTCCGGGATCGACTCGACCGCCATCGTGGCGTTCGCCCGTGAGTTCCACCCGCAGCTGCTGACCTTCACCGTCGGTTACGACGTGCCCGGTTACTCGGAGATCGACGTGGCGCAGGAGTCGGCGAGACTCCTCGGCGTCACCACCATTCCGACGGTGATCGGACCGGAGGACATGATGGCGGTGCTGCCACGGGTGGTGTGGCACCTCGACGACCCGGTCGCCGACCCGTCGTTGGTTCCGCTCTACTTCGTGGCGAAGACCGCCGCCCAGCACGTCACCGTCGTCCTGTCCGGGGAGGGGGCTGACGAACTGTTTGGCGGCTACACCATCTATCGGGAGCCGTTGTCCCTCGCCCGCGTACAGGCGATGCCTGATCCGGTGCAGCGTGGGCTGCGAGCGGTGAGTCGGATCATTCCGGAAGGAGTCAAAGGCAAGAGCTTTCTAGAGCGCGGTACGACCCCGCTGGAGGAGCGCTACTACGGCAACGCCCGGATCTTCACCGAAGCCGATAAGCGTCGCCTGCTGCGGTGCTACGACCCATCGGTGCGCTACACCGACGTGACGGCGCCCATCTACGCCGAGATTCCCGAGCTGGATCCGGTCACCGCCATGCAGTACGTCGACCTACACACCTGGCTTCGTGGCGACATCCTGGTCAAGGCCGACCGGATGTCCATGGCCCATTCACTCGAAGTTCGGGTGCCCTACTTGGACAAGGAGGTGTTCGAGGTAGCCGCGACCATCCCAGTGGACTTGCGGCTGCCGCGCCGATCTGACACCACGAAGTACGCTCTACGACGTGCCCTCGAAGGCGTCGTGCCTTCGGCCATCGTCAACCGGAAGAAGCTCGGCTTCCCCACACCCACCCGGGTGTGGTTGGCGAACGAGATGTACGACTGGGCACACGACATCTTCCGCCGCTCCGGCGCGGGAGATCTACTGGACCTCGACTATGCCCGACGGCTACTCGAGGCACACAAGCGTGGGGAGGGCGACTACTCCCGCAAGATCTGGACGGTGCTGGTGTTCTGCATTTGGCACGCGATCTTCGTGGAGCATTCGCTCGACCCAAGGGTGGAGCGGGCCCTCTCCGCACTGCTCACCAAGCCCGCGGTGGCCTGATCCCCCACTCCAAAACAATGTCGGGGACATTGTCGGTATGGCAGACGCTATACCAACAATGTCCCCGACATTGCGAACCGGAGGAACTGCGTGAGCGGGCACTCACTCTCCGCTGCCGACGACAGCGGCGATCGCCGTGCCTCGGGTGATGTTCGTACCGGCGACGGCCCCGCCCAAGTGACGGTGGCCGGCTCCCGCCCGCTGCCGGTACTCGCCGCGATCTCCGCCGGCGGCGTGGCCGGGGCGCTCGGGCGTCACGCCGTCACCACTGGCTGGCCAGTGCTGCCTGACGAGTTCCCGTGGGCCACGTTCGCCGTCAACGTCAGCGGGTGCCTGCTCATCGGCGTCCTCATGGTCCTGGCTACCCGGGTATGGGCGGACCGACCGTTGTTGCGGCCGTTTCTCGGAGTCGGCGTGCTCGGTGGGTACACCACGTTCTCGGCGTACACGGTCGACGCCGCCCGGCTGGTCGATCGGGGCGAGGTGGGCACCGCTTGGGCGTACCTCGGCGGCACGCTCACCGCGGCGCTGCTCGCGGTCCTCGCTGGCGTCACCCTCACCGAATGGGTGGCCCGGCGCGTGGCACGGGCAGCGGGCCGGCCCGGATTGCGGGCGGCCGAGGAGGCTACGTGACACCGCTGCTCGTCGCCCTCGGCGCTGCGGTCGGCGCCCCGCTGCGTTACCTGGTTGACCGCGCGGTCCGGGCCCGGAGCGGTTCGGCCTTTCCATGGGGCACGCTGCTGGTGAACGTCGCCGGCTCGCTGCTGTTCGGTGCGTTGTTCGGTGCCTCGTTGGCCGGGTGGATCGGCGTGCTGCTCGGTACCGGCTTCTGCGGCGCGCTCACCACCTACTCAACCTTCGGCTACGAGACGCTGCACCTGTTGCGCGACGGCTTGTGGCGCCTAGCGACCGCTAACATCGCGGCCAACCTGGTCGCTGGCTTGGCGGCGGCGGGCGTGGGCATAGCGCTGGGCGCGGCCCTCGGCGCGTGACCACCGAGCGCCGCCGGCCGTGGGTCCGCCGGGGCCCGCTCGCAATTCGGGGAACTTGCGGGGTCGGCGAGGCGCCAACCCCGAATCGAGGTGCCTCTCGACGTGGGTGGGCCTAGCTGTGACGGTCGAGTCAGGCCGGTTCCACCACCCCGTGGGTGCCGTCGACCCGCACCTGTTGGCCGTCGGTGAGTCGATGGGTGCCTTCACCGGTGGCCATCACCGCGGGGATGCGGTACTCGCGCGCCACGATCGCGGCGTGCGACATCACCCCTCCGGTGTCGACCACCACGGCAGCCGCTCGTGGAAACAAAGGTGTCCACGCCGGATTCGTGTACGGGGTGACCAGCACGTCCCCAGGCTGCAGACGGTGGAAGTCGGCCGCGCCACGGATGATCCGGGCTGGCCCGGTGGCGGTTCCAGGGCTACCCGGTACGCCCTGAAGCAACGCGTCCTTCGCTCCAGTCTCCCGGCGCTGGGCGGGCGAGAAGTACGCCGGGTCGAGCAGCGGAGTGTCGGCGAGAGCTGCGCGGATCGCGGCGCGACGAGTGACCCGGGCCCGCAGCTCTGCGACGATGGCAGCCGGCGGTGGCCAGGCTGGTACCTGTTCCAACTCCTCCAGCGTGAGGTGGAAGACGTCCCCCGGCCGCTCCAGGACCCCCGCCTTCGACAAGCGGTGGCCGAGCTCGCGGATCGTGCCGTAGACCACCGGCAGTGCCAGCGTGAGGTAGAACCGTCCGTTCTCACGGGCCCGGAAGGCCCGGCGGGCTCTCGTCAGCCACCGGTCGGCCAGATGACGCGCCGGTGTCGACCTTAGGAGCCAGTGGCCCAGCAGCTCCTCGCGGGCGACTCGCCACGCCGGACGCGGCGGCGGTGTGGGTGGTGCGGCAGACCGCACCTTGAGCAGCCCGAGCACCACCTGCGGAGCGTCGCGCCACGTCGGTTGGGTCGCGAGGAGCGGACTTGTGGTTTCTCGGTGCCCGTACTGGTCGAGGAAGCGGTGAAAATCGGCGAGGAAACCCGGATGTTGCTCAGCGAGGAGTGACGTCAAAGCAGCGGGCGGGTGGTTGGCGAAAAGGCTCGCCAGCGCAGGGTCAGTGCGGATTCTTGCCGCCAGCGCGTCCAGGGCCCGTGACGTCTCAGCGGTCATGTTGTCGGTGCCGGACAGCAGGTCGCCGAGCAGGTCCAACCGGCGGACCGACCACAGCAGGCCGATCAACCACAGCACAGCCACAGCGTCGGAGAGACCACGGAGACGGTATGCGATGACACGGGGCGGCACGACGCTGGCGGCGCGCAACGTCTGCACAAGCTCTCGCCAGGATGCGTCGGCCAGGTCCCGCTCGTACAGAGCACGAACCGGTTCGACCATGGCCTCCCATGCCGCTGCCTCGTCGACCCGTGGATGTCTCCGCCAACGCCAGATGCGTGCCGGTAGCAACAGCAGCCGCCAGGTGGGCCGTAAGGCCGGCGGGCGCATTTGGACGACGACGACGCCGTCGTCGACGACCAGTTCTCCCAGCACACGAGGACCGAAGCCGAGATCACGGGCGACGCTCTCGGCGGTGCTGAGCACCGACCCCAACCAGGTGGTGACATCCAGTGGGAACGGGCGAATCGGAAGCACCTCGGCGACCAAAGAAGCGAACACCCGCTCGTACGTCTGTCGTGGCGGCGGGGGAGGCAGAGCGGTGATCGGACGGGTCTGAAGGAGGTAGGGGCGTCCGCGGTACCACGCCCACTCGATGTCTTGCGGGGTGCCGAAGTGGCGTTCGAGTCGTCTGCCGAGCCCTGCGAGACGCCGCAGATCCTCGCGAGTGAGCGGTGTGCCCGGCCGCGACGACCGGATACGCCCCGCCCGTTTGTCCCACACCACCCTATGCGGGGTAACTCGTCCTGCGACCACCGCGTCGCCCAGCCCTGCGGTCGCTTCCACCACGATCTCGTTTCGGGCACCGGTAACGGGGTCGGCGGTGAACATCACCCCCGCCACCTCGGCCGGCACCATGCGTTGCACCACCACCGCTATTCCTTCGTTGGTGATGCCTCGCCGTTGCCGGTAGTCGATCGCGCGCTCAGTCCACAGCGAAGCCCAGCATTCCCGTACCGCGTCGATGAGCGCCGGTACGCCAACGACGTTCAGTACTGTCTCGTGTTGGCCGGCCATCGCGGCGGTGGGGAGGTCTTCGGCAGCGGCGCTGGACCGCACAGCGACCGCGCCACGCACCGGGTCGCCCACCAGTTGCGTGTACGCCTCGATCAGCTGCGAGCGTACGCTTTCTGGCGGATCAGCGGCTCGGATCGCCTCCCGCAGCCGGGAGCCGTCCGGTGCCGCCGCCAGCAGGTCGGTGACCTGCCCCGCCAGACCACTGTGGTGCATGTGAGCGTTGTAGGCGGCGCAGGTGAGCACGAAACCAGCGGGTACGGGCGCACCAGCGTGGATGATTTCGCCGAGGTTGGCGCCCTTACCGCCCGCTACCCGAATGTCGCCGCGCCGAAGCGACGTCAACGGAACGACGAATGTCTGCTCTGCCATCGTGCCCCCTGTCGCAGAGCCCTACTCCAGTTTACGGTGCGTAACCGATCCGGTCTCCGTGAGCGCTCAAGCAGTCAGGTGACCCACCATTGGGACGAAATGTGAGCTTACTGCCTTATCTCCCGAATCATATCCTTATTCTCGTTTGGGAAGTGCAGGGTGATCGCGTAACGGGGGCGCGTTATGGCTAGGAACAGGCGGGTGGCGGCGCTGTTGGCAACAGTGGCTGTGTTCAGCCTCGCCACCGGGTGTGAAGCACTGGAGCGGGCACGGGAAGCCGACGACGAGCTCGTGGCCGCCGATCAGGATGATCTCAGCGCGTGCCGCGGCGGTTCCTGTGAAGTCCGGGTACGTGAGTCCGCCCGCATCCAGGTCGATGGCGCTGGCGTCGTGTCGCTGGAGATCGAGGCGATCGAGGACGACGCGGTGATCATGTGGTTGGTGAGCGCGGAGGGAGAGGGGCCGCGTGTGACGTGCGACCACCGCAGCTGTGCTCTCGTGGTGTCGGCCGCCTCGCTCACCGAACCGGCGTATGTGCGCAGTGCGGTTCGGGAGGGCGCGCAACTGACAGTGAACGATCTCGTCGTGCAGGTGCGTTCCATCGCGCAGGAGAGGGCTGTCCTACACCTGACTCACGCCAACCACTAGCGTCCCTCAGGGCATGACGCCGTGTAGGCGAATCAGCGCCAAGGTCTCCGTAGGTCCGGCACCATAACCCCATAACGCGAGCGCGGCTCACAACAGGGGGAACGATGGGGGTAGGTGCGGGTGTATGGCGTCGGCCATTGGCGCTGATGGTCGTGGTGTCGATCGGTGTCGTCGGCTGTGGCCGAACGGCGGCCCCCACCGCCGCCGAGTCGCCGATCCCGTCGATTTCCCGCGCGGCGCCAGTGACACTCCACCTCACACCACGTGACGGCACCAAGGACACCCCGATCAGCACCGAGATCGGCATCGAGTTGACCGGCGGCCAGGTCAGCGATGTGTCGTTGACGACGTCCAGCGGTGAGCGGGTCACCGGACGGATGCGCGCTGATGGCACCTCGTGGGTGCCTGACCGCCCGCTCAAGCCAAGCACCCGCTACGAGGCCACGGTAACCGCCAACAGCGCGGACGGGCACACGACCAGTGCGACGACGAGCTTCACGACCATGGCGGCGCCGACTCAGCGCACCCAGACCGGGCTCTATCTCATGGACGGCGAGGAGTACGGCGTAGCGATGCCCGTGGTGGTGGAGTTCGTCCAGCCGGTACCGGAATCGGCCCGCGCAAGCGTGCAGCGGCGGATGTTCGTGGCGACCGAACCACCCCAGCCCGGAGTGTGGCACTGGCACCCTTCGGGCCGTGCCGCCTACTACCGAGCCCCGGAATACTGGCAACCCGGCACGACGATCCACGTTCGGATTGCGTTGGACGGCCATCCGACCGGTGGAGGTCGTTACGGTGACCAGGATCGCTCCGCTACCGCGACGATCGGAAGTCGCCTCGCCATCGAGGTGGACAACGCCACCAAGCAGATGACCGTCACGGGCGACGGTGTCGAGACCCGGCGTTTGCCGGTGAGCCTGGGTAAACCAAGCACCCCGACCTCGTCCGGTCACATGGTGGTCATGTCTCGGGAAGAGCAGACGGTCTTCGACACCTACGCGGAGTTGGGGCCGGTCGACGGTTACCGGGCCGACATCTCGTACGCGATGCGACTGACCTGGGGCGGCGAGTTCATCCACGCGGCGCCGTGGTCCGAGGCGGACCAGGGCGTCCGTAACGTCTCACACGGCTGCATCAACCTGTCCATGGCCGACGCACGCTGGCTGTTCGGAGTGGTGAAGATCGGTGACCCGGTGGTCGTCAAGGGCACCGAGGTCAAGCTGGAACATGGCAACGGTTGGACGGCCTGGGATCTGTCCTGGGAGGAGTTCGCTGCCGGTAGCGCCCTACCGGTGCCGGATGACCTGGCGCAAGCCGCTGCCGCTACCGCCGTGAGCACCACGTGAGGCGTCGGCGACGACTACAGCGCGTCGGCTCGGCGAGACACGACGCATTGTGCCCGAAAGGGCAGGTCAGGTGACCCGCTCGCCCGTGCCGAAATGATCATGATGACGATACCGTCAACGGACATGCGGTTGGCCACAGTAGCGGACCGGATGGTCATCGTCGACGGTGAGCAGACAGTGGACGTCGCCTCACTCAGCGGTGGACGATTCGGGCCGAATCCGATGGCGGTTCTGGAACACTGGGACGACTTCCTCCGTTGGGCGGAGCGAACCGACTACCGCGACGACGGTGGCGGCATGCCGGATACGCTGAGCCCACGAAGGTTCGGCGCTCCGGTGCCACGACCTCGTCAGGTGTTTGCGTCGGCGCTCAACTATCCACTGCACGCCGACGAGGTCGGGCTGCCCAGGCCCGCCCAGCCGTTGATCTTCACCAAGTATCCAGCTGTCTGACCGGTCCAGACGCCACTGTGGTGTTGCCTAGTAACTACGTGGACTGGGAGGTCGAACTGGTGGTCGTCATCGGCCGCGGTGGTCACCGGATCCCGGAGAACCGCGCGTGGGAACACGTGGCCGGTCTCACCATCGGTCAGGATCTGTCGGAGCGGCGGGTGCAGACGGCCGGGCGTCCGGCCCAGTTCGCGCTGGGCAAGTCCTTCCCCGGCTTCGGGCCGACCGGGCCGGTGCTGGTTACACCGGACGAGTTGCCCGATCCCGACGACCTCGCACTGTCCAACATCCTCAACGGTACGGTGGTGCAGCAGGCCCGTACGAGTCAGATGCTGTTCCCAGTGCCAGAGCTGATCGCCCGGATTTCGGCGGTGGTACCACTCCTGCCCGGCGACCTCATCTTCACCGGAACGCCGGCCGGCGTAGGCGTCCAGCGTACGCCGCCGCGTTACCTGCGCCCCGGCGATGAGCTGGTCGGCCAGATCGAGGGAATCGGCGAGCTTCGCACCTGGTTCAGCGCCAACGTCGAAACCGATAGTCAGGAAACGCCGGACAGCTCCGCGTAGCCACGACGGACGGCGGCCAGCGCCGTCGGCGCTGGCCAGCCGGTCGTGTCGGCTACCAGGCCAGCGAGCCGTTCCAGCGCGGCACCATCGGCGTGCGCTTCTCGGATGTGCCAGGCCAGCTGGGTGAGCTTCCCGTGCTGCTCGGCGACGAAGGAACGGTCGACCCGGGCTCCGTGGCCGGGCACCACCACCGTCTGCGGACCTAGGAGGGACAACAGGGCGGCCATGGTCTCCGGCCAATCCAACGGGTAGGCGTCTTCGAAGTCGGGTGGACCGCTCTCTTCGACCAGATCCCCGGCGACCACGACGTCGGCGTCGGGGACCTCCACCACCAGATCGCCGGCGGTGTGGCCGCGACCGAAGTACCGTAACCGGACTGGCCGACCGCCCACCGTCAGCTCGGCGTGGAGGTGTACCGTGTGATCGGGTACCCGCACCTCTACCGTGAGCAGGTCCTCACCGAGCAGCGGATCGGTGTGACCGTACTGCTCGTATGCCGTGCGCCTTAGCGCCTCAGCGCGGGTAGCTAACAGCCGAGCCGTCTCTTCGTGCGCCCACACGGGCCGGTCGCCGGCCACGACGGCGTTGCCGAAGCAGTGGTCGAAGTGGTGGTGAGTGTTGACCACCGTCCACGGGTGTGGCGTGATCTCACGCGCCGCAGCGACCAGTTCGCGGCCCTGCGCGCCGGTCGAGAGTGTGTCCACGAGCAGCGCCTCACCATCACCCACCACCAGGGTCACGTTGACGTCGAGCACCGGGTAGCGCAGGACGTAGACGTCCTGGGCGACCGGCGTGAAGACGCTCACGCTGCCTCGAACGCCCGCTCGACGAACCGCTGACGGTCCACCACCATGCGCTCCACCCGACCCTCGGCCACGGTGGCGTTGCCCGAGCGGACACGCACCTCGAACAACAGACGAGCACCGTCGACCTTTGTCAGGGTCGCTTCGGCAGCGACGGTCGCCCCGACCGGTGTCGGCGCGTGGTGATCCAGCTCCACGCGGACCCCGACGGTGGTGATACCGGATGTCAGCTTCGGCACAGTAGCTGCGACAGTAGCGGCCTCCGCCAAGGCGAGCAGGCGCGGTGTGCCCAGCACCGGGACGTCGCCGGAGCCGAGTGCCTGGGCTGTGTCGGCGTCAGTGACAGTCATCTCTACCCGGGCGGTCAGCCCGGCGGTCAGGGCGGTCGCCGGCTGCTGTCCCGGCAGGTTCGGCTGCTCCATGCACCCAGGGTAGGCGCCAGACGCGTCCCGCACCATCGTCGTCGCGGAGCCGGTGGCCGGTCATGACCCGCTAGATTGACCGCGTGAGCGGGGAGCCGGCGAGCCGGACCGCCAGCCGGCAGCGGTGGGCCGGGCTGGTCGGGTCCGTGCTGCTCGCTGTGGGTGCCGTCCTGGCAGGAGCAACGCCAGGACCCGCACCCACGAGCCGCGCGGTGGCATTGTGGGGCACCGGACCCGGATTCCGGATCGGACTGTTGGCCTACGCCACCGGCCTCATCGTGGTGGCGATCGCGTGGTGGCGGCTGGGCACCCTGGTGCGTGGACCACAGGCACCGAGTCTGCGGTGGGTACTCGCCACCGGTGCGCTGTGGGCCACCCCGCTGCTGTTCGTGCCGCCGTTGGGCAGCCGGGACCTCTACGCGTACGTATGCCAAGGTGCGGTCTGGGTGGACGGGCACGATCCGTACGAGATCGGCGCGGCCTCCGGCGGCTGTCCATGGGTCTCAACGGTGCCTGATCTGTGGCAGGACGCTACCGCCCCCTACGGTGCCTTGGCCATCGTCGTCTCAGCCGGCGCGGTAGTGCTGGCCCGGGCACTGGCCACCGGGTCGGAGGCCCAACTGCTGGTGGCGCTGGGCGGCCTGCGTGCGGTGGCGCTGGCCGGCCTACTGCTGGTGGCGATCTTCGGGCCCCGCCTGGCTCGCGCGTGTGGTGTGTCGCCGGCGACCGCGGTGTGGCTCGGCCTGACCACACCACTGGTCGCGGTGCACGCCGTCGGCGGTGCCCACAACGACGCCCTGGTTGCAGGACTGGTCGTCGCCGGGTTGGCCCTCGCGGCACCGGCGGTCGGCCCGCGGATCGGCGGACGCTGGACTCGGCCGACCGTGTCCGGTGTCCTGCTCGGCGCCGCCGTAGCGGTCAAAATTACCGCCGTGGTGGCGATCCCGTTCGCCGTCGTCCTCGTGTTTGGGGCGCGTGAGCGCCGGGCGGCGATGGCGCTTGGTGCCACCGCGACCGCCGCCTTCGTCGGGCTCAGTGTCGGTACTGGGCTCGGGTGGGGCTGGATCTTCGCGCTGTCCGGCACGAGTTCACTGGTGCAGTGGACGTCCCCACCTACCGGCATCGGCATGACCATCGGCTACCTCCTGCGAGGACTGGGCTGGCCGGGGGCGTACGACTCGGCGGTGACCGTCGCGCGTCTGCTCGGACTGATCGCTTTGATGGTGATCGGTGCTGTGCTACTGCGCCGGGCGGTACGGCGAGCCGGTGACACCCAGGCGGTGGTGGCCGCTGCCGGGAGTGCG
This sequence comes from uncultured Micromonosporaceae bacterium, assembly GCA_964438855.1. GTDB lineage: Bacteria > Actinomycetota > Actinomycetes > Mycobacteriales > Micromonosporaceae > Natronosporangium. Next base: position 28,697 of record CAYTMR010000011.1, read on the forward strand.
TTCGCCGCCACGGCGCTGCTCGGGCCAGTGCTCTACCCGTGGTACGCCCTGCCAGCGTTGGCGGTCCTCGCCACCGCGATCGGCGATCCCGCGGTGCGCCGGTGGCTCGCGTCGGCGACAGTCGTGCTCACCGCGTTGGTGCTACCGAGCGGGTTGGGCGTGGCGCCGCTGGCGAAGCTGCCCGGGGCGTTGGCGGTGACCCTCGGGTGCGGTTGGTTCAGCTGGGTGTGGCTGCGTCGCCGTCGGACGGCGATGCTGCTCGATCAGCCTCACGCGCGATCCTCGCCCGTTCCGTGAGTTCGGCGGCGAGCTCGCGGGCCTCGGCGAGATCACGGTGACGTGCCGTGGCGGTGAGACCGCCAGCTGCGTCGGTGTGAACGGTGGCGAGCCCGAACAGGCGTTGGAGAGGCCCCTGTACCAGCCGAACGCTCTGGATGCGCGAGTACGGCACCAGGACGATCTCCCGGGTGATCCGGCGGTCACGGACGGCGAAGACCCGGTCGTCCAGGCTGGCGGCGAGGATTGGCCCGCTCAGAGGGGCGATCCAGCGGGCCCGGGCCGGAGCGGGGCGTAGCGGCAGCGCGGTCAGGTCCACTCCACCGAGTACCTCGGCGACCAGTCGCCGGCCGGTGGCGAGATCACCTACCGGCAGCAACCGGTCTGCGGTGTCGACCTGTGCCAGGCCGTAACCGGCCACGTGGAGACGGCAACGCAGCCACCGCATCCCACGCCACAGAAGTGGCCACACCACGACGACCGCCTGGATACGGTGCACCGGCACGGTCTGGCTGCGCAGCTCGGTGAGGCCGTGTCGAACCCGTAGTCCGGTCTCGGCGACCGAGAGTCGGAAGTTCCAGTCGGCCAGGACCCGGCGGGCCGGCTGCTGGACCACGCCGATGATCGCGACGAGCATGCTCACCATCGCGACGAACCCCCAGGTACCACCGAACCAGTACTGTGACACCACGGTCACGATGGCCAGTGGAAGGACCACCACCTGAGGCGTCAACACCTGGCTGACCAGCACGTCCCGGTTCACGACGGTGTGGAGGTGCCGCTCAGCGGGCGAGGGCGCGGTCGTGACGTCGTCGGTCGACACGTCGGCCGGTGCCTGGTCCGGGGTGATTCCGGCGGTCAGCGCGCTGTCCGGCTGGGGCGGAGCGACAGCGGCGCCACTGCCACGGGCCAGGGCGAGCAGCCGTTGGCGCAGCGAAACTGCGTCGGCGACCGTGAGGTAGGCCAGCGGCGCCTCGGTCTTGCCGCCGCCGACCACCTCCAGCCGCAACTCGGCCAGTCCCAGTATTCGTGCCAGCAGCGGTCGCACCACCTCCACCGCTTGCAGACGCTCCAACGGGATCGCGCGGGAGCGGCGTACCAGTAGGCCTTCGTGGATGCGTAGCTCCCGTCCGACCACCTGGTAGCCCGTGACCAGCCAGCTGACCACGGAGAACGCGACTGCGAGGCACATCGTGACCACGATGGTGCCGATGAAGCCCTGCAAACCCAGCCGGAAAGCACCCTGGACCGAGATGACCGCCACCATCGCGGTGATCGCCTTGAACCCGGTGAGGAGGGGCGTGAGGGGGTGGAGGCGCTGCACTCTCTCCATCCCTAGGGCGGCCTGATGGTTCACAGTCCCTCCGTGGCGTCCTCACCCAGCGCCGCCAGCCGGTCGCGCAGCCGGGACGCCTCCTCCGGCGGCAAACCGGGCACACGAGCGTCGCTGGCCGCAGCGGCGGTGTGCAGTTGGACGGTTGCCAACCCGAACAGCCGCTCCAGCGGCCCGGCGGTGACGTCGACGAACTGCATCCGCGCGTACGGGACGATCGACAACCGCCGGATCAGCAGTCCGCGGCGGACCAGCAGGTCCCGCTCCCGCTCGGCGTATCCCCAGGCCGGTACCGCCCGCACTGTGGCGATCCCACGAAGCAGACCGTAGACGGCGAGGAACGCGAAGCCTTCGCGGAGGAAGGGCCATCCGACCACGTCGGCCACCACGACGACGACGGAGAGGACGGCGAGGCCAGCCGCTAGTCGGATCAGCTCGACAGCGATCAGCCGGCGCGAGACGGGGTGCCAGGTGACGGTGTCCGGCCACGGGTCGAGCGGGCTGGGCGTGGGCCGCGGCTTGTTGAGGGGAGCGGTGGTCGAGTCGGTCACGTTTCGAGCGTAGGCGATGAGAACCCCCGGTCGGTGTTGATCACCGGCGGATGCCGGTCAGCCGACATACCGGCGGGCAGGTGAGCGCAGTTGCGTGGCCTCCAGAGTCTGCAGGGCCGCCTCCACCCCCGGCGGGACCACGCGTCGCTCCCGTAACACCCAAGGAGCCCCGGCTGCTGCTTCGAGAACCGCCGCGAGCGTGGCCCGGTCCCGTGGCGCTTGGCGTAGCACCGCCGCGGTCCGGCGGACCGCCACTGGTACCGGACGACGCAACCAGCTGGTCCAGATGGTGTTGCGGATTCCAAGCTGACGTCGGCGGCGTGAGTCGCGCTGGCGCGATGGTGCGTGATGGACCACCACGTTCTCCGCCCAGCACATCCACCAGCCTCGGCTGGCCAGGTCCAGGGAGAGGAGTTCCTCCTCACCACCGAGCCATAGCTTGCGCGAGAACCCGCCGACCTGTTGAAAGGCTGAGACGCGGAACATGGTGGCTCCCGCCAACACGCTCATCAGCGCCGGTCCGGGCAGGTCTGGCGGGGCGGGTACGGGTGAGTGGCGTAGCTCAGGTGTGATGGGATCCTCACGCAGGTCCGGCTCGACGAGGATACGTGCGGTGATCGAGGCGAGCCGTGGGTGGGCGTCGAGCAGGTTCGCTGCACAGCTCAAGGAACCTGGTTGCCACCATGTGTCGTCATCACAGAAGGCCACGTAGGGGGTCCGCGCCAACGCCACGCCGAGGTTGCGCGCCACCGCGCCCAGATTCGCCCCGCAACGCACCACAGATACGTCGGGAAACTGGTGTCGGGTCGTCTCGACCGTGTCGTCGGTCGACCCGTTGTCCATGACGATGATCGGGACCCGCTCCGGCAGTGAGGTCATCCGCGTCAGCGTGCGGCACAGCTCCTCACACCGGTTGTGGGTCATCACCACCACGGAGACCGGTGGAGTGGGTTGCGCCTGGCTCTGCCACACCGAGGGCGCGCCTCCTCCCGTCGCATCGCGCTAGCCGTGCCCTTGGCGTTCCCGTCCGGTACACGATCAAACTGGCGCGACGCCGCAGGAGACGGGACCGTCCGCCCTCGCAGGGCGGACGGTCCTTCTCATCACGGAACGCAGTTCGGGTCGACGGTCACAGTGATATGGCCGCTGGGCGGCGAGGCGTTGCCGGAGCTGTCGACGGCTCGGACGGCGAGCTGGTGGTCACCAGTGCCATTGAGGACCAACATCTTGCTCCCTTCTCCCCGCGCCCAATGGGCGCTGACCACACCGTTGATCAGCACCTCGTAGTCGAGATCTTCCGGGGCGTCACGGTCGTCGGTCGACTCTTGCCAGGACAGGACGGCCGTGTCGCAGCTGTAGGGAATGATTTCGCCGGTCAACCCGGTGGGCGTCGTCGGCGCCGTGGTGTCGGTGGTGGTCGGTGTGGTCACCACCAACGGGTCCGACGGGGCCGAGTGGAAGCCGCTGCGGACGATGCGCGCAGTGAAGGTGTGCTCGCTGCCAGGTTGTAGCTGGCGGACCGTGAGCACCACCGTCGGCGACCATGGGTACCTGCCGGCGACGGCCATCCGTTCATCACCGTCGTAGACGTGGTAGGACCAGACATCGGCCTCGTACGTGGGTCGGTCGAATTCGAGGACGACCCTGGCCGGGGACACCTCCACCGTCCGGAAACCGGTCGGGGCGCTCAGGTCGACGCTGTCGGTGGTCACGGTGAGGGTCTCGGACGGCGCGGACGTGGCCCCGTTGCGGACGTGCACGGCGACGACGACGAAGGAGTAGGTGGTCCCCGGCGTGAGCTCGGTGGACAGGTGGTAGCCGAAGTCTTCGACGGCGACCAACTCCCCGTCGCGGTAGACCCGCCAGTGGGTCTGCTCGGTGAGCGGCCCCGTCCCCCACCACAAGGTGACCGAGGTCGCGCTGACGCTCGCGGCATACAGGTTCTGCGGCGTGGGTGGGTTTGCGGCGGCTGACGTGGCGGGGACGGTGAGCAGAGCACCGGCCAGGAGGATGACGCTGGCGATCCGCAGCAGTGACGGGGAGCGCTTGCGGTTCGAGGGTGCGGGGCGGCGCTCGCCCGGGCACCGAGTGGGAGGCGGCATGACGATCTCGCAATCTCACGGGGATTGACGTTAGTAGAACCATATCTCTCTGTGTGGACAATAATCAACTGATCAACATAAATGGTCGTTGCTGATCGCTTCCTTCATCCGCAGCTCAGTCAGCGTGACCTGACTCCTATGCGCGACGGGCCCCTCCTGGCGGGCGCAGAGCTCACGTATGTTGCTGGGATCGAGCGCAGGGGGTGGGCGGAAGATGAGGACCCAACGGCGTCCGCTGCCGTCGGCAGCCTTGCCGCGTCCGGTCGGACGGAAGGCAGCGGCGGCGTGATACCTCGGCCGTATCGGCGACTCTTCGCGCTACCCCGGGTGGGCACGACGGTCTTGCTGATGTTCATGGCACGTCTGCCCATGGCCGCGGTGGGAGTACTGATGACCCTTCACGTGGTCACGGCGCTCGACCGAGGCTACACTGCGGCCGGCCTGGTCGGTACCGCAACGATGGTCGGTACCGCTGTCGGAGCACCGCTGCTGGGTAGATTCATCGACCGGCACGGCGCCCGTCCGGTGGTGCTGATTGCCGGCACGGCGTCGGCGGCCTTCTGGTTGTGCGTCCCGCTGCTGCCGTACCCGGTCCTCTTGCCGTTGGCGCTACCGGCAGGGGCGGTCACGCTCCCGGTCTCGCTGTTGGCTCGCCACTACCTCATGGCGCTGGTCCCCGAGGCCCAGCACCGTACCGCCTTCTCACTCGACGCCGTGGCCACGGAGACCGCGTTCATCGTCGGACCGTCCGTCACGATCGTCGTGCTGGTCCACTTCTCGTCGACCGTCGCCCTGGTCGGCACCGGGCTGTGGTTCGCGCTCGTCACGATCATCCTGCACCTAGCCAACCTGCCCGTCAGGAGAGCGGACCAGGCTCCGCACGCGGTCGACGCGGCGCGACCGCGCGGCTGGCTCGACGGCAGAATGACCGGTGCCCTGCTGATAGTGGTCGGCGCCTTGTTCACCCTGATCGGGGCCGAACTGGCGATGATCGCCACCCTCGAGACACACGAGGAGACTCGCTGGACCGGAGTCGTGATCGCGGCCATGGCGGGGACCTCCGCCGTTGGGGGCCTCCTCTACGGCGCGGTCCGGCGCTCCTTCTCGCAAGCCACGCTGGCGCTAGTGCTGACGTTGCTGGCACTACCGGCCGGACTCGTCAACCGCCCGTGGTGGCTGCTGGCCGTGGCACTGGTGCCGATGAGCCTTACCGTGGCGCCCATGTTCGCGGCCAGCACGGAGCGGGTGAGCCGGCTCGCCCCGGCGCAGGTGCGCGGCACGGCGCTAGGACTGTTGGACTCCGCTACCCGCATCGGGATGGCCCTGGGCGCCCCCCTCGTGGGCATGATGATCGACCGCAGCTCGGCCGGGTGGGGTTTCGTCACTGCCGGTCTCGGCGGGCTGGCACTGATCGGGGCCGGGGCACTGAGCAGCCGCTTCTCGACGGCGAAGAGCCCGCGCCGGTCGTCCGACACCAGCGCGAGCCGGAACCAACCGTTGACGGCTCCGCCTGCGCGCCAGGAGGAGACGGCGCACACGGCATGTCGCTAGGGGTGTTCGGACGACGTCGTCACCAGCGGCGGGCCAACCAGTCGGGGATCGCGGGCCGCTCGGCACCCAGGGTGCTGTCGTTGCCGTGCCCGGGATAGAACCACGTCTCGTCGGGTAGACGGTCGAAGACCTTCGTCTGAAGGTCATGCATGAGAGAGTCGAAATCGTCGCCGCCGGTCGTGCGGCCAGGCCCTCCAGGGAAGAGAGAGTCACCGGTGAACAGGTGTGGCGCGCCCGTCGGGTCACGGTAGAGCAGGGCGATGGAGCCAGGCGTGTGCCCTACCAGATGGATGACCTCCAACTGGCAAAGCCCTACCTGAATGACGTCGCCGTCGGTGACGGTGCGGGTGACCACCGGCAGTTCCTCCGCGTCGTCCGGGTGCGCGATGGACTCAGCACCGGTGGCGGACACGACCTCGGCGAGCGCCTGCCAGTGGTCGGCGTGCCGATGGGTGGTCACCACCGCTGACAAGCCCGCGTCGCCGATCAGGTCGAGCAACTTGCCGGCCTCGTCCGCGGCGTCGATCAACAACTGCTTGCCGGTCTGGCGGCACCGCAACAGGTAGGCGTTGTTGTCGAGGAATCCGACCGACTGCTTGGTGATGGTCAGCTCGTTCAACTCGCGAGTGGCGGCAGGCCCGCCCGGTGTTACGGCTCCGGTGTAGGTCACCCCTAGACGGTAAGGGATGTTCCCGTCCCGTCGCAGGCGCCCGAACCGAGCTGGCGTGGGCACCCTCACATGCCCGAGAAGGGAGGATCGCGCCGTGCGTGCTAGCTTGGCCCATGGCCTGCGGCACTGCCTCGGAGGCAGGGTAGAGAGTATCGCGTCGATTTCGGTGGGCGGAGCGGCTGTGCGGGGCGCGCGTCCCGACCGGCCGGTGTCAGCCCCCGGGGCTACAGTTGCCCCGGCACTCATGTCGTGTCGCTGAACCGGACAAACATCATTTAATCCACCAGGAGTAGCGGGCTGTGGCCGATCGCCTGATCATCCGCGGAGCGCGGGAGCACAATCTGCGCGACGTCAATCTCGAATTGCCGCGCGACGCCTTGATCGTCTTCACGGGTTTGTCAGGTTCAGGTAAGTCCAGCCTCGCGTTCGACACCATCTTCGCCGAAGGCCAGCGGCGATACGTGGAGTCGCTGTCGAGCTACGCTCGCCAGTTCCTCGGACAGATGGACAAGCCGGACGTCGACTTCATCGAAGGTCTGTCGCCGGCAGTGTCGATCGACCAGAAATCGACGTCACGTAACCCCCGCTCCACCGTCGGTACCATCACTGAGATCTACGACTACCTGCGGCTTCTGTTCGCCCGCATCGGTGAGCCGCACTGCCCCAACTGCGGTCGTCCGGTTGCCCGCCAGACCCCGCAGCAGATCGTCGACCGAGTGCTGGCCATGCCCGACGGCACCCGCTTCCAGGTGCTCGCACCGGTGGTGCGCGGTCGCAAAGGGGAGTACGTCGACCTGTTCGCCGAGCTGCAGTCCAAGGGCTACGCCCGGGTGCGCGTCGACGGGGTCGTACGCCCGCTGACCGACTTCACCGGTGCCAAGCCCCACAAGCTCAAGAAGCAGGAGAAGCACACCATCGAGGTGGTGGTCGACCGACTCACCGTCAAGAGCAGCGCCAAGCAGCGGCTCACCGACTCGGTCGAGACCGCGCTGGGGCTCTCCGGCGGCACGGTGCTCCTTGACTTCGTCGACCTGCCGGAGGACGACGAGCAGCGGGAGCGGATGTTCTCCGAGCACCTCGCCTGCACGTACTGCGACCTGAGCTTCGAGGCGATGGAGCCGCGCTCGTTCTCGTTCAACTCGCCCTACGGTGCTTGCCCGGTCTGTACTGGTATCGGCGTCCGTAAGGAAGTCGACCCCGAACTCGTCATCCCCGACCCCGAACTGAGCCTCCGGGAAGGGGCGATCCAGCCGTGGTCGGGCGGCCAGACCAGCGAGTACTTCCTGCGCCTGCTAGGGGCACTCGGCGAGCAGGAAGGGTTCGACCTCGACACCCCATGGCGGGCGTTGCCGGCCCGGGTCCAGAAGACGATCCTCTACGGATCGGAAGACCAGGTCCACGTGCGTTACCGCAACCGGTTTGGACGCGTCCGTTCCTACTACACCGGGTTCGAAGGTGTGGTGCAGTGGCTGGAGCGTCGCCACGCCGACACCGAGTCGGAGTGGTCCCGGGAGCGGTACGAGGGCTACATGCGGGATGTGCCGTGCGGCGCCTGCGGCGGGGCCCGGCTCAAGCCTGAAGTACTCGCGGTCACGGTAGGTGGCCGCAACATCGCCGAGGTGTGTGCCCTGTCGGTGGGCGAGTGCGCGCAGATGCTCAGCGAGATGACCCTCACCGACCGGCAGAAGCTCATCGTCGAGCGCGTTCTCAAGGAGATCAACGCGCGGCTGCAGTTCCTGGTCGACGTCGGCCTGGACTACCTGTCACTGGATCGACCAGCCGGCACTCTCTCCGGCGGTGAGGCGCAGCGGATCCGCCTGGCTACCCAGATCGGCTCTGGACTGGTCGGGGTGCTCTACGTGCTGGACGAGCCGTCGATCGGGCTGCATCAGCGCGACAACCAGCGGCTGCTCGACACTCTGCTGCGGCTTCGCGATCTCGGCAACACCCTGATCGTGGTGGAGCACGACGAGGACACCATCCGCGCAGCGGACTGGGTAGTGGACATCGGCCCGGGGGCGGGGGAGCGCGGCGGTCACATCGTCCATAGCGGCCCCGTCGCTGAACTGATGAAGAAGTCGGAGTCGCTGACGGGTGATTACCTCGCTGGTCGACGGTCGATCCCAGTGCCGAAGACCCGTCGTCCTCAGACTCCTGGCCGGGAACTGGTGGTCACCGGCGCCCGTGAGAACAATCTGCGCAACCTGACCGTGCGTTTCCCGTTGGGGCAGTTCATCGCAGTGACCGGGGTGAGCGGATCGGGCAAGTCGACCTTGGTCAATGACATCCTGTACGCGGTACTGGCCAACCACATCAACGGCGCCCGTCTGGTGCCGGGCCGGCACACCCGGGTCACCGGCCTCGAACACGTCGACAAGGTGGTGGGTGTGGACCAGTCACCGATCGGCCGTACCCCGCGGTCCAACCCGGCTACGTATACCGGCGTGTTCGACCACATCCGCAGGCTGTTCGCGGAGACCACCGAGGCCAAGGTGCGCGGGTACGGACCGGGGCGGTTCTCGTTCAATGTCAAGGGCGGCCGGTGTGAGAACTGTGCAGGCGACGGGACCATCAAGATCGAAATGAACTTCCTTCCGGACGTCTACGTTCCGTGTGAGGTCTGCAAGGGCGCACGGTACAACCGTGAGACCTTGGAGGTCCACTACAAGGGCCGCACCATCGCCGAGGTGCTGGACATGCCGATCGAGGATGCGGCGGAGTTCTTCTCCGCCATCCCGGCGATCCACCGGCACCTGCGAACGCTCGTCGACGTCGGGCTCGGCTACGTCCGACTGGGACAGCCGGCTCCCACTCTGTCTGGCGGCGAGGCCCAGCGTGTCAAGCTCGCCTCCGAACTGCAGAAGCGCTCCACCGGTCGGACGGTGTACGTCCTCGACGAGCCGACCACCGGGTTGCATTTCGAGGACATCCGCAAGTTGCTGAGCGTGCTGCAAGGACTCGTCGACAAGGGCAACACCGTGATCGTGATCGAGCACAACCTCGACGTGATCAAGAACGCCGACTGGTTGATCGACATGGGCCCAGAGGGCGGCCACCGAGGCGGCACGGTCGTCGCCGCGGGGACGCCTGAAGAGCTCGCCGAGACAGCCGAGAGCCACACCGGGCGGTTCCTACGCCACATGCTTGGCCTCCCTGGAGACGCCAGCGGCGAGCCCACCGCTGCAAGCATGCGGGGGGCCCAGGCCAATGGCACGCCGCAAGCCGGCCGGGGTGCTGGCGCCAACAGACGAGCAACCGCGAGTGCGGGCAAGACAACCGCGCGGAAAGCGGCCACGAAGGGCGCGAACGGACAGGTGGGCACCACCGCGCGGAGGCAACGCACCACCCGGCGTTGAACCACTGCTTTCTGGCTTCCGTACCGTCTGGGGTAGCCACCCACTCATAGGAAGGAATCTCTATGACCGAGGAGCCGGCGGAGACCGACGCCGGAGCCTGTGCGCACCGCACCACGCGACGTGGGGTGTTGGCCGGTGCCGGTGTCGTGGGAGCCACGGCGCTACTGGCCGCCTGTAGTGCCGACGCCGAACCTGGTGGCCAGCCTGGTGCTGACACCTCTCGCCAGGGCGGAGGAGACAGAGGTGACCGGCCGGAGAGAGCCATCGTCGCCGTCGACCAGGTCCCCGTCGGCGGAGGCTTCATTGATACCGAGCGGAACGTCGTGGTGACCCGTCCCGCTGAGGACGACTGGCGAGCCTTCAGCGCCACCTGCACCCATGCCAGTTGCCTGGTCAGCTCGGTCAATGCCGACGGCATCAACTGCACCTGTCACGGAACCACCTTCTCCGCGACCGACGGCTCGGTGATCCGAGGACCTGCGCCAGAGCCGCTGCCGAGCAGGCCGATAGCCCTCGAGGACGGTTGGATCGTCTCGGCGTAGCATGGAAGCGTTCCCACGAGGCGGGCCGCGGATCTTTTCCGCGGCCCGATCTTGTGCCACGATCACGATGTGAGTACAAACGTCGATACTGAGTCTCGCCCCGCTTCACGCGGCCGAGCCCGGCTGTGGGCTTTCGTGGCGGTGCTTCTCGCCGTCGGGGCCGCGCTTGCTCTCCGAGGGCTGAGTAGCGCCTCAGAACCGACGCTGGAGCAGCAGCTCGCTCACCGAGTCGTGACGATCCTGGAAGAGGCGAGCGTCGAGGAGCACGCCGCACACGGTCATCACTTCCATGACGACGACGGGAAGATCCTGTGCGCGGCCGAGACGTTCGGCTACGAGCCTGCGGACGCTCAGACGGTCGATCAGGTACGCGTCATCTACGCACACCACATGTGCGCGGTCACCAACTTCCCGTGGCCGTACTCAGTGCGGGCCGCCGGGCCGCTGGCAGTGACGATGGGCAGCCCACCACAGGTGACCCTCCCCGCCGAAGGCGATGATCACCTAGCGGAGGTGCACAAGATCATCCCGGAGGAGTACCACGACGTGCTCCTCCCCACCGGCGGGTTCCACGACGAGGGCGTCACGAAGGAACTTCGTCAGCGACTAGAGGCAGCGTCGTAACGCGGCCCGCGTTCGCGCACAGCCGGAGTCGGACCCGCCGACTAGGCTTGATCGACGTGGCAGACCCGTCGACGTATCGCCCTGCTCCCGGCACGATTCCCGAGTCACCAGGCGTCTACCGCTTCCGTGACCCCCACGGCCGGGTCATCTACGTCGGCAAGGCCAAGAACCTGCGCAGCCGCCTCAACTCGTACTTCGGCGACCTGTGGGCCCTGCACCCGCGCACCCAACAGATGGTCACCACCGCGGCCTCGGTGGACTGGGTGACCGTCGGCACCGAGGTGGAGGCGCTGCAGCTCGAATACAACTGGATCAAGGAGTACGACCCG